>JAUZPB010000058.1 GCA_030706145.1 Bacteroidota bacterium
CAATGCAGTTGAAAAAACTAAACCCAAATCAAAAGTGATTTCTACCGATGCAATGCACTACGATAGAATAATTGGTGCAAATGACAGGGTATTAGTTGGTGTGGTGGGCTTTTCTCACCGCTTTGAAGATACTTTAAGCAGTGCCTTTGTGGCAAACGCAAAAGACTTAAATATGGAAATATCTGCTGTCTCAGATATCTGGAATAAAAGACGAGAAGAAGGGGTTGCTTATCTTAATAAACTTCAGGGAATCAATGTTACTCCCTATAGAAATAATGAAGAAATGTATGAGAAATCAAAAGTTGATGCTGTTATTATAAGTACGGCCGACTTTCAGCATGCCTATCATGCAACAGAGGCTGTCTTATCCGGCCGTGATGCATATGTGGAAAAACCTCTTGCTGAATCGATGGATGATAACAAGATGGTCTTAGAGGCCGTTCGAAAAACGAAAAGAATTGTTCAGATTGGCTCTCAAAGAAGAAGCGGAGCTAATTACAGAGCCGCTGAAAAGTATATAAAATCTGGGAAGTTCGGTCCAATTAAATTTGCTGAGATGTGCTGGAATGTTAATCAGCCTGATAGATGGAGACAGCCTGATGCTGTTGCAGCATTAAGAGAAAATGAGGTCGACTGGAAAAGATTTTTAATAAATAGAGAAAAAGTATCCTTTAATCCACGATTTTATTTGGAATACCGCCTCTTCTGGCCATATTCTTCGGGAATACCTGGCCAATGGATGTGCCATCAGATCGATACAGTACACTGGTTTACCGGATTTAACCATCCATTGAGCGTTGTGGCTAACGGCGGAATATATATGTGGAATGATGGAAGAAAGAACGTCGATACATTGACTGCAATATTAGAATATGGCCCATCTAATGATCCTGACACTACAAAAAGATTTCAGGTTAATTATACTTCACGTTTCTCTAACTCTGCAGGAGATGTAAAGGAAATATATTATTCCAATGGCGGTGAATTAAATCTTGACACAAATAAAATTACTCCAAGAGGCGGACTTACAAAAGAGCACGCTGAGAAATATCCTCAGTTTGGACTGCATGAGAACCTGCTCTCTGAATCAACTTTAACAGATGAAAATACAAAAATAGTTACTGACGCAAATCAGGGATCTGATATAATGACTACAGCTCACATGAGAAATTGGATGGAATGTATAAGAAGTAGAAAAGAGCCCAATGCTCCAATTGAAGCTGGATATAATCACTCTGTTGCAAGCATGATGGTAACTGAATCCTTGCACAGAGGAAGAAAGGTCCTCTTCGATGAGAAGAAGCAAATGATCATAAATGCGTGACCCATTAAAATTGATGCTGAAAAACCCCTAGATCCATGGATCTGCACATTTTATATCTGCAGGTCCTTTATTTTTATTAACCTTCATTTATGCCCTGTAATCCCATTTATTTTTGAGATTTTAATAATGAGCTTTTTGCCGGAAAAAGAAAGTTAACTATTAATTATATTCACGCTGCATTTTGTAAAAATTAAGTCTTAGGAATTTTCCCTTAAAATTGAAACTTACGAAATCTGACTTGAGTTTTGATTTTATGTATGGTGAATCAAAACGCATATGAGATGTGTTTATTTTATGCCCATTGATTTGAAAGCCTCCGCAATATTTTGCAAGGTAAGTTTTCTTTTTCGAAATGTAGTTTAATGTTAATGATCTGAAATTAAACTCAACTTTATTCTTAAGAATTCTGCAGACAAATCTATAAAAAGAACCATCAGAGGCTTTATCCCCAGCTTCAATGATCCAGAAGACTTTATCACCTTGCTGAATCAGGTCATCAGACGTACCGTTTCTATAGTATAAAGGATTTTTACCAATTAAAGCACAATAGGTATTTCCTTTCAAACCAAAGGCATAATTCTTTATTACTAAGACTGAATCAAACATTTGTTTTGGAAAATACGCGTGAGTATAATGCAACATATCCATTTCAAAAGCGGCTTTCTTATCTGGTAAATTATATATAGAAATACTGACTGAACTGTCCTGAACCGTATAGGGGAGCCTTCCATAACCCACCCAGTAGTTGGGGGACTGGTTCTTATTCCATTTCTCAACTGCAGGATGAAGATGAAAGATGCTAAATGAACTTCCAATATTCATACCTGTTATGTGAACCTGGTTAGAAAAACAGCCTGGAAAATAATTCTGTACAGAATAGACCGAATAATCAGATCTCTTGTAAGTATATGTGTTAGCCCTTTGAATTGCACTACCATTATACTGGGGATTAAATAACTTTACTATAGGTACTTCAAGATGAAGTGCTCTTATAAGGAGAAGATCCAGCTTCCTGAACTCTTTAAAGAACATATTGCTAAATAGGTTGTTTATCCTAATATACCCAATTGAATTTTTTATAACCTCGGGATTTGAAAAAGCCTCCATTCCCCATTGCATCATAATACTTCTGTCATTAGTTCCATTGTAGCCCTCTTTTTCCAGCTCTGAAATATTTAACCCATTACTCTGCTTTATAACGATATTTGATGTATCTTTCCCAATTTCAAACAGGACCTGAGGGAGTTTATATCTTTTTGAGGTGATAAATCCATAGTTAATATGAGGGTGAGCTATTTCTTTAGCCCTGTCCCAAATATGGTTAGTTATTCTGTTTATTGAGATTTGTCTGCCTCCTTTTCGGCTGCGTTCATAGGCTCTGCCGCTTACAGTAACAAAAATATTATTTGACTTTTGTGAAGCAATATCATACATCAAAAGGTCCATTATTATCTCCGAGCGCTTCGAAATACTTTTATCCTTTGCAAAGTCAATAAGATTAATAAGGCCTGCAATATCTTCATTATAATATACATTTGAGTAAAACTCTGAAAATCCGTATTTCCATCTCATTTCAAGCCAGTCATTGATACGTCTTGAGGCTCTTTCCATGTGCTCATAGCCTGTTAGTCCGCTATTTGTAAAAACCTTGCCGGGATTTAACTGTCCGATCAGGTATTCAGCCGAAGCAAAAAGGATCTGATGATTTTCACTCCAATAACACATAGAATTTTCTCCTGGCTCATCCATCCAGTATCTGAATCTAAGAAGAACTTTATTAATATTTGCTAAGACTTCGGGCGGAATTTTGTCGGGATATTCATATAGTAGTCTAATTATTGTTGCAAGGTGAAAATCTGATACATCGTATTGCGAATCAATATACTTAAGCGTACTGTTTAACCTTCTCCAGTCAATTTCTTTTGCTCCGTTGGAGAGTTCAAAGTAAATATCATCATCCTCTGTTTTTATATCTTCTGGGGGAAGTTCAGGTATATATCTATATTTGGAAATCCTGAATATCTCTGCAGATAAGAAAACGACAAGAATGGTCAGAATACCTATAACTGCATATTTGCAATTAAATGACATTTATTTGCCTCATCTTTGTAAACGTATTTGGACTGACAAATCAAAATAAGCTTTCGCCATTTTTGTAATTCATTTCAAATTTATTAAACAATTCCCTGAACTTCTGGTTTATCTGTTTATATCAACTGTTTAAGTGTACAAATTGCAATTTTTAATATTATCCTTTAGACTTTGGGAGATTCCAGGCAATTTTACATACATACCTGACAATTTAACAGATAGACCAACATATCTTTAGCTTGGTATGTATTATTACTCCGCAGAATTATTCTAAAAATATTTTTTATTTGCACTAATCTATAGGCGGGTATTCTATGCACATCTCAACAACCAGGCCAGTAAAAGAAGATGAGATAGTTTCAAAGAAAAACTACAAAATGGCTTTTGCACTAATGAGCTCACTGTTTTTCATATGGGGCGCAATTGTCTCTTTGAATGATATTCTTATTCCTCATCTGAAAAGTCTTTTTAATATGAACTATACTGAGACAATGCTAATTCAGTTCTGCTATTTTGGAGCATACTTTACAATGGCTGTGCCTGCTAGTATGATAATAGGAAAGATAGGCTATAAAAATGGAATCGTCCTTGGACTATCAACTGTAAGTATTGGATGTCTAATTTTTCTGCCAGCAGCATATTTAATATCCTATGGGATCTTTCTTTTTGGCCTTTTTGTAATGGCAACCGGTAATGTATTTCTCCAGGTAGTAGGTAATCCATATGTCTCAATACTTGGAGCTCCTGAGACTGCTTCGAGCAGGCTTAACCTAGCACAAGGAATAAACTCTCTTGCAACTACAGTGGCACCCTTAATAGGGGCTTATCTTATACTTGGCAATTTTAATAGCAACGCTGCTCATGCCGCTTCTGTTCAGGGACCTTATATAGGTTTGGCTTTAGCTGCTTTTTTACTTGCTATAACTTTTGCTTTTATTAAATTGCCATCTATTTCAGGACATTCCTCCAAAGGGGAAAAAACTAAGGGAAGTGTTTTAAGATATCGCCAGCTAAGACTTGGCGTTATTGCTTTAACTTTGTATGTGGGTGCTGAGGTTTCTATTGGAAGCTTTATTGTAAGCTACCTTGGAGAACCTTATATTGCGGGCTTATCAGCGCAAGCGGCTGCAAAGTACATACCTTTTTATTGGGGTGGACTGATGATAGGACGTTTTGTAGGTTCGGCTATTTTGCAGAAGGTACAGGCTCAAAAAGTCCTCGTTTGGGCTTCAGTTGCTGCATTTACTTTACTAGCCTTAACTATTATTACTAAAGGTACATTTTCAATGTGGACTATGCTGCTTGTAGGTCTGTTTAATTCAATTATGTGGTCAAATATCTTTGCTCTTTCAATTGATGGACTTGGATCAATGACTATTAAAGCCTCTGGCATTTTGGTCATGGCACCAGTAGGCGGAGCAATATTGCCATTGTTGCAAGGGGTGCTGGCTGATATTGGAATAATTGGTCTTAAATATTCTTATCTCCTGCCTCTTTTTTGCTACTTATTTATAATGTATTATGGCATTGACGGATATAAAAATAAAAGAATCCTTCAATAAGATCTGAAAAAAAAGCATCTGTGAAAAAATATATCTGTTAAAAATTCAGGATAATAAAAATGAATAAGCGCTTCACTATGAAAAACATTTTTTACTTGGCTATATCCTTAATATTTATTCTAGCTTCCAAAAATATTTATTCTCAGAAAAATATCCGCCCTTTTTGCTTTAAGGTATCTTTCCCTGCCAAACTGCACGAAGGACCAATTACTGGAAGAATATTTTTATTCGTCTCAAAGACTTGTGACCAGGAACTTCGCCTTCAGAGAAGGCCCAGTCCTTTGCTCTTTGGCAAAGATATAAATAACCTGAAGGCTGGTGAAATGGTGGAAGTTGATGGCAGTGCTCAGGGATCCCCTGTTAAAAGTCTATCTGATCTGCCTGCAGGTGATTATTATGTCCAGGCTTTGATAAATGTTTATACTGAATTCCATAGATCAGATGGCCATGTAATATGGGCACATATGGATCAGTGGGAAGGACAAAAGTTCAACATTTCTCCAGGTAATATTTATAGCGACGTTCAAAAAATCCATTGGGATCCATCTCTAGGAATACAAAAGGAAATTCTTATCAAAAACATTATTCCTCCTATAGATTTGCCTCAGGATACAAAGTGGGTTAAACATATAAAAATTAAAAGTGAGCTTCTTTCAAAATTCTGGGGACATCCGTTTTATCTGGGGGCAACTATTCTGCTACCCAAGGGTTATGATGAAAATCCTGATGTTTACTATCCTGTAGAATATGAACAAACACATTTTACTCTCAACCCTTCTCATGGATTTGAAACTGAAAATAAACCTGAAAGTGAAGCTGACCGCGCAAGAAGGTTAAGGAATTCTGATGAGACAGGCTACGAATTTTATCAGCAATGGATTTCTGAAGATTTCCCGAGAATGATATGTGTCACTTTTCAGCATCCAACACCATACTATGATGATTCCTATGCAGTAAATTCTGCAAACAATGGCCCTTATGGTGATGCAATTATGACTGAGCTAATTCCTTTTATTGAAAATAAATTCCGAATCATAAAAGAATCTTATGCTAGAGTTCTTTCAGGTGGCTCTACAGGTGGATGGGAAGTCTTGGCCCTTCAGGCTTATCATCCCGACTTCTTTGGCGGATCTTGGGTCTTTTTCCCTGATCCAGTTGATTTCAGAAGATATGGCGTAATTGATATTTATAATGATGACAATGCATTTTTTGTAAATGATGGTGACTACAGGACACTTGAAAGGCCAATGAGCAGAACAAATTTTGGACAGACTACTAATACCTTCAGAGAACAAAGTTACTATGAAAGTGTCTTAGGAAGCATGCGCAGGTCATGTGAACAACTCGCAATTTGGGAAGCTGTCTATGGACCTGTGGGCAGTGACGGATATCCAAAACCCCTTTGGGACCCTATAACAGGGGAAATTGACCATTCGGTTGCTCAATATATGAGGGATAATAACTATGACCTTCGCGATTATCTTGAAAAGAATTGGTCAACATTAGGGCCAAAACTAAAAGGTAAAATGCATTTCTTCTGTGGCGATATGGATAACCTTTACCTGAATCTTGGGGTCTACCTTATGGAAGATTTTCTTAAAGCCACTAAGGATCCATATTTTGATGGCTCATTTGAATACGGCCGTCCAATGAAAGGACATGGCTGGCGTCCAATGAATAATTATCAGCTAGTGAAAATAATGGGACAGTATATTATTGACAAAGCTAAAGAAAATCAAAAAACTGTAAAATGGACATACAAATAAAAACCGCTAGAGTTTGTAGAAGAGTAAAAGTCAATATTGTATTTTCAGTAAAGTGTCAAATGCTCCATTAATAAAATTGATTGCATTAATAGTCTTACCTATAAGGCAAGGTTGGCCAAAATATCATATAATGATAAAATATAAAGTCTTATTAGTTTTAAGCTTTTTTCTATTAACAGAAATATGCTGCTCGCAAGGTATTACGCAAGGTATTACGCAAGGTATTAGTGAACAGCATTTTCCCCCCATCACGAAAAATAGCAAACCGTGGACTTATTGGTGGTGGTTTGGAAGCGCAGTCGATAAAGAGAACATAACTTACAACCTTGAAGAGTTCTCAAAAAATGGAATTGGAGGAGTTCATATAATTCCAATATATGGCGTAAAAGGATACGAAGATAAGTTTATTAGTTTCCTTTCACCTAAATGGATGCAGATGCTTTCTTACAGTTTAAGGGAATGTCAAAGACTCGGCCTTGGCCTTGATATGACTTTGGGAACAGGATGGCCCTTTGGTGGACCAAATGTAAAAGCGCAGTTTTCTTCGTCAAAACTTGTTGACCTTAGGTTCAATATAAATTGTACTTCAAAAGTTAATCTGAATCTTTTTGAAGAAGCAAAAAAAATAATGACAGAAAACTATGAATTGTCTGTCTTTGCAGTTAACGCTTATTCTAAAGAAGGTAGAATTGACCTTACAAACAAAATTGATAAAAATGGTCTTCTTAATTGGTCTTCTTCAGTTGATAGTTCAAAGATTATTGCTCTTCTTGTTGCTTCACCCATACAAGAAGTTAAACGTGCTGCCCCGGGCGGACAAGGAAATGTTGTAGACCCTTTTTCTGTTGAAGCATTAAATGACTACTTGACCTGTTTCGATAAGGCATTTGAGAATTTTGGCGAAAAGATGCCAGATGCATTCTATCACGATTCATATGAGTATTACGGGGCAGATTGGACAAGAAATTTTCTTAATGAATTTGAAAGCCGAAGAGGCTATAACCTTCTTGATCAAATGCCTGCATTTTTGGGTATGGGCGATATTGAAATGACTTCTCGTGTAAGATCTGATTACCGCTATACAATTTCACAACTCCATGAGAGTTTTATAAAGAGGGCTACAAAGTGGGCAAACGAAAAAGGGGTCGTGTTCCGTAATCAGGCGCATGGAGCTCCGGCAAATATCTTGGATATTTATGCCTCGGCCGATATTCCTGAGACTGAAGCCTTTGGATCACCTAAGCAGAGTATTCCAGGCAAATCATGTGATACTCTTTTTACAAGACAAGAATCTATCGATCCATTTATTTTGAAATTTGCCTCATCAGCAGCTCATGTAACTGGGAAGAATCTCGTTTCTTCGGAAACAGGAACGTGGCTAACTGAACATTTTCATGAAACACTTTCAAAACTAAAACCTGAGATTGATCTTCTTTTTATCTCCGGAATTAATCATCTCTATCTTCATGGTATACCTTATTCACCCAAAAATGAA
The DNA here is from genome assembly GCA_030706145.1 of Bacteroidota bacterium. Taxonomy (GTDB): domain Bacteria; phylum Bacteroidota; class Ignavibacteria; order Ignavibacteriales; family SURF-24; genus JAUZPB01. Next base: position 8,239 of record JAUZPB010000058.1, read on the forward strand.
ATATGGCCAGGTTGGCAGTTTTATGCATCTTCTAACTTTGGACCAACAAATACATTGTGGTATGATATCTCTTTTATAAATAGCTATATCGCTCGCTCCCAGGCTATACTTCAAAGCGGACAGCCAGATAATGAATTACTTGTTTACTTTCCAATTTGGGATTTGTGGAACTCTGCCTCTAAGGATAAGTTGATTAGCCTGCAAATGCATAACCCTCAAGAGTGGCTCTTAAAATCAAACTTTTATAAAACAGTAAATAAATTAGCAGCCAATGGATATAGCTTTGATTATATATCTGACGAGCAGATCAATAATTCCAAAGTAGATAATGGAGAAATACTTACCGAAAAAAGTAAGTATAAAGCTCTTATCATTCCAAACTTGCATTTTATGCCTGTCAGAACGTTAAAGAAATTGCTTGAATTTGTTGTTAGAGGTGGAAAAGTCTTCTTTAGCGATAGCCTCCCAAATGGTGTGCCTGGATTTTTTCAATATAAAGAAAGAGAGAAAGAGGAAAAAGGTGTTAATGAAAGATTATTTGAACAAATAAAAAAGGGAAGTCTGCATCTGGGAGATGATATTATTGCAATGTTACGTAATAGCTTAATAAAAGGTGAATCATCATTTGCAGATCTTAATATTGGTTTTATCCGCAGAAAAATTGAAGGAGGTAAGTATTACTTCTTAGCTAACCAGACTTCTCAGAGGTTAAATAATTGGGTTAAGCTCGATGGTGATTATAAAACTGTGATTATCTACGATCCGTTTAGTGGTAATTCAGCTTTGGCTAAATTGAAAAATAATTTTGATGGGTCAACTTTAGTGTACCTGCAGCTTGATCCGGGAAAGTCACTTATACTAAAGTGCCTTTATAATAAAGTAGATGGTGGCGAGGTTTGGAATTATCTGGACACTTCTGATAAAGGATATGAGTTAAAAGGAACCTGGGAAGTGGAATTTATACAGGGCGGACCGATTTTACCTGAATCTTATTTTACAAGTAAGCTTCAGTCGTGGACAAATTTTAATCTTAAAGAGGTTAGCAGCTTTTCAGGTACAGCCAGATACAAGATCCGCTTCCAAAATCCACGGCCCGGGACTAAAAACTGGATACTTGATTTAGGGAAAGTTTGTGAAAGTGCGCGCATAAAGATCAATGGACACGCTATTGGCTCTCTGTGGGCCAGTCCATTTAATATTTCATTTGGCGATGTTTTAACTAAAGGTGAAAATGAACTGCAAGTTGAAGTTACAAATTCCGCGGCCAATAGAATTAAAGATCTTGATGAAAGAAAGGTTAATTGGAAAAAGTTCTATGATATAAATATTGTTAATATCAACTATAAACCTTTTAATGCTTCAGAATGGAAACTTTCGGAATCTGGCTTAATTGGTCCGGTATTACTTTATCCAGCACATAGTATTGATGAGTAATAATGAAGTATTGGAAAATTGGTTTGAAGGTCTGTCTTATTTTGAATTATTGTGCAGTGATATTCTCGCCTTTAGAGAAAAACTTTGGTAAATTCCTTCAGCGGAATTCTATGAAATTCATTTGTGACTATCGTATATACGATTATGTTCTTCTTTCATATAAAGATATTCAATAAGGACTTATAATGGAAGAATCTTTCTTGATAAGTAGAAGAGAATTCTTAAAAAAAATATCTGTGATTGCCGGTTCTACAGTTGCACTTGCATCAATGCCGTGGATGAAAGTATTTAATGAAAAAGTATATGCTAAATCAGTTAATGATAAAGTGCGTCTTGGTTTTATTGGCATCGGCGATCGCGGAAGTGCACTGCTGAAAAATGTCCAGGTCTTCGAAAAAATACTTAATGTGGAAATTGCTGCTATCTGTGATAACTATGAGCCAAATTATCAGCGGGCAATTAAATTTACAAATGGAAAGGCAAAACCGTTCTATGACTACAGAGAGCTTCTTGCCTTAAAAGATCTAGATGGAGTAATAATTGCAACACCGCTTACTGAACATTGCCATATTACCCTTGACGCACTAGATGCAGGACTTAGTGTGTTTTGTGAAAAGTCAATGGCACGTACACTTGATGATTCCAAAAGAATGTATGATGAGCATCTGCGTACTAAAAGAATATTACAGATAGGCCACCAAAGAGTCTTTAGCCCGATTTATCTTGAGGCTATAGAAAAGATCAACAAAGGTGAAATAGGGCAAATAACTCATATGCGCGGATATTGGCATAGAAATGGCGACTGGCGCAGGCCCGTTCCTAAAGGGCATCCTGAACTAGACCGTGTAATTAACTGGAGATTATATAATGACTTGTCTGCAGGACTCTTTACAGAGCTTCTTTCTCACCAGCTTCAGGTTGCCAATTGGATCAAACAATCTTTCCCAACATCGGTTATTGCAAATGGCAGCCTTATATATTGGAAGAAAAATAGAGAAGTTTACGACCATATTGCCTGCTTGTTTTCTTATCCTGATCAGTCACAGTTTATGTATGACTCGATTAACAGTAACAAACATTATGGATGCGAAGAACAAATAATTGGCAGCAAAGGAACAATGGAGCTTGAACTTAATAAAGTCTATTCTGAAAATCCCCCTGCACCTCCTGCAATTCTTAAGCTGATAAATGATATGGAAAAAGATGTATTTGACACTATTCCAATTGGCGGTGCAAGCTGGGTCCCAGAAACCGCAGTTGTCGATAAAGGCAATTATATAACTAACAATTATAAAATGGATGAAACCAAGCTTCAACTTGAGGCTTTTGTTCGCTATATAAGAAATGGTCAAGCTCCAGAAGAGTTGCCTATACAGGGCTATTATTCTACAGTCTGGTCATTACTTGCAGAAGAATCTGCAAAAACTAAAGAACGTGTAACATTGATGGATAAATACCGGATATAAAATGAAAGATCTTGTTATTAGCCAAAAACGCCTAAAAAGTGAGCTGTTCATTTGGACATTTAGCTTCGCTATAGCCTTTCTCCTAAATATTTACGCAATATTGAAATATAATAACAGCTGGCTTGAACTATTAACGCAACTGCACATTGTTCTTATTTTATCCCTGGTAATTTATTTTATTTTTGTGCTAATAAGGCTGCTTTTTTGGCCAACAAAATTCCTGAAAAATAATGGTCCTAAATCATAAGAAAATGATTGAATAATTTATATCAATTTACCAGCAAACCAAAGTAATATACTTATATACACGTGCTTTTAAGAAAATTACTCTATTATTGCCATATCCTCAAATGGATTATTGTTAGTTCTTGCCTTCTTTCAAAAATGGAGTCCCTGAAAAATGAAAAGTGTTTTCTTATTAAGCCTGTTTATGCTAAACTCATTTCTGCCTTTTACTCTTGCACAGGAAAAGCCTCCATATAAAGATCCAAAGCTTTCAATTGAAAATCGAGTGGAAGATTTGCTTAAAAGGATGACTCTGGATGAAAAGCTCGACTATATTGGCGGTAATGGTGATGCTACAAAAGTTAATAATCGGCTTGGAATTCCCGAATTGAGAATGACTGACGGCCCTGCAGGCGTAAGAAGGAAAAATCAAAAATCAATTGCATTCCCTTCTCCTATCGCTATGGCCTCAACTTGGGATTTGAATCTTATTGAGCAAATAGGACATGGTATTGCAAGGGCAACAAAAGGACATGCTAGACACGTTATTCTTGGCCCGTGCGTAAATATTGTCCGCACTCCAATGTGGGGAAGGGCTTTTGAGAGCTTTGGAGAAGATCCTTTCCTTTCGTCAAGAATGGGAGTCTCTTACATAAAAGGTGTCCAGAATGAAGGCGTAGCAGCTACCGTAAAACACTTCGCTGTCAATAATGAGGAATTTGATAGAGATTATGTTGACGCAATTGTTAGTCACCGTGCGTTACATGAAATTTATTTCCCTGCATTTAAGTCTGCTGTGCAGGAAGCAGGAGCTCTTTGTTTAATGAGTTCATACAATAGGGTTAATGGCAAGTATGCTTCCGAAAATGATTACTTACTCAAGGATATCCTTCGAAACCAGTGGAATTACAAAGGACTGATTATGAGTGACTGGGGCGCTGTGCATTCAAGCATACCTACAGCCTTGTGTCAGTTAGATATTGAGATGCCAACTGGCGAGTTTATGAACCAAAAATCTTTGAAGGCTGCTGTTGAGACTGGAAGAGTTCCTGTGGAATCTATAAATGAAAAGGTAAGAAATATTCTGCAGCTTATTTTTAAACTTGGCCTGTTTGATAAACCTATCTTAGAGGAAGATAGTTCTCTAGTAAATAGTCAGGAGAATAGAAAAATAGCTTATGAAGCTTCACTTTCATCAATCGTTCTACTGAAAAATCAGGATAACATCTTGCCATTAAATAAAAACTTAATAAAGTCAATTGCTGTTATTGGACCAAATGCAAATGTTGCAAGAACTGGCGGGGGAGGTAGTTCTGAAGTTGATGATATTAGCCCTGTTTCATTTTTAGAGGGATTAAAAAACAAACTGCCAGGCAGTGTGAACCTTTACTTTTCTAAGGGAATCGAATTTGATGATAATCAAAATATCACACCTTTTAGTTCAAAATATTTTTTTGCAGATAAAGAAGGAAAGAAAAACGGCTTAAATGCAGAGTTCTTTAATAATATCAACCTTTCGGGAACACCAGTACTTAAAAAACTATGCGATAATATTAATTATTATTGGGATGAAAATGGACCAGGTTCAGGTGTTGCTAAGGAGAACTATTCTGTAAGATGGAGTGGCTATGTAAAGGTTGACAAAACAGATGATTACTCAATAGCTACCCTAAGTGATGATGGCATGCGTTTATTTATCGATGATAAGCTGATTCAGGACTTATGGTTTCCGCATGGAGCAATGAAGAGATCAACAAACATCAGACTGGAAAAAGATAAATACTATAAGATCTGCTTTGAGTTATTTGAAAGAACTGGCGGAGCTGTAGCGGTCTTTGGAGAGAACCCGCCTAATCTGGAAATAATAAACAAAGCTGTTGAAATAGCAAAGAAAACAGATTATGTAATATTATCTCTCGGAACTAATAGTGTAATAGAAACTGAAGCTCGTGATAGATTCGATTTGCTCCTTCCAAAGGACCAGGAGCTCTTAATTCAAATGGTCTCTCAAGTAAACAAAAACGTTATCGTATTGTTGACAACAGGCGCACCTGTACTTATGGATAAATGGATAGGTAAAGTCAATGCTGTAGTTGAAACTTGGTTCCCAGGTACTGAGGGTGGAAATGCAGTAGCTGACATTCTCCTTGGAAATGCTAACCCTTCTGGAAAACTTGTAGTGACTTTCCCACACAAATGGGAGGACTGCTCAGCCTATAATACATATAACCGAATAAAAGAAAGGACCTATTACTCTGACGATATTTATGTAGGCTACAGACATTTTGATAAATATAGTATTGATCCATTATTCCCATTTGGATATGGCCTTTCATATACAACTTTTCAGTATTCAAATATGAATGTCGTAAATAAAGACGATGGCTGGTATGTAAGTTTTGAACTTAAGAATACCGGCAAAATAAAGGGAGAGGAAGTTGCACAAATTTATACCTCGGCAACAGATCCAAACATTGATAGAGCTGTTAAGGAACTTAAAGGATTTTCTAAAGTCATGTTGGATCCAGGAGAATCAAAAATTGTAAATATCAGGCTAGATAAAAACGCATTTGCCTACTACAGTGAAAGATTTGAAAGTTGGAAGACTGATCCAGGTATGTATAAGATACTTGTTGGAAGTTCTTCAAAAGATATAAAATTAGATGCTAAAATTAAGGTTGAATAACATTCTTTTACAGAGAAGTAGCTCAGAGGCCAAAATAAAACTGGAGTCTGAGCTTTTTTATCTCTTAATTTTCTTGCTGTACTTTTTTTACTGAGCTGATCAAAGCAAAAAATAGACTCGGGAAGAATTAAAACAAAATATGAAACCTAAATATGAAAATCTAAAATCAAAAATAAATGTATAAAATATTATTTCTAGTTATAATGTTTGCAGTTTCGCAATCATCATTTACTCAGGAATTTGCTACTCGGCAAACTACTACTATTCAGGGAAATCCTACTCAGAAAAATCCTATTCCTGTTATCTTCGACAGCGATATGGGCCCTGATTATGATGATGTGGGTGCAATTGCAATTTTGCATGCTCTTGCCGATAGCGGCTATGCCAAGGTTCTGGCTACATGTGCTAGTACAAAATATGAAGGGGTTGCTGCTGTATTAAATACGTTCAATAGCTATTTTAATAGGTCTTTACTACCTGTTGGTATCCCCAAAGGTGATGCTCTGGAGATAAAAGACTGGCAACACTGGACCGATACAATATTAAGTAAGTATCCACACAGGATCAAAAAAAATGTGGAAGCTATGGATGCAGCTTTGTTATATAGGAGCATTCTTGCAAAACAGCCTGACCATAGTGTGGTATTTATTACTGTTGGATTTTTAACAAATCTGGCTAACCTCCTTGATTCAAAGGGAGATCAGTATTCTAAGTTGCCAGGACGGGACCTTGTAAGAAATAAAGTTAAACAACTTGTTTGCATGGCGGGCAGATTCCCATATGGAAGGGAGTTTAATGTTTTTTCTGATTCTGTGTCTTCTTTCTATGTTTTTAAGAATTGGCCTACTCCAATTATATTTGATGGATTTGAGATTGGAGTTAAAATAAAGACGGGATTACCACTAATTAAAAATAATGATATAAAAAACAGCCCGGTTAAAGATGTATTCAGCCTTTGTATCCCAAAATCAAAAGGAGACTCACTTGGGAGGATGAGCTGGGATGAAATTGCAGTGCTTGTAGCTATAAAAGGCTGCAAACCATGGTTTAATCTTCATAAGGGAAAAATTATAATTAAACAAGATGGTTCAAATAGTTGGAATGAAAAAGGAACTAAGCATTTCTATTTGCAAATGGCTCAACCTATAAATAAAATAGAAGAAGTAATAAATAAGCTCTTAATGTGCAGACCCAGAAGCTCTATATAAAATAAAAAACATACGTAAAAAGAAAAACTGGCCCGGACAATTTCCGGGTCAGCTTTTCATAATTTTAATAGCGGTTTAATTCTTCACTTCAAAATGATATTTGCCTGATCCTAACTTAAGCAGACTCTTTCCGTTTTCAGCCTTTACAAAATTTATCTCTTTTATTTTATCTACTGGTTTGCCGCTTTCAGTTATCTTCTCTTTTGACTGTGCAGGCAAGTATAACTCAGCTGTCGTATTTGCTGGTATCTGAAGATCAAACTTCAATGTTCCATTACTGCTTTCCCAGCTAGATGAGATATTACCATAAATTGAGTGGTATTCAGCTTTTGCGTAACTTAATTGTTTCGGGAAATGAGGATGCAGTATTATATTTCTATAACCTGGATTTTCAGGATCAAGATCGATTCCGGCAATAAAACTATATATCCATTTACCAACAGCACCATAAGCATAATGATTAAACGAATTCATTGATGCATCCTGAAACGATCCATTTGACTTTATACCATCCCAGCGCTCCCATATCGTTGTAGCCCCTTTTGTAATTGGATAAAGCCATGATGGATATTCCTTCCTGAAAAGAAGCTTGTATGCAAGATCCTCATAACCATAATCAGTAAGGGTTTTACAGATATTTGAGGTGCCGAGAAAACCTGTTGTTATATGTCCGAATTTTTCAACATCTTCGGCTAAACGCTTTGCTGCTGAAGCTTTTAGTTCATCTTGCACAAGGTTAAAGTTCAAAGCTAGGACATATGCAGTCTGCGTGTTTGAAGCGACTCTTCCTGTCCCGGTAATAAATTCTTTTTGAAATGCAGATTTAATATTCTTCATAAGATCTGAATACTCTTTTGCATCCTGCTCTTTTCCAAGTATGTTTGCAATTTTCTGCATAAGGCTTGTGGAATAATAAAAGTAAGCAGTTCCAATAAGATCCTTGTCTGTTGTTGCCCCGGGATAATCTGAGCTTGTTGTTGCATATGCTAACCAATCTCCAAAACCAACACCTTTATCCCATATATAAGAACTTCCTGCCTTTGACATTAAATATTTTATCCATGACCTCATTGTCTGATATTGTGTCTCAAGGATTCTTGTATCACCATAGTTTTGATAAACAGTCCACGGGACAATAATAGAAGCATCAGCCCAACCTGCAGCACCTGCATCATCTGTTCGAAGAACATTTGGAATTACATGGGGGATTCTTCCATCTGAGTTTTGATCGGCAATAAAATCTTTCATCCATTTTGTATAAAAGGAAGCTGCATCCATATTAAAACATGCCGTGGGTGCAAATGTCTGTGCATCACCAGTCCATCCAAGTCTTTCATCTCTTTGCGGACAATCAGTAGGTACATCAAGGAAATTACCTCTTAAGCCCCATTGTATGTTTTTTTGCAGCTGATTAATAAGAGAATCTGAGCACTCGAAACTACCATTAGGAGTCATATCAGAGTGTATTACTTTCCCTGTAATACTTCCTAGCGGAATATCTTCATCATAGCCCGTTATTGCTACATATCTGAATCCCTGGAAAGTAAAATGTGGCTCAAAGACCTCTTCATCATTGCCTTTGAAAGTATATTCTATCTTCTGTTTTGCAGAGCGAAGATTTTTTGTGTAAATATTACCTTCATTATCTAGCACTTCTGCATGTCTAAGGGTTATTGTAACTCCAGACTTGCCTTTTAATTTAAGTTGGACCCATCCAACCATATTCTGCCCCATATCAAAGACGAGTTCACCGCTTGGAGTCTTAAACTTATTTATAGGTTTTATCTGCTTTGTAATTCGTACAGAAGGGCCTTCTGTCGCAATAAGCATTGATGTGCCATAATCTTTTTCAGTTGTTGCGCTCCAGGCTTTATCGTCAAAACCAGATTTGTCCCAGCCTGCCTTTTCAAGTCTTGCATCGTATATCTCGCCATCATAAATATCTGAGAGTAATATGGGGCCATGCGAAGACTTCCACGTTTTATCGGTTTTTATTATTTCTGAGGTCCCATCTGTATATTCAATATTGATCTGCATGAGAAGAGCAACTTCATTGCCATAAATATTTCTATTGTCTTTCCATGCAAGGTGCCCCCTGTACCAGCCGTTACCGAGTATAACACCTACTGCGTTTTTCCCGGGTTGTATAGCTTTCGTTATATCATAAGTCTGATATTGAAGCCTTTTATTATAGCTCGTCCAGCCTGGTGTAAAAAGCTGATCTGTAATTTTACTTCCGTTAAGATGAAATTCATACAGGCCATGACTTGTTATATATGCTCTTGCTGATTTGACAGTTTTCTTTATCTCAAATTCATTGCGGAGCATAGGGCAGGGGTTAGATTTGCTATGGTCTTCTTCTAACTGTGGACTAATCCAATTTGCCTTCCAGTCAGATGAGTTTAACAGCCCCATTTCCCAGTATGCAGGTTCACTCCATTCTGTAATGCTTCCGTCATTTCCCCAGATCTTCACCTGCCAGTAAATTCTTTCTGATGAATTAAGATTTCCTCCATTATAAATAACCTGATTTGATTTTCCTGAATTGACCTTTTGGCTATTCCATATCAGGTTTTTATTTGCCATAAGATCGGAAATGGATTTTGCAGCTCTTATCTGATATGCAGTCTGCATAAAATTGCGTTTAACAGACTCAATTTCCCAGCTTAAGCGAGGCTCTTTTACATCAATACCTATGGGATTGAGTTTGTATTCGGTACGTAGATTTGTAAGTCTAGTTTGTTCTGCTGCCATAGATTCATCAAAAAAGAAGATGGAGAATGCCAGTAAAGTCAAAAAGAAAAAATTGAACACGTTTGGCCAAGTTTTCATTATCATTATCTCCAATTTATTTAATTAAGATAGAAAGACTATGCCATAAGTCTGTACTACTAAATAATTGCTCACTTATAACTGATTATTTAGAATCTGCAATAATTATTTTACAATAATAAAACCTAAAAATAAGAAAAATATGGATATATGTTTATATCTCATGTCTGTATGTTTAGGGTATGTAAATGTTGATATTTTATTAGTTAAATTAGAGCGATCTGATTTTATATACTTAATTAAAAACAGGTGCCATCTATGAAAAAAGCAATGCTAATGGCTTTATTGTTCCCTTTCCTCCTGCTTTATGCTGGGTTAGCCACTTCGGGTAAAAAAAGCTTTTCTGATTACGTAGAATATGTCCGGCCATTAGTTGGCACAAGTTCTGAACGTCTGCTCTCAAATGGAAATACTTATCCTGCCATTGCTCTGCCCTGGGGAATGAACTTTTGGTCCCCCCAAACAGGAGAAATGGGAAATGGCTGGATGTATAGCTATAATGCAAACAAGATCATGGGATTTAGGCAGACCCATCAGCCATCTCCATGGATGGGCGACTATGGAAGCTTTTCGATTATGCCTATGACCGGAATTCTTAAAACAAATGAAGCTTTAAGAGCTGCTTGGTTTTCGCATAAAAGAGAAACAGTAAAACCTTATTACTATCAGGTCTATTTAAGCGATTATAATGTCTGGACGGAAATATCTCCTACTGAAAGAGCAGCACAATTTCAAATTAAATATCCTAAGACAGATAACTCATTCCTTCTAGTTGACGCACTCTACCAAGGCTCTTACATAAAAATTTTTCCAAATGAGAAAAAAATAATCGGCTTTAGCAGGAATAACGAAGGAGGGGTGCCTGAAAATTTCCGCAATTATTTCGTCATTTATTTCGACAAACAAATAGATTCAGCTTATATATGGAATGAAAAAGAAATATTCCCAAATAGACTTGAAGGTGAAGGAGAGCATGTGGGAGCTGCTCTAAAGTTCAAGACCAACAATAATGAAATTATTCACCTTAAAGTTGCTTCTTCATTTATAAGTTTCGAGCAGGCTGAACTAAACCTTAAAAGAGAAATTGGGGATGATTCGTTTTATCAGACAATGTCAAAGGCAAAAGATATTTGGAATAAAGGACTTTCCAGAATTGAAGTTGAAGGCGGAAGTCAGGCTCAGCTGGAAACTTTCTATACCGCTTTATATAGGACAATGCTGTTTCCAAGGAAATTCTTCGAATTTGACAAAGATGGCAATGTGGTCCATTATAGCCCTTATAATGGTAAGGTCCTTCCAGGCTACATGTATACAGATAATGGATTCTGGGATACTTTCAGAGCAGCCTTTCCACTTAATACAATTATGCAAAGAGAGCTAAGCAGCCAGATCATGGAAGGACTTGTTAATGCATATAATGAAAGCGGTTGGCTTCCAGAATGGGCTAGCCCTGGACATAGAAATTGCATGATTGGCTCTAATTCTGCTTCAATAATTTCAGAGGCTTATTTAACAGGCGTACGTGGATATGATATAAACAGATTATATGAGGCAATATTAAAAAATTCGGAAAATGAAGGTCCCTTAAAATCTGTAGGAAGGTATGGAGTAAAGTATTATAACACTCTTGGCTATATTCCCTATGATGTGAATATTTCGGAGAATGTGGCAAGAACACTTGAATATTGCTATGATGACTTTACGATAATGAAACTGGCAGAAGCCTTAGACAGACCTAAAAATGAAATTATGAGGTTTGCTAAAAGGGCCCTTAATTACAAGAATGTCTTTGACCCTTCAATTAATTTTATGCGCGGAAGAAATCAGGATGGAACCTTTCAGTCACCTTTTAGACCCGATAAGTGGGGCGATGCCTTTACAGAAGGATGCTCCTGGCACTGGACATGGTGCGTCTTTCATGACCCTAAAGGACTAATTGATCTGATGGGTGGAAAAGAAAAATTTGTTGCTAAACTGGATTCTGTTTTTATTGTACCTCCAAGCTTTGACTTCTCATTTTACAAAAGGCAAATACATGAAATTACTGAAATGCTAATATCTGGAATGGGGCAGTATGCTCATGGAAATGAACCTATTCAGCATGCAGTATACTTATATAGCTATGCAGGCCAGCCATGGAAAACACAAAAATATGTGCGCGAGATAATGGATCTACTGTATAATCCAAATCCTGATGGACTCTGTGGTGATGAAGACAATGGACAGACTTCTGCTTGGTATGTGTTCTCTGCTTTGGGCTTTTATCCTGTCTGCCCTGGGTCTTCTCAATATGTCCTAGGTTCTCCTTTGTTTAACGGTGTAAAGTTGCATCTGGAAAATGGTAAGACATTTGTCATTAATGGCAAAGATAATTCAAAGGATAATATTTATATAGCTTCGGCTTATCTGAATGGTAAAAATTATACTAAAAATTTCATCTCTCATGAGGATATAATGAAAGGTGGAATTCTTGATTTTCAAATGAGTACCGATCCAAATCTAAAACGAGGAATCAATGAACTAGAGGATTTCCCTTTCTCTTTTTCGAACGAATTTAGTAATGTTGCTAATAAATAATAATGGGATTGTCTTTATGAGTAACCTTTTAAGATCATTAATAGTTTTAATTTTTGTTTTTTATGGATGCTCATCTTTTGATGTCACTAAATATGTCGATCCTAATATTGGCGGAGTAGCACCGTTATTAACTACAAAAGCACCTACGGTTCATCGCCCAAATAGTATGGTTAGAATTTTCCCTGTTACAAAGTCAGCTCTTGAGGACCGCTATCTTAGCGATAAGATATATGGCTTTGCCCTCAATATGCCAGCCTATAGACGGGGTGCTGTTACTGAAATAATGCCGACAGTAGGTAAAATAGCCTTGGATAGAAACATTAACGCTTCTAACTATGACCATGATATGGAAGAAGTTCATCCGTGGCACCACAAAGTATTACTAGAGGAACCTAATATTAATGCTGAATGGACAACTACCGAAAGAACTGCACTTTACAAGTTTACATATAATGACAAGAATGATCATAATATTCTTTTCCGTTCAAAAAGAAAAGCATATATAAAGATAACAGGTGATAGCGTAATTCAGGGCTGGGAGGAATTTGAAAGTGTTAAGCAATATTTCTATGCACACATAAACATACCCTTTAATCATTCTGGTACTTTCGATAAAGAGAACATAAAAGTTAATTCAAATGAAATTAGCGGCGAAAATGTTGGGGCATATGTAAGTTTTTCTGATAACCTTACACCTGTTGAAGTAAGAATCGGTATATCTTTTATTGACGAGAATCAGGCTAAGGATAACCTCTTTCGTGAAACAAATAGCAAAAGCTTTGAAGAAATAAAAAATGAGAGCTATAAGATATGGTCAAATGCATTAAATAAAATTAGAGCCGAAGGGGGAACAGAAAGGCAGAAAAGGATCTTTTATACATCACTATATAGATGTATGGAAAGAATGATAAATATTTCAGAATATGGAAGATATTTCAGTGGCTTTGATGGTAAAGTTCATAGTGACAATGGCCATCCTTATTATACAGATGACTGGCTATGGGATACTTACCGCGCACTTCATCCTTTAATGCTTATTATTGATCCTGATAAACAGGCAGATATGGCTCAGTCTTATGTGCTTGATTATGAGCAAGGAGGGTGGATGCCAGGATTTCCACAGCTATTTGGCGACTATCCAGCAATGATAGGCTTTCATTCTGCTGCACTTCTATGGGATACTTATCAGAAAGGTGTGAGAAATTTTAATGTTGAAAAAGCTTATGAAGGATTGAAGAAAAATGCAACACATGCAACAATGGTACCCTGGCGTAATGGTCAAATGTGCTCACTTGACAGTCTCTACATTAAGCATGGATGGTTTCCTGCACTCTTAGAAAATGAAAAGGAAACAGAATCACTTGTCGACGGTTTTGAAAAGCGCCAGGCTGTTGCAGTTACACTCGAACACAGCTTTGATGATTGGTGCCTTGCAGAATTTGCAAAAGCTCTAGGCAAAAATTCCGATTACGAATATTTTAAGAAAAGATCCCAAAACTACCGCAACTTATTTAACCCGCAGACAGGCTTCTTTGCCCCAAGGCTTGCAAATGGGAACTGGGTGGAACCTTTTAGTCCGCAGCTATCAGGCGGTGTTGGAAGCAGGATGTATTATACGGAAAACAATGCCTGGACTTGGAACTTTAGTGTTCAGCAGGATATACCTGGTTTGATCTCGCTTCTGGGGGGCAAAGAAGCATTTATTAAAAGATTAGATGCAATCTTTAATGAATCACCCGAGATCTCTAAGTGGAGGTTCATGGGACAATTCCCTGATGCTACAGGCTTGAATGGTATGTTTGTAGCCGGTAATGAACCATCAATGCATATCCCATATTTGTATAACTATGCAGGAGAGCCTTGGAGAACACAAAGAAGGGTTCGTCAGATTCTTGATATGTGGTTCGACGACCGCCCGCTTGGAATTCCTGGCGATGAAGATGGCGGCGGACTTTGCTCATGGTACGTCTTCTCAGCCATGGGTTTTTTCCCCGTTGTTGTTGGTAGCGGAGAATATGCAATAGGCAGCCCCTTCTTCGAAAATGTAACCATTCAGCTTCCTGATGGAAAGATCTTCCGTATAACTGCAAAGAACTGTTCTAAGAAAAATAAATATATTCAGTCAGCTGAGTTAAATGGAAAAGCTCTTAACAGGGCTTTCTTAAGCCATTCTGATTTAATGAATGGCGGGACTCTTTGTTTTATAATGGGAGACCATCCAAACAAACAGTGGGGAAGTGAATAATAGCTTATAACAATATGGAGATAAAAATGGGGCATAATAAAATGGCTCCCTTTCTTTTTGCTGCTCTGATCTGCTGCTCCTTAGTCATTCAGGAAAAATGCTTTGCTCAGGAGGATGTTCTTATAAATGATTTTAATTCTTTGCAAAATGAATTTAAGACTCCTTCCAAAGAATATGGGACAATTCCTTTTTTTATACTCAACGATGATGTTACAAAGGATGAAATAGAACGCAATATGCTGGAGCTTAAGAATTCCGGATGCGGTGCAGTGATTTTTCACCCCCGCCCAGGAATGATTACTGAATATTTATCACCTAAATGGTTTGAGCTTTTTAACTATGCTGTTGAAGTTGGAAAGAAAATTGAAATGAATGTTTGGATCTATGACGAAAACTCATATCCTAGTGGTTTTGCAGGCGGACATGTACCTGCACAGATGCCGGAATCATTTAATGAAGGACAAGGCCTTGCTCCTGTTGATACAAACACACTGCCCTCTGATTACATGAAATATTTCCTCATATTTAAAAAAGATAAAGACAAGTATATTGATATTTCATCTTCTGCAGGCAAAGAAGATGGAATAAAGGGTGAATATATTCTCTTTAAAAAGACTTTCTACGAACAGACCGGATGGAATGGCGGATTTTCATATGTGGATCTTCTTCATAAAGGGGTTACTCAGAAGTTTCTTGAGATAACTATTCCAGGTTACAAAAAAGTCTCAGGTGAGGAGTTTGGAAAAACTGTTCAGGGAGTCTTTACAGATGAACCGGAAATAAATAGTTCTGGTGGAATAAGATGGACGACTGATCTTTTTGAAACTTTTCAGGATCAGTGGGGCTATAGCCTAAAGGATAACCTTCCCTCGCTTTATAAAGAAACAGGTGACTGGGAAAGAATCCGCCATAACTATGCACAGATTCTCCTTAAGCTTTTTACTGAAAGATGGTCAGTTCCGGTAAGTGAATATTACAAAAAGCTTGGATTGAAATTTACTGGCCATTATTGGGAACACGGCTGGCCCGATATGAGACTCGGCCCTGATAACATGGCAATGTATGCTTATCATGACCTTCCTGCTATTGACCTCCTGTTCAATCAGTTTGATGAAGTATCTCCTAATGCACAATTTGGTAATATTCGGGCTGTAAAGGAACTGGCAAGTGTCGCAAATCAGTTTGGAAGAAAAAGAACATTGTGTGAAACATATGGCGGCGCTGGATGGGAAATTACATTCCAGGATCTAAAAAGACTTGGTGACTGGGAATACGCTTTAGGTGTAAATACTTTGAACCAACACCTCTATTTCTTCTCAATTGCAGGCGCAAGAAAATACGATTACCCTCCTTCGTTTTCTTATCATAACCCCTGGTTTAAGAATTATAGCTATCTGAATAAATACTACGCAAGACTCTCTGTTGCACTTTCTTCAGGTAAACAAATAAATAAGATGCTTGTCTTAGAGCCTACTACAACTGCATGGATGTATGCATGTTATCTAAGAAACTTGCGCAATCAAAAATATTTTCAAATAGGTGAAACATTTCAGAAGTTTGTAACTACACTGGAAAAAGGGCAGGTAGAGTATGATCTTGGTTCTGAAGATATACTTTCTAAATGGGGAAAAAACGAAGGGAATACTCTTAAAGTTGGTGAACGGATCTATTCGAGCATTGTAATTCCACCTCTGATGGAAAATCTTAATAAAACAACTTTCGGGCTTATCAAAAAATATGTTGAAGCAGGCGGGAAACTTGTAGCATTTTCAATACCTCAAAGGTTAGATGGGGCAATTGATAAACAAGTTAGCGATTTCTTTAAACAGAATAATTCAAAGATAATTCACCTTGAAGGTTTTGATCCGGCCGTTGTCTCTTCAAATTTTCAAAACAATGAAATTATATTTGAAAACTTAAATGGAGGTGACCTATTTCACCTTCGAAAGAAAACATCTGATGGTCAGATAGTATTCCTTGCAAATTCTTCCTTGGAGAATAACTCTTCTGGCTCTTTAACTTTAGAGGGAAAGGATGCACTTTTACTTAATGCTTTTTCGGGAGTAATATCTGATTACAAGGAGGAAAAAGCTGGAGATAACCTTCGAATAAACTTTAACCTGAAACCAGCTGAAAGTATTCTTCTTTTTATTTCAAATAATAAAAAGAAGGGCTATAATAGCCTAGTTGAACACGATGTTGTTCCTGTTGAATCTGAAAATAAAATTATTGCAATACCTGAAAAAGAAAATGTCCTTCCTATTGATTTCTGTGACCTGTATGTAAACGGGCAGCTGACAAAGCAGATGTATGTTTATAATGCGGCACAGAAAGTTTTTATTGAGCACGGCTTTCCAGATGGGAACCCATGGGATCAGAAAGTCCAATATAAGACTAATACGTTAGATAAAGATCACTTCCTGACAAACAGTGGATTTATTGCTACATATCATTTTACAATTAGTGAACAGTTTGACTATTCAAAAATGGAAGCTGTAATTGAAAGAGCCGAACTGTGGCATGTTAAAGTTAATGGACAGGAGATAAAAAATGTAAAAGACAAGTGGTGGCTTGACCGGGCTTTTGCTGTGTATGAAATTGGAAAGTGGGTTCATAAGGGTGAAAATATAATCACTCTTGCATGCTCGCCTATGTCAGTTCATGCTGAAATTCAAGCAATCTACATCCTGGGTAAATTTTCTGTCGAACCAGCTGATAAAGGTTGGATAATAAATTCTCCTAAAAATAGCTTTTCATTGGGATCCTGGAAAGATCAGTCTTATCCTTTTTATTCATGGGACGTTGCCTACAAAAAAGAATTTAAGATAAAGAAAAAGTCTTCATATTATGAAGTCGGCCTTGGAAAATGGAATGGAACTGTTGCAGAAGTAACTGTTAATGGAAAAAAAGCTGGAATAATAGCCCTGCCAACAGATAAAGTTGATGTGACAGATTTTATAACCCCGGGCAAGAATTTAATCCAGATCAAAATTACAGGCAGCCTTAAAAACCTTTTGGGACCACATTATAATAATCCTGCTAAAGGATTTGTTGGATTTGTAAGCTGGCGTGATGTCAATGAACTCCCATCGGCTAAGAACTACCAGCTCCTTGATTATGGCTTGACAGATGATTTTTACCTTTATACCCAGCTAGATAAATAAGCTTAATTATTCTTCTATTAAATGAGAAATAAATATGAAAGTTAAAATATGGAGCTTCTTTTGTATTATTCTTATTATGAATATCTATGCCAAAGATAAAGATCACAAAGAATACTTTGTTTCTCTTTCTGGTTCTGATAAAAACAATGGGACGATAAACTTTCCATTTGCTACTGTTGAGAAAGCAAGAGATGCAATAAGGGCCGATAGAAAAATTTCAAAAGACGCTGATTATACAGTCTATCTGCGCGATGGTATCTATCATATACTTAATACAATTGAGTTTGACAGCCTGGATACATCCAAAGACGAGAAATTCATTACTTTCCAAGCATATAAAAATGAAATTGTCCGCATATCAGGAGGTATTAAGATCCTTTCTGAAAGTATCGGAAAAGTTAAAGATACTATGATTTCAAACAGATTCATAAGCAGAGTTAAAGACAAAATTCTTCAAATTAATTATAGTAGATTAAATATTGATGAAGGTAAAATACTCCCTCATGGATTCGGACGCCCATATACAGCTGCACAAATGGAGCTATTTGGTAAAGATAGA
>JAUZPB010000059.1 GCA_030706145.1 Bacteroidota bacterium
CCAGATATTATAATGGGAAAAGAATATGCTTCAAATCATAAAGGCTTAGGTCGCTTAGCTAAAATATTTGACTATGCCTACAGACTGCCATATCATATTCACCAAATGCAGGAACATGCCAGACTAGTCGGGTGCAACTCAAAGGAAGAGGCTTATTATTTTCCTGAAGGTGTAGATATGGGGCAAAACCCCGAGACCTTTTTTGGAGTCCATCCTTATATAACAGAACAGAAAAAGTATGATCTCTTATTACCACATCTAGTTGAATGGAAGGATGATTCGATACTAATGCATTCCCGTGCTTTTAAGCAAATCTCCGGAGACGGGTTTCATGTACCATCAGGAACACTCCATGCTCCGGGCACTGCCCTTACAATAGAACTTCAGGAAGACTCAGATGTTTTTGCAATGATGCAGGCAAAAGTTGGCAATAGCTCCATTAATAAGGAACTACTTTTCAAAGATGTAAGAGCTGAAGACAGAAAGAAATATGGAGAAAGAATAATACTTGAGATGATTAACTGGCAAGTAAGCGGCGATCCATATTTTTATGAGAACCGACATACGCCTCCAGTACTAATAGAAAACGCAAAGCAAGATGGAGCCGAAGAATACTGGATATTTTATAATACACAAAAGTTCAGCGGTAAAAAGTTAATAGTCCATGCCGGCATGGAATTTAATTCAGTTGATAAAGGTGTTTACAATATGCTGATCTGGAGAGGTAAAGGAACTATTGGTGGAATAGAAGCTGAAGGTGAGAATTTCGAGAAGGATGAACTGCTAATTACATATAACCGGGCAACAAAGCCTCTGAGAGTGAAAAATACAGGTGACAGGGATCTGATCATCTTTAAGTTTTTTGGCCCTGAGATAAATAGAGATGTCCCAATGTTGAAACCTTACGGCAAATAAATGTTGATTTACAATGGCGTTTTTCTCAAAGATAAAAGATGATTTTTGGATAATTTATCGTAATTTATAATATAAATTAAAAAGTCCCTTTGCAGATATTTCGGAAACAGTAAGTAAATATAGATTTTCAGGGTAATTTATAGGCATATTTTATGGCAGAAGTTATTCTAAAAAACGTTTCAAAGATCTATGAAGGTGGAACAAAAGCTGTCAATAATGTAAATATTGAAGTAAAAGACAAAGAATTTGTTGTACTTGTAGGACCTTCGGGCTGTGGAAAGTCGACAACCTTAAGAATGATCGCCGGTTTGGAAGAAATCACAGAAGGTGAGCTTTATATTGATGAGAAACTTGTTAATGATGTTTCTCCAAAGGATAGGGATATTGCCATGGTATTCCAGAATTATGCTCTTTATCCTCACATGACGGTCTATGAAAATATGGCCTTTGGACTTAAATTAAGGAAATTTCCAAAAGATCAGATCAAAGAAAGGGTCCATGAAGCAGCAAGGATACTTGAGATAGAAGATCTTCTTCAAAGGAAACCCAAAGCCCTTTCAGGTGGACAGCGCCAGAGGGTAGCTGTAGGCAGGGCCATCGTTAGAAAACCAAAAGTCTTTCTCTTTGATGAACCACTAAGCAATCTGGATGCTAAACTAAGAGTTCAGATGAGAACAGAAATTTCCAAACTTCACCATGCACTTGAAGCTACAATGATATATGTAACCCATGATCAGACAGAAGCAATGACAATGGGGGACAAAATTGTAGTAATGAAGGATGGATTTGTTCAGCAGATCGACTCACCTCTAAATTTATATAATTATCCAGTAAATAAATTCGTAGCTGGATTTATTGGAAGTCCCTCGATGAATTTTATTAATGGGAAAATAGTTGAAGAAAACGGATTTCTCTTTAAGGATGATTCCAATTCGATTACGATAAAGATTCCAGAGAACAGTTCTTCCAAATTGAAAAATTATAAAGACAAAGAGGTCATTTTAGGCGTTCGTCCCGAGGAAATTTACGATTCACCCATGGAATCCAATAATGGCAAGATGCAGAAAATGGATGTAGTGCTGGAAGTTGTAGAACCTCTTGGCAATGAGATACTGCTTTACTTTACAATTTCGGGCTCACAGATAGTTGCGAGAATACCACCCAGGGAAAAACCTGCGCAGGGCTCTGCAATGAGTTTATTCCTGAATACTGACAAATTACACTTCTTCGATAAGCAAGGGGAGCTAGCGATTTAGGCATATGGAAAAATCCGAAAGGTTAGTTTCACTTGATGTCTTCAGAGGCATCACTATAGCTGGAATGATACTTGTAAACAATCCGGGCTCATGGGATCATATTTATCCAGCTTTGGAGCACGCAAAGTGGAATGGAATCACTCCTACAGATCTTATTTTTCCATTTTTTATATTTATCGTTGGAATTGCAATAACCATATCTTTATCGAAAAGAAAAGAGGAAGGTGCAGCAACAAAGAAAAAGCTATATCTTCAGATAATACGCAGGACGGCCATAATCTTTATTCTTGGAATCATAATGAATGGATTCCCATTTTATGAACTTTCAACCTTAAGGATAATGGGAGTACTTCAAAGGATAGCAATTGCCTATCTGGTCTCTTCTATAATCTTCTTAAAGACTTCTCTTAGAGTACAGGTTTTCATTACTGCTTTACTTCTGATTGTCTATTGGATACTAATGACGCTAATTCCTGTTCCAGGTGTAGGTTATGCCAATCTCGATCCCAAAATGAATCTAAGTGCATTTATTGACAGGCTGGTTTTGGGAAAACATATTTGGTATTATTCGAAGGACTATGATCCTGAAGGTATACTAAGTACACTGCCATCAATAGCTACTTGTCTTATTGGCGTGCTTACAGGACACTGGTTAAGAGGAAAAGCTGACAAGATGACCAAAGCAGTATGGATGTTTGTCTGTGGCAACATTATGTTGGTTCTAGGGACTATCTTTGATATGTGGTTCCCAATAAATAAAAATATCTGGACAAGCTCCTATGTCATCTTTACTGGCGGAATGGCATTGGAATTTATGGCAATGTGCTATTTTCTTATTGATATAAAAGGTTATAAATGGTGGACAAAACCTTTTATTGTTTTTGGGATGAATGCAATTATTGTGTACTTTTTTTCATCGATCGCAGCCTATGCAGTTTATATGCCGAAGGTAACAGGTGCCTCCGGAGAGAAGATTGATTTTAAGGTCTGGCTATACCAGACCCTTTTTGCCTCGTGGCTTCCACCTTTTAATGCTTCGGTAGCATGGGCAATTGCCTATGTACTTTTCTGGCTTGCAATAATGTGGGTACTTTATGAAAAGAAAATTTTCATAAAAGTATAATTCTAAAGATTATTTCACTATTGCAAACGAAAAATTCCAAACGAAGGTAATTTGGTATTCTCTTCCTGGTTTACACTATATATCTCAGGAAAAATGACAATATAGAAATTACTATTACGCAGAAAATAACAAGACTAAAATTGGTTAGGTCGTAGACCGTATTCTCTCTGACTCTATCCACTTAATACCTCACAAATCTAATTCATTTCCTAATTCAAAGCAAAATCATAAATTATTTACTATTAACAATCAAAAAAGAAGCCAGGAAATTAACTTTATAATCGTAAAAATTTTCATAGTGTTAAGTAGTTTGAGTGGTAAAAAGTACTGCCTAAAGGTAATTATGGAAAATAATATTATAAAATATTGCCTTTGAATAAATGGTTTTAAGATTTTTTTTATATTTTTGAATTTTAGTTGATCGTTTAATTTCCGGGTGAAGGGAAAATGAAATTTGAAAGAAACTACTTTGTGCATTATTACGATATAGATCTAAAGAAGCGGCTTATGATAACAGCTCTGCTCAGATATTTTGAGGATCTTGCTATTCTCCAAAGTGAAGATGCTAAGATAGGGTTGGAATATTATAAAAAAAACAGTGTCGCCTGGGTGCTCTACAAATGGAAGGTCGATATAAAAAAATATCCATCTTTCAGAGATGAAATAAAAGTAATAACAGAACCCCGTGCATTTGTAAGATTTTATGCCTATAGGACATTTGAGATTAGGGCGATGAATGAGGAATTACTTGCAAGTGCTACTTCGCTCTGGTTTTTCGTCGACACAAACACAAGGAAGCCTGTAAAGATAAGCGAAGATATGATTAAAGGGTACAGGGTTCAAAACAGTGATGTGAAGTCACTTGAGATCGAAGAATTAAAACCCATGCTGCGAACAGATTTTGAGAAATATTTCAATGTTAGATTAAGTGATATTGATACAAACAACCATGTAAATAATATTAGCTATATTGACTGGGCTTTGGAAGTCATTCCGTCATATGTTTTTGAGGAGTATTCACTAAAACATTTAAAGGTTGTATATAAAAAAGAAACAAATTATGGAAGCAGGGTAAAATCTGCTGTCGAGGTAAATAAAGAATGTAACAAAGTGATTTGTCTTCACAAGATAGTTGAAGATGAAAATGAATTATGCATAATTGAGACTATTTGGGAAAAAGAATAAGGAAAATCAAAAGAAATGAAATCAGAACAACAGACAATTCAGGCAAGGCCATATATACTTAAAAATAAGATCCAGAATTATGAGTGGGGAGCAAGAGGTAAAGACGCAGTTATTCCTTCTTTGCTGGGATTTGAACCCGAAGAAGGAAAACCATATGCCGAACTATGGATAGGTGCACACCCAAAGGCCTCTTCAGTAGTTGAGTTTAATGAAACAGAGATCCCATTAAATGAATTTGTAAAGCAGGACCCAGAAGGAATATTAGGAATAGAGGCAGCAAAGAAGTTTGCTAACAAGTTGCCGTTTTTGCTAAAAGTTCTTTCTGCAGCTGAAGCTTTATCAATACAGGCTCATCCAGATCTGGAAAAGGCTGCTATACTGCATAAGAAAGACCCCAAAAATTATCCGGATGACAACCATAAACCTGAAATAGCTATTGCTCTTGATTCACTAACAGCTTTGGCTGGATTTAAGCCCTTTGACGAATTCTTAGATACAATTAAAAAATATAAAGGTTTGTGTGATCTTATCGGCTTTAGCAAGATTACTGAAGCTGAAAAGCAAGCTAATGATTCTGAGGTAGAAAAGAGTTCTATAGTAAAATCTCTCTATGAGAGCATTATGAAAGCCTCTGTCTCAGATCCTAAGAAACTTCAAAAGGCAATAGAAGAGATCAAGTCAGAGATTTTAAATAGATCAATTAAAGAACGTCAGAAAGAGGAGATAATATTTCTTGAACTTGAAAAGAAATATGGCTCTGATGTTGGACTAATATCTGTGCTGATCTTTAATCTATTGGAGCTTAATGAAGGAGAAGCAATTTTCTTAAACGCTGGCATTCCACATGCATATCTAAAAGGTAATATTGTAGAGTGCATGGCTAATTCTGATAATGTTGTAAGGGCCGGGTTGACACCAAAGTTTAAGGATATTGATTCACTGCTTTATATCTTGTCAGATGATATAAGACCAGTGGAGAAAATGGCTTCTAGTGAAAAGTCTTCTGAAACAAAGTATAATGTTCCAATTGGTGAGTTCGATATAACAAGGTTTAAGTTTTCCAAAGCTGAAAAGAGGGTATTGTCTAATGATTCAGCAAGTATAATACTTGTGATGAAAGGTGAAATATCACTTTCTTTTGGAGAAGAAGTGATGGTTATAAAAAAAGGCGATACGGTGTTACTTCCAGCAATGCTAAAGGAATTCAGTGCCGATTTCAGCATTAACAGCCTAGCCTTTAAGGTTTCGATCCCTTAAAAAAAATTATAAAACCAGGATAAGAAGCGAATTAAGAGCTCTTATCCTGGGAAATTTAAGCATTTATAAAAATTACTTTTTCTATTCTTCACCTTCCCAATAATGTGGCTTTTTGTAATAGTTATGCAGATCTTTTTCATAAGCTCTGTTAATGGTTTTAGTCGGATCATATTCGGGACTTTCTTTTACTTCTTCCTTTGAAAGATCAACAAAGACCTTTGATTGTTTCCAATCGATGTTTTTTATCCATGGAAGTGAAATTAAGACCTTCTTTCCCGGAAGCAGCCAATTGCCAGTATCCACTGCAACATAGCGTATACTCCAGGTTCCGTCTTCAACAATGAAATCGTCAATATTGCCAATCTCTCCATCCTGAGCCTGGATCTTGTAATCAATTACATCTCTTGTGCTGCGAAGTGTATGTTCTGGTTCAGATTTTTGCTCTTGAGTATCTTTTTTTAGCAGCCTTTCTGTTTCCAGAAAAGAATCAGGTTGCATAGGAATAACACTTGGAATTCTGGCAGCAAGTCCTGTCCAGTAATAAGGCCATCCATAATAATCTCTTAAGTGAGTTTCCATTTGTTTTGAAATGACTTTTTCAGTATCGATAGGTGGGCTGTTCTTGATCTTTTCTTTAGTCATATTGATAGGGAAGAATTGTTCCTGCCAATTTGGTTCTCCGAGAGAAGCAGGGGAAATAAGAACAAGACGTGATCTGAACCAATTGCCTGTATCGGCTACCAGGTATCGTATGTTCCAGGAAATATCATCAAAGAAGAAATCATATACTATTCCAAGTTCACCATCAATGGCATGGATCTTATATCCTTCCATTTCTGTAATACTTCTTAACATTTTGACCTCCTGTAAAGATGTAACTTCACCTTAAATACAAGAGAAAATCTGAAAAAAGAAAGGGGAAAGAAGAGAAACTTCCAAATCAAATTAAACCATCAACTGTTTCAGGTAAAGCAGTCGACTGAAACTTAAGTGTAGTTTTTGTTCCATCTTCTGAAGTAAAATGAAGAGCTTTATCTGCTCCCACCATGTCTTTTTCGATCTCAAGCTTTTTAATATTTTTGATCTTATAGTTTGTTTGTGCTTTTCTTGCATTTCGCAGCATAATTTGCACTTCATATTTGCCCTCAGGAGAGCTGCAGAGCTGAATTTTGTCCAAAGGCAAGCTTAACCCAAGGGTCTCATGAAAATTATTCCTTTCTGTTTCCAGATTAACCAGCCACTTTTTATGTTTTCTGCTAAATTCATCTAATGAAGAAATCCAGTCTTTTTCTGCTAATATTCTACTATTATTCATTGAATGACCTTCAAGTTGTTAAAGAACTCATTTATAATGTTCAAACTCCACTAGGAAAAGTTTCAGGTATTTCGCCAACATTCCATTTTACAGATTTTTCCAGAGGTTCCAGGGCCCTGGTTTCGTCAATATGTATAACAGCATCGAATTGTTCTGAGATTCGGGCATTAAAATAATGGCTGATTCTTTCAGTTTCAGGCCTGTAGATAACTCCAATAGCTCTTTCGAGCCTGCTTTTTTTTAAGTACGCAAACTCGTTATCAGAAGGGTCAAAAGTTATAAGGAATTGTGGGATTTCCAATTTATGGAATAATTCTTCGTAACTTTTTGTGAGAGCTTCTCTAACGCGTTTTCTTTCAGCTTCTTCACCCCAGTCTGAGGCTGCCGTTACGGTTCCCGAATAAGTTGTAAAACCCACAAGAGCAGCATCACTTCCATATTTCTGCCTGATAATTTGTCCAACATTTTGTTCTCCATGCTCTGACATATCAGTAGCCCTTGCATCTCCAATGTGCGAATTATGCTCCCAGAGAATAACCTTTGGCGAAATACCTTGTTTTTCATAGTGTGAGATTAAGGCTGAAAGAGATTGAACCATGTGCCTGGCACGGAGATTCCAGGTAAAGACGTGTCCTTTAAACATAGAGCGGTAGTATTCCTCAGCGTTAGCAGTAATAAGGGCATTTTGCTCAGCATAGAAGTACTCATCTTCAGCAATGAAACCATCTCTGTGCATGTACTGGTCTGCTTTTTTTCTAAGTTCTGTTAGCTGGTCGATTACTTCATTTTCACATGTAGAAGTAAGATTGAATCCTGCAGCATAGCCATAAGATTCAGGGTCTTCGCCAAAATGGTCAAAGCAAGTATATCTGTAACGGGCTCTTTGAGCGGCTTCAGGGTCAACCTTATCAAGGTAATCGACTACCGCGTCAATAGATCTGTTCAAGCTGTAAAGATCGAGTCCGAAAAACCCGACCTTTTCCTTAAAGCTATTGAACTTTTTGTTATAGCTTTTAAGCCAGGCTATCATTTCGAGTATAACAGTATTTCTCCACATCCAGGCAGGAAATCTCTTAAAATCCGAAAGAGCCTCTAGTTCAGTCGTACCATCATCACGTCCTTGTATGAACTTATTAATTCTGTAAGCATCCGGGAAATCTGCCTCGACAGCAATTATATTAAATCCTTTTTCCGTAATCAGCCTTTTTGTTAACTCAAAACGCATTTGATAGAATTCATGGGTCCCATGAGTGGCCTCTCCAAGAAGAACGAGCTTTGCGTTTCCAATTCGGTTAAACAAGGGCTTAATAATATCCTGCGCCTTGTTAAAACTTATTATTTTGTCCTTTACAAAGTTAATGATCTTTTCATCCCTGTCGGCCATAGGTTTACCTCCTTTTACAAATTATCTTTTTGATGAGCTTGAAAAGCTACGCTCAAGGCAACGATTATTTGATATTTGAGAGATTAGAAATTAAGCTTTCTATTTTCGCCAGGTCTATATTCCTTTCCCTCCAGGACCGATTTTGTCATACCTAATAATTGGACCATTTTACCAGAATGAGCATCCCAATATTCAGCATAATCAACATTGATCTTTATTAGTGCCAGGTGTGGATCGTCAATTCCTTTAGGGAACCAAGCCTTGAGAGCAGGATTCCAGAGTTCCTTTGTCTTTTCTTTGTTTTTGACGACCTGAGCCGTTCCTGAAACGGAAACATAAGTATCCTCATCTAAATCGGCATAACTTAAATTGATCTGTGCATCTTTGTTAATCTCAGCAATTTTTGGTGAATCGTCTTTTGTGAAGAACCAGATATTTCCATCAAATTCTCTTTCCTGTGTATACATAGGTCTGCTTCTTAGGCTTCCATTGCTCTCATGAGTTGTCATCATAGCAACTTTTATGTCTTTTACCTTTTCCCATAGTTTTTTTAGTTCATTTCTTTGTGTTTGCGTTTCCATAGTATCCTTTCATAGTTATTTGAGCTAAAGAGTTTAGTTATGCAATTGACTAACACATTAAATCAAATGTATAAGAAATTTCTAAAAAATAAAGGAGTTCTTTTAGCCCGTATTAAATGGGAGGTTTTTCAGGAAAATAGAAAGCTGAAGTATAATTGACAATTTATTTTCAATTACTTAATTATAATCTCTTGTTTTCTTTTTTTACTAAAATAGATTTTGAATCAGGGGAAGAGAAAATTTGTTAAGCTATATGTTGAATGAAATAATAAGCAAAAAAGAAAAATGACGACTACTATTCAGGGTGTTATAGAGCGCTTCACATATCACAATGAAGAGACAGGCTATAGTGTAGCCAGACTTGAGAATAATATTACAGCCATTGGTAATTTGCCTGGAATAAAAGTCGGGCAAACAGTAAAGCTGAATGGCAATTGGGTGTTCCATCCAAGTTATGGCAAACAGTTTAAGATTGAAAGCTTCTCGGCATCCTATCCGGCAACAGTTTCGGGCATTGCGAAATATCTTGGCTCCGGCCTGGTAAAGGGAATTGGTCCTGTTACAGCAGAAAGGATTGTAAAGGTATTTAAGGAGCAGACACTTGATATAATAGAAAATTCAATTGAAAGATTGATTGAAATTGAGGGAGTCGGGAATAAAAGATTAGAAATGATAAAAAAGGGGTGGAAGGAGCAAAAATCAATAAAAGATCTGATGCTTTTTCTGCAATCGCATGACATAAGTACAACATTGGCAATAAAGATCTATAAAACCTATGGAGAAAGAGCTTCTCTTGTTGTAAAAGAAGATCCATATCAGATGACATATGATATTTGGGGTATAGGTTTCAAGACAGCAGATAAAATTGGGAAAAATCTGGGTTTTGAGGAATTGCATCCTGCGCGAATAAAGGCAGGAATAATATATGTCTTAAATGAAGCAGTAAATGATGGACATGTCTATCTTCCATTAGAAAAGCTGACAGAGTCATGTTCTGAAATACTGAACATGGAAATTAGCACAGAATCTCCGGTGCTTTCAGAGATGCAGATGCAGGAGCGGATAATAATAAAAGATGATAATGTCTATCTTCCTCCTTTTTATTATGCAGAAAAGGGAATAAACAGCAGGGTAAAGGCTTTGCTAAATGAAGAAAATTCTGAATCCAGCAAAGAAGGAGAGCTTTTTTCAATAGAGAATCATTTCTTTTCAGACGAGCAGTTAAAGGCAGTAAGGGATTCGCAGCTCCATAGGATGTTAATACTAACTGGTGGTCCCGGGACTGGTAAAACGACGACATTAAAGGGGATAATAAAAGCACATCAGTTAAAGAACAAGAAAATTATGCTTGCTGCCCCGACAGGAAGAGCTGCCAAAAGGATGAGTGAAGTAATTGGTATGGAGGCAAAAACAATCCACAGGCTTCTTGAATTTGATCCTGCTTTCCATAGGTTCAAACGTGACGAGGAAAATCAGCTTGAGACTGATTTACTAGTTATAGATGAAGTATCAATGATCGATACCATTTTAATGAATAGTCTTCTTAAGGCCGTCAAGAACAGTTCGACGCTCATTTTGGTAGGAGATGTGAACCAGCTGCCTTCAATTGGAGCCGGAAATGTTCTAAAAGATATGATAGATTCAGGAAAGATTCCTGTAGTAAGGCTGACAAAGATATTTCGTCAGGCAGAAAAAAGCAAAATTATTGTAAACTCACACAGGATAAACCGTGGCGAGTATCCGGAAATAACAAACAAGGAGGGTTCAGATTTTTTCTTTCTTGAAGAAAGTGATAATGAAAAGATTCCAGGAAAGATACTGAGCTTATGTAAGAATAGGCTGCCAAAGAAATTTGGATTTGACCCGATAAAGGATATTCAAGTCCTTACACCTATGTATAGAGGGGTAATGGGGGCAAATAACTTAAATGCAGCTTTTCAGGAAGATCTGAACAATAACAGGTTTAGCTTTGCAAAAGGGGGAAGACAGTTCAAGATCGGCGATAAAGTGATGCAGCTTAGAAACAATTATGATAAGGAGGTCTTTAATGGAGATCTTGGCTTTATCAGGGCTGTTGACCTGGAGAATCAGGTAATGAAAATAGACTTTGGCACAGGAACACTTAAAGATTATGATTTTGAAGATCTGGATGAATTGGTTTTAGCTTATGCTGTTACTGTTCATAAAAGCCAAGGAAGTGAATACCCATGTGTTATACTGCCTTTGACACTAAACCATTATATGATGCTGCAGAGAAATCTTTTATATACAGCAATTACAAGGGCAAAAAAGCTTTTAATAATAATAGGAACGAAAAAGGCATTAGCCATTGCCCTCAGGAATAATAAAGTACAGGAAAGATACACCTCCTTGTTCAGGTATGAAACAGATTAGGAATTACAATTTATAGAAAAAGCCCTTTCCTTTTTTTTATATTCAGGAAAGGGCTTTTTAGTTGAGGGCGTAGGAGAAAGAAAACTATCGAGTTTCTTGTTTATAATTAAAAAAATATTTTGAACTATTTATTTCAACGACAACTCTTAAAAAGAGGGCATTTGCAGCTATAGGAATGGTTATAAAACCTCCCGCTTTTTGGTCCGGAGAAATTGTTATCTTTCGCAGAGCATCATTTTGCCAGTAGTCTCTTTTATTATTAAGGTCGTTTAATTTTTTATCATAGTCATTCTCTGCATTTTCATCTGCAATTTGTCTATTTTCTCTTTCCCGTTTTTTTTCTTCGACTTCCTCTTTGCTCTTTTTTTCACCTACAGTAGCTACGGTTCCGACTAAATCGACAGCAGAAAGGAAACAACTGACACCTCTTCTTGTATTTTCACTGGAATTAGCAGAATTGATCTCTTTGTCTATCTTTAGGATCCTTGCCTCAGGATCAAGTGCATGAATCCTTGAAATGATAAGCGGTTCCTGGTCCTTTTGAGGCTTATAAGTTTCCAAATAAATATTAGATGGGTCAATTGTGAATTTCTGGTCAGATGTATTTTGGACGTCCAGGTAAAATGTGTAATTGCCATCGCTTGCATCCTCAAAGGTAAGTTTAACACTAGCTAAATTGTCTTCTTTAGTGATCACTTTGCGCCCATAATACCACTCATCTGAATTTTCTTCGGATTGAAGACGGTAAACCGGTGCGCTAGCGCAGTTTATTTGCAACAGTGAAAAACAAAATAATGCAAAGACGGAAAGTATCTTGATGATATTTGCCATCAGTTAACTCCATAGATATTGTCAAAGATTTACTTAGACTGCTCTCAAGAAATGTACCAGGCAAAATAGCTTAAAAAACAAACAATTATTCTGTGATTTTGTATTAATCATTGTACCAGAATGTATAGAAAAGTAAACAGATATAGAGAAAAACTTCGGGCATATGGCAAAATTCAATTATATGAATTTTCTTGTGTTAGAGGGGCAATATGGGTATATTGTGCCGTTTTTTTTGAGGGGATCTGAAAGGAAAGATATAGTAAAGGGAAAGTGCGCAATGTTTTGGGAAAAGGTGAACAAATGCAGGAGGAAAATCGAAATAATAAATAACAACAATAAATTGGGGCTATGATAAAAAAAGAATACTATTTTACAATCTTTATATTCATAACAATAATAATTTCTCTTAGTGAATATAAATTAGCTGCATCAATAACTCACGAAGTATCAATTTTACGTTCATCAGGTAGTTCAACAGGTGAATATCTCCACTATAGGAATGCTTTAAGTTCAATTGGTCTAAATATCAAAGTAATTGGCAACTTTGAAAATATCTCCTTAAGCTCTGACGAAGATAAAGTTTTGGTTGTTCCGGGGGATGCAGCCTGCCAGTTGAAGAAAAATGAAGTTACAAAGCTAGTTAAGATGGTCGAAAATGGTCTTAACCTTGTAACAGATCAGCATACTCAGCTTGCCGAAGCTCTAGGCATTAAGTTTAAGAAGTCCAAATTTCCCATTGCATCTATAACAGATAAGAACCATCCGGAAATACAAATAAGATGGAAACAGGCAGTTACAGCTGAAGAATTTGAAAAAGAAAATTCAGAAATTATCTGCAAAGAACCAAAATCCGGAAACTCAGTACTTATTAGTGGAAAACTTGGCAAAGGCAGATTTATATTCAGCATTGCAGCCTTTGACAATGAAAAATCCTTTGGATATGGGCGATATCCCTATTTTCACGAATCATTCTTAAAAATTTTTGATATAAAACCTTTCGTAAAACGAAACCGGCTAGTTGCATATCTGGATATGGGCTATCATGACAATGATAACCTTGCAGATCTGGTAAAGAGGATGAAGTCTTATGGAATTAGCGAAGTTCACATAAGTGGTTGGTATTCAAAGGAACGCTTTGGAGAAGAATATGATACATTAATCAACAGATGTCATGAAAATGGAATGTTAGCATATATGTGGCTTGAATTTCCGATGGTTACGCATGATTTCTGGGATAGTCACCCTGAATGGAGAGAGAAGACAGCATTATTAAAAGATGCAGCACTCGACTGGAGGAAACTGATGGCAATGGAAAATCCAGAATGCTTTAATGCAGTAACTTCATATCTTAATAGTTTTATAGAAAATTATGAGTGGGATGGAATAGATCTGGCAGAGTTCTATTTTGAATCACTTGAAGGTTACACAAGGCCTGGCGAGTTTACACCGATGAGTGACTATGTAAGAAAAGATTTTAAGCAAAAATATGGGTTTGATCCATCTGAAATCTTTAAGCACGATAGCAAATATTACTATGAGAAAGATAAATCTGCTATTAATAAATTTATGAATTACAGGGTATCTTTATGTTCAGCATTGAATAGAAAGCTGCTTCAGTTTCTAAAGAATAAGAAAGAAGATAAATCGCTCGATATTTATCTTACACAGATCGCCAATCCTTTTGATGAAAAACTAAATAGAAATATTGGTGTTGAAGTAAATGACTTTATTAAGCTTCAAAAAGAATTTTCATTTACAATGCAGGCAGAAGATCCATATCCATTGTGGGTTTTAGGGCCAGAAAGATATAAGAAGATAGGAAATACATATAGGGGATTATTAGGAAAAGATCCTACTCTTACAATCGATATAAATATTGTAGATGAAGGAAGAGATAACCCTTATCCTACGAGTGTTCAGACGGGACTTGAATTTACTGAACTATTAAGCGTTGCTTCTCAATATGCAGACAGGGTGTGTATATATGCAGTAAGCACACCTTATGAATATGACTTTAAGTATGCTCCTTATGCGTTGTCCTCTGGATGCAGTGTTGTTAAGGTGGCATCTGGTGAGTTTAAGACGCACTCGAAAAGGTCATTCATTATGGAATTGGATTCGACCTTTTCTGAAATACTCATTAATAATAACCCCTGGAAGTGCTATAATGGGAATTCGATCATTATTCCATCTGGAGACAACATTCTTAAGGTCGTCTATGGAAAAGAGATGTCTTCTTCTGAAAAGCTGATCATAAAGGATATTTCGTGTGATATAGAATCATTTAAGGACAAGGGGAAAGCTATAGAAATATCCTATAAAGAAAGACGAAATGTATATGTTACAGTAAATAAAAAGCCTTTGAGGATACTCTGTAACAACGAGGAGATTAAGCCTGAGATCATTATAAATCAGGATAGTGGGAATTATGTTGTTTGTTGTCCAGAAGGGAACAATACGATTACATTGTCTTTGGAATAGAAGAATAAGAAAAATTAAACGGGACATTTTAGAAAGAGAAGCATTCAATCTGCAAAAACAGATTGAATGCTTTTTCTTTAAGAGACGATTGAATGGACTTCTTTCCCCATCATGTTGAAGACTGCATAATGAATAGCAAGAGTAAGATTTTTCCCAGATAGAACTTGCTGGCAGACTTCCTTGACAAAATCATCTTTGTCACACCATTTTGTGCGGTCACCCACCTCGAGGCAAACTTCCAATTCCTTCACCTCAGAGAAGTAGCCGATTCTGTTAGAATGTGCAATAATATCATCATAATTGAGCTTTTTACCTCTTTCTTCTATTGATCTTCCGATAAGATCATTAAGGTTTTTCATTTTTAAGCAGGCTCCTTTTTATGAAATTATAGTTTCCAGATTATTTCCATATTATATATAGTGTGAAAAAGTGTAATTTCGGAAAATTTTTTTAAAAAAAGTAAAATATTTTTAATGAATGCTGAATAAAACTATCAATTCCTTCAGTCCTGTTGCTTTTTCGATGGATTTTATTGGTGCCAGATGAAGATTTTGAACCCTAACCAGATTAATTAATTCAAGGTCAAAGGGGGCAGAATTACTCATTTTTGCCAAAATTATGCTTAATATTGCTGTCTTTAATGTATTTGCTCTTACGCGAAGTGAATAATGGGAATATCTTCCAGGGTGCAGGTGAATGTATCTGCCGACTTTTTGGCCAATTCTCAGCGTCCAGATTGACCTATCGGAGAGACTTATGAGTCTATAGTTTTTATCCTTGGAGTTTATCCAATTGAGGTAATCAGGTTCAAAAAAAGCCTTTTTATTTTTTAGCTTTTCTTCAATCTGTTGAACTATTTGTACTTCAGTAAGCCTTCCTAAGTAAATGTCTAATTGTGAATTACCAATAAGGAACAGTTTAGGGGTAATATTTTCGATCACTGATCCATCTTCAACTATATATTTATCTATTTGCCTAAGAATAAAGTCACGATGGTGCTTCCAGCAATTAAACATCCAAGGGGATGGAAGGTCTGAATGTATATCATGAAAATCAGTTTCAAAAGGATTCTCCATGAATTTTAGGTTCTTTTATTGTCACTAGAATCGTTTTGATCGAAATTTGTGCTGTAAACTATGTCCCATAAAGGATAGCTTACACCATAACCATTATTGTTGTCCATGTAGTGGTGTTTCATATGGTGCTTTTTAATAAACAGAAAGAATTTATTATGGGAATTATAATGATGAATTGAAAAATGCATCATATCATAAAATAAATATCCAATTAAGAATCCAGCAAAAAATGGGGGGGTATAGTTCTTGCCTAAGATATACCTAAAAATATAATAAAAGAGAATAGCAAGAGGAATGCTTACAGATGGAGGCATAACTAGTCTTCTTGAATCCATGGGATAATCGTGATGCACACCGTGAAAGATAAAATGCAATTTTTCACCGAAACTACTTTTGGGTTTATAATGGAATATAAACCTATGCAGGTTATATTCAGTAAGACTCCAGATAAAGATGCCAGAAAGAGTAAGGAGGAAAAATGACAGAAGTGCCAATCGAGGAATAAAAAACGAAATATAAATAAAGTATATAATTACAGGCAAATACACAATTACAGGTACCACAGGGTGAACTTTACTAAAAGCTTCGAAAAAATCGTTCTGAAACATTCTTGCAGTTTCATCTTTATTGGATTTATATAACTTAGTCATAAATTAATGCCCTTTCATTTCTATTTTTCCGGCAGATAATATAATGTACAAAAAAAAAATACTTATAAATGAAAATATCCACTGAAATTTACGTGTGGTTTTTATACATTTGCACCAAAAAAAATCCAGGATAGGTTACATTGAAAAGATATTATATATTATTTGTCATTCTGATTCAGTTATTTATTTCCTCATGCAGTGATCAAAAGAAACACGAAACAATAAAATCTGTTGTCGAAGCAGATCAAAGACCAGCAGTTGAAGTAGTAAGAAAAAATTCGCCGGCCTCGATGAGAATGGACAGTTATTTTACACATCTAAGTAAAATTGGGGCATTTAATGGAACTGTGCTTTTTGCAGATAAAGGCCAGGTAATTTATAAAAGAGCATTTGGTTTTGCAAATTTCAGAAAAAAGGAGAAATTGACTGTAAACTCAGTTTTTCAGTTAGCCTCAGTATCAAAGCAGTTTACAGCTTTTGCAATAATGATGTTAAAAGAGCAGGGAAAACTGTCATATAGTGACAGCATAAGAAAATATTTCCCTTCGTTTCCATATGATAATATAACCATCAGGCAGCTATTGACCCATAATTCGGGATTACCGAACTATAATTATTTTGCTGATAATTACTGGCAGAATAAATCGGTGCCGATGACAAATAACGACCTGGTTAGCATGATAATTAAAAATAAGCCAATAGAGTGCTGCAAACCAGGGCGCACATATTTATATAGCAATACAGGATATGCTATGCTGGCTTCCATTGTGGAGAAGGTCAGCGGCATGAAATTCCAGAGATTTATGAAAGAAAGGGTATTTCTTCCACTAGGGATGACGCATACATTTATAATGGACTATGCGGAAAAGCCAAACATGAAATATGTAGCTACAGGTTATGAACCTGGAAGGAGAGAAGAGCCCGAAAGTTATCAAAATGGAATTGTTGGAGATAAAGGAGTTTATTCAACAGTAGATGATATGCTGAAATGGGATCAAGCTTTATATGAATGCAAGCTTGTAAAGAAAGAAACTCTTCAGGAAGCATTTTCACCGGCATATAAGCGTGAGATAGCTTCACGAAACTATGGATTCGGGTGGAGAATAAAAAATGCAAGTGACAAAGAAAAGATAGTATTTCATGGTGGATGGTGGAAGGGTTACAGGTCATATATTGTTAGAATGCTAGGGTCAAAAAGAACGATTATTGTTCTCATTAATTCAGCTTCTCATGTTCCGTTTCATCTAGAGGATCTTCAGGATCTTTTCTAGAAAAAGGTCTTTAGATCCCGATAAAGATTTGGAGAATGCCGGATCTCTTTCTTAGATGTCCGGCATTTTTGTATGTTAAATAACCATAATTATATCTTTGTGATTAGAAAGCTGTGAGAATATAAAATCCCTTTCTTCCTCTGTTAGAACTCTGACCTTCAAGTTAAGGCTGCAGTATTTCCCAGAATTACTGATATTTGAAGGTCTTACATCATATTGTGAACCTGCAATAGCATCATTTATTGCTTCGAGTATCTTTTCAGCATCGCTACCTATTATTCTATAGTCCCAGTCGCAGGGGTAATCTATACTAGGCCTTTTGTTATTTGAGCCTAAAATCATTAGAAAATCCTTTCAAAGTTATTAAAAATGTAAAAGAAAGATTCGAATATCAGAAATGTTGCACGAAAATTCCAGATTGATAAATAAGAAAACTAATGCGGGAGAGAAAACTGGAATGAATCCCAGTATAATGAAAAAATAGTCTAACATTGCTTCTCAAATTGTAAAAACTCCTAAAATTAACTCAATATAAAATTACTTTTAGCAGCAATTACTTGCATTGCTTAATTAATACTAACCTAAACTAAAAAATAATAGTTCAAAACAAATAGTCAAATTATCTTAAAAAGTGTACTCATATGTAAGCAAAAGGGCTTTAGCTGATTTAAATTTCGAATTAGTAAGCAAAAGATTTGCAGTAAACACTTTTTTATACTATTTTTCATACCGTTTTAAAAGTAAAGTATTGAAATAAGGAAAATATTTTGTCTGCTATCTGTTTTTTTTAGTGAAATGTAATTAAATTTTGCACGAAAAATCCGATAGTATGTAGGATATCAAGATAATATTGTTACGAACGAAGAAAGTGTTAAGATCAAGTGAAGGGTTATCTCTCGAATTAGTTAACGAAGTAATTTTAGCATTGTCTGAGCAAAACAAAAGGGTCTAATTCAGAAAGTATTAATGAAAAGATTTTTAGCCATAGCATACATTGTTTTTAGCGGTTCAGTACTACTAGCTCAGACTGACAATCAGATTATTGCTAAAGCCGGTAATCTGGATATACAAGCCTCAGAGTTCAAGGAAAGGTTTGAGCTAACTCCATGGCCCAGAGGTGCGAATTACAAGACCACCAAAAATCCACAGTTAGACTTTTTATATACTTTAGTTGCAGAAAAGTTGCTCGCCCAGGAAGCCCAGTCAAAAGGCTTTGATACCACAAGATCGTTCCAGAATGCATTTAAGACTATCGAGAAAATGTATGTCAGGGATGCCTTATATAAAAATGAAATAACAAAAAGGATTAACATTTCAGCATCTGATCTTAATAATGGATGTGAAAAGAGCAGGTATCAGCTTAAACTTGATTTTATTTCTGCTGAAACAGAGTCCGAGATTCAAAAGATCTCAAAATCATTAAAAAGTGGAAAATCCTTCGATGCACTTCGTGAAGCTAAAAACGGGGAAAAAGATTCTTGTATTACCATATCTTATGGAGATTTGAGCGAGCAGCTTGAAAACACCTTATACAAACTGAAAACAGGACAGTATACAAATCCATTTATGGCATTTGGGAAATGGTACATTTTTAGATTGGTTGAAAAAACTGATTATTTAGCACAAAATCCAACAGACAGAGATCAATTAGTTTCAAATGCCAGACAAGTAATTACAAAAAGGCTTAACGAAAAGTATTACCAGGAATATTACCACAAGTTTTTTACTGGGAAGAAAGTTGAAACTGAGGCCAATTTGTTCAGGAGTCTTTCAGATAAGGTTATACATATCATAAATGAAAGAAAATCAGATCCAAAGATTTCTGCTAAAGACAAGTGTTTACTCATCCTTTCTGATTTTATAAAAATCGAAGAGGAATTTGGCCCCGATTCTTTGAATTTGACTTTTATCCGTTTTGGTCAGGATCCTGTAAGCTTAAGACAATTTATCAATGAAATTGCATACGATGGTTTTAGCGGCGCAAATGCAAATAGTGATGAAATCAGAATCAGGTTTGACAACAGGATCAGAACCTATATTGAAAATGAGCTTTTGTCCAGGGAAGGATACAGACAAGGACTGCAGAATCTGCCTGAAGTAAAAAGAATAATGAAAATGTGGAAGGAAGATTACCTTTCGCAATTATTTAAAGGGCAGATCATGGATTCTGTAAAGTCTGGCAAATTTGATGATAAGAGATTTTCCTCTAATTCAGATTCCAGCAATTTGAAATTTGTAAATATTGTAGAGATTGTAACGGATAATCTGGACAATGTTGAAAAGATCTTTACAGAGTTAAAGAACAATATAGATATAAAACAGTTGGCCAGAACTTATTCTAAACGAGAAGATGTACAGAAGACTGGCGGTGAAACGGGTTATTTCTCCATCGATTCAAGAGGAGAGATAGGACGGATTGCTGCAAAGATGCAAATCGGCGAAGTTTATGGCCCATTAAAGACTACAGAAGGATATTCAGTCTTTAAGTTAATTGACAGAAAAGATTCGGTTGAAAACAAGATTAAATCTGTTAATACCGGAAACTCCGGATACGATCCGGCAACAAAAAAATACCTCAATATTCTTACCGACTATACTGCCAAGCTTGCAAAAAGCTATGGTGTGACTATAAATGAAGATCTGTTAAATACAGTTGAAGCTCCAAACCTAAATGTTTTTGCATACAGGTATCTGGGTTTCGGCGGAAGGATAATGGCTGTGCCCTTTACTGTACCTTTTATGGATTGGGTAGAGCAATGGAAAAAATCCGAAGGGATAATTCCATAAGATTATCCTACAAGTAAAATCTTATGTAAGTAAAAGCTCTTAAAGGATCTATAAAAAAAGAAATAGTTACACTGGTAAGTACATATAACTAATAAATATTTAATTTTTTTTAATTAACGCATTCTGGTTAAAGAAGCAATTAAAATAAATATAGTTGCTTAAAAATCAATCAATTCCAAACAAAACAAGGAACAGTTATGAAAAAAATCTACTCGCTTCTGTTGATCGGTTTGGTCTTTTGCGCTAGTACATTTGCGCAGAATACCCCAACAGCGATTACAGTTCGTAAGATGGCTACTTATAACGCTGCTTTTGATCCGAAGTTACCGGATTCAGTAAAGAAAACTTTGCCGTGGGCAAAGGATCTTGGTGTAAGACGTGTTATTGTTGCTGATTGTAATAACGATGGAAAGCAAGAAATCATTGCAACTGACTATAGCAATGGCGGAAGAGTTCATGTAATAGCTCCAGCTAATGATTCAACATTAGAAGTTATCTGGTCTTCTCCAGCTACTACAGGGGATAATGGAATGTCAAATCCCAGATTCCCTCAGGTAGGCGACTGTGATGGTGATGGCAATCCAGAAATTATTTTCGAGCATGGTTCAGACGGTAAAATTGTATTTTATGAATGGGATCCACAGTTAAAGACATGGGGTACAGAGCCTGCATTCTATATTGATAACAATATGTTTAAGGCTGCCGGTGCACTTGAAAATCTTTACTTTAAGAGAGAAAACTTCCTTGTAGCTGATGTTGATGGTGACGGAAGATCAGAGATCATCTGCCACGGCGACAGTCCAAGAAGAGACGTTTACATCTTAGGTGTTGAGAATGACTTCCCAGGCTTTGCAGCCAGCATAAAGATCGAAGGTGGACATCCTGCTCAGACACAGAATGGACGTAACTGGGTTGGTGGTTCATATTGGAATTCAATTCCTGCAGATATCGATGGTGATGGAAAACTTGAAATCGTTAATCATCACTGGGATGCATTTGGATTCTGGTCAATTGATGTAAAGGGACCTGATACATATGTATATCCAGATACAAACAAGTCAAAGACTGGTATTTATCACTCATATTGCGCAGATGATGCTGTTTCTTATTTTGGCTGTACAGCAGCAGACGTAAATGGTGATGGAATTAGTGAAATTGTTGGAACAGAATATGGCAGCAATTTTAACGTTGGACTTTTAAGCTTTACAAAAGCTGATACTGGCGTTTATATCTGGAAAGGTGATTCTGCTTCTGTAGCTAACAGATATGGTGTTATTGCAACAGGTAAAGAATTAGCTGCATTAGGAAATAAATCAGCAGGTGAATTCTGGGCTTGCGTAAAAGGTGATTTAAATAAAGACGGTAAAGACGAAATTTATACTGGTGCTGCAAAAGGCATTAACGTAATTGCAATTCAGTATAAAGGTACAGGCAAATTGACCGATCCAAACAGCTACACTAAGAACCTGGTTTATTCAGGCGAAGGTGGTGATGTATTTGCAACATACCAGATCTATAATGGTAGAATTGATACAGTAATTACTGCAAAAGATACAACTTATAAATTGGATCCAACAAAGATCGATACATTCAAAGTTGAACAACCATTTACATCTTATATTTTTGCTGACAAAGTTGACTTAAATAAAAATGGTAAAATGGAACTCGTTGTTTCCGAGCAGAGTGTTTATGATTCAATTACAGTTCAAACATATAACTGGGTTGACTCTACAAAACAATGGATGTATGACAAGAGCAAAGCTAAAAAGATATTCAATCCTTATAGAAAAACCATCCGCGTTCTTGAATTCAATGGATTATCAGGACTTAAGGATCAGAACTATTCATTGATATTCCCGGGTGATTACAAACTTGAACAGAATTTCCCAAATCCGTTCAATCCAACTACAACATTAAGATTTACTTTACCACTAGAGAAGAAAGTATCATTAAAGATCTATGATATGTTGGGCAAAGAAGTTGCCACGTTGATAAACGATCAGCTCTATAAAAAAGGTAAATATGAAATGCAGTGGAATGGTAAGACAAGTTCTGGTCAGAATGCAGCAAGCGGAAACTATATTGCCAGATTGATCTTTGGAAGCTATTCACAATCAATCAAGATGACCTTGTTAAAGTAATTACACTTAAAAATTACGAGCCGTGGGGATAAAGATCCCCGCGGCTTTATTATGGAGTTGTTTGCCAATGCAGTGTCTTAATTATAGAATGAGGCTTTAATGAAATTAAAATATTTATTTATTTTTTCACTGTTCCTGGGAATCGGGTCTTTCACATTTGGCCAGTCCACAGGTAAAATAATGGGAAAGATTGTTGATAAGAATACAGGTGAACCTGTTTCTTTTGCAAATATAGTAGTGGAAGGTACCTCTCTTGGGGCGGCATCTGATGAAGAGGGAAAATATGTAATATTAAATATTGCTCCGGGAGTATATAATGTTACAGCATCATATATAGGATATCAAAAAACAACAGTAAAGGAAGTTCGTGTTAATGTTGGGTTTACAACAAAATTAGATGTAGAGCTGACCTCAGGCGAAATAACTTTAGGAGCTGTTGTCGTTCAGGGAGAAAGGAATCCTCTTATTAGACAAGATTTAACAAATCCAACTGTAGCAATTACAGCTGAATCAATTGATGTACTGCCAGTTGATAACATAAGTGATGTTATTAAATTGCAAGCCGGTGTTGTTACAGGTGATGACGGTACACTACACGTAAGAGGCGGTTATGGCAACGAAGTTGCTTATTCAATAAATGGTTTGTCTATGAATGATCCTTATGGAAACACAAGATCAGTCGGAGTTGCAACTAATGCAGTTCAGGAAGTTTCAGTTTCAACAGGTACATTCAGTGCAGAGTTTGGTAATGCCCTTAGCGGTGTTGTCAACTATGTTACTAAAGAAGGCGGCGACAAATATACTTTCAGCTTAAGAGGTTATGCTGGAGATTACATTTCAAATAGAACTGATCTATATAAAAACCTCGAAAAAATTGATCCTCTGCACAGAAGCAGAGTCGAAGCTACTTTAGGAGGCCCTGTTCCACTAGCATCTGGTACAAATTTCTTTGCATCAGGCATTTATGAGAACTTTAAGGGTGCTTATTATGGAACAAGATTGTACAATCCTTCTGACTCATATCTTTCACGAGATAATTTCAGGACTTCGGATCCTCGCCATGGGTCAGCTGACAGCAGTTATGTATTTAATCCATACAAAAAAGGCAGCAATGAATTACCAACTGGAAATGGAGAAGTAGTTGCCTTAGATCCGGATGAAAACTGGAATATACAAGCTAACTTGAGCCATAAATTCGGCACCTTGTTAAAGGCCAAATATGAAGTAGTCTATAATGGTGCTAAATCTAAAGATGGTGACTTGTCATATAAGTTCAATCCTGATGGAAATGGTACTGATTATAGCAAAGGCTATATGCATTCATTAGATGTTACACATACATTAAGCAAAAATACTTTTTATACTTTAAAGGCTTCTTACTCTTATAATGAAGGTCAGCACTATTTATATGCTGACTGGCAGGATCAGCGTTTTACACCAAGCCTTTATAGAAGAGTATTGACAAATACTACTTATTATACCGGTGGAACAGATAACGATATCAGCAAAAGAAGTACATCGACAAAAGGCTTAAAGGGTGATATAGTTTCACAGCTTTTTGGTATTCATGAGGTTAAAGCTGGTTTTGAATTAAGAAAGCACGAAGTAATTAGAAACGCTTATACAGTTGATGTTAAGAAAT
Source organism: Bacteroidota bacterium (assembly GCA_030706145.1). Lineage (GTDB taxonomy): Bacteria > Bacteroidota > Ignavibacteria > Ignavibacteriales > SURF-24 > JAUZPB01. The sequence continues at coordinate 24,290 of JAUZPB010000059.1, forward strand.
GGCAGCAAGTTGGCGGCGAATATAAAAAAGTTGCTTTAAGTGCAAGTGATCTGCTTTATACTGATAACCTTGTTTTAGTAAATGATACTATTAACAGTGCCTCTGTATATGATAAGAAGCCTTTGCAGGCTGCAGCATATATACAGGATAAGATAGAATTAGATAAGTCCTTAATTCTTAATGTCGGTTTAAGATATGAGTATTTTGATGCAGATGCTTTATACAATCCTGATATTTCACAGAACCTGACAGATTCTTCTTCAGGATATATGAATGCAACGCTTGAAAAGGCAAAGGCTAAACATATGCTTTCTCCCCGTTTCAGCGTATCATATCCAATTACAGATAAAGGTATAATTAGATTTTCATATGGACACTTCTATCAGATAGGATCATTGTCATCGTTATATGCGAATGACAAGCGTTATGTACAGAATATCTCTACAATACCGACATTTGGTAATCCGAATGTAAAGCCGCAGAAGTCTGTTCAGTATGAACTTGGTCTTCAGCAGCAGCTAGCAGATGACTTCAAGATGGATTTGACAGGTTATTACAAAGATGTAAGAGATTATATCTTTACACAGAACGTCTATACATCAAGTGCAAGAGAGTATCAAATACTTACTAACCTTGCATATTCAAATGTTAAAGGTATTACACTTTCATTCTTAAAGAGAAGGGCTCCAGGAAGTCTTTTCTCAGCAACATTAGATTATACATATCAGATTGCAGAAGGCAACAGGACAGAACCGCAAGAAGACCTGTTCTTTAGTGAGGCTTCTGGAAAACAGACAGAAACATATCTGATCCCGCTAGATTTCGATCGTCCTCATGTAATAAACGGAACAATTACATTGTCGGATCCTGAAAGCTGGTCAGTTGGTTTGGTATACAACATTCAGGCTGGTACACCTTATTATCCTGTATTACCACCAACATTGTCTACAATCACATATATCCAGAACTCTGGAAATAAACCAATGGACTGGAATGTAGATCTAAAGGCAGAGAAATTCTTTACATTTGGAGGAATAAACTATTCAATATTCCTTCAGGTAGAAAATTTGTTTGATACTGAAAATGAGCTAGCTGTTTATTCGAGCTCAGGAAGAGCACTCTCAAATGTTGAACAAACACTTCAGGCAAGTAATTTTACTGATATAAGAAGAAGAATTGCCAAAGGATGGGGCGGTATGATCCCATTATCAGAAGTGGATAATTATTATAGGAGAGCTCAAAACCTGAACAAACCTCGTGAGGTCAGATTAGGCTTCTCAATTTTATTTAACTAGAATCAGTAGTCCGAGGTAAAAGAATTTATGAAAAAAAGTATAATTTATGTTTTTGTATATATCTTAGCCTTAACCAGTTGGGCATATGCGCAGGAGAAGGACTCTTTGGGAAATTACAACCTGAAGAAACTTTCATACGAAGATGCCCTTAGGATTTTCGGTCCAATTACCGGAAAAAAGCTAAATAAGGTTACTGGCGAAACAAGAGAGATAAAGGATCTATTGATCAAAGGTA
>JAUZPB010000006.1 GCA_030706145.1 Bacteroidota bacterium
AAAGTAACAATGTGGCAGAGAAATATTATAGCAAACATAAACCATATATGCTTAATAGCAAAAAAAATGTGCTATCCGAATAAATAGCAAGATATTATTTTCTACAAAGGATGAATCGATATAATTATTTTAAGAGCATAACTTTTCTGCTAGCCCTGTATTCTCCTGCATGAATGGTGTAGATATAAATTCCAGAAGGCAGGGAAGAACCATCAAACCTAACTTTATATTCACCTGAGTTCTGTTCTTTGTTTACTAATGTTGTTATTTCACGCCCAAGCAAATCAAACACTTTTATCTCTACTTGCGACTGCTTTGCAAGTGAATAGCTTATTGTTGTTGCAGGGTTAAATGGATTGGGATAGTTCTGTGATAGTGAGTATTGCAGCTCTTTATGTCCTTCTTTTTCAACATCGGATATGTTATCTTTGTAGTACAGTACTGTAAAACCATCACCTGCAACCCATACGTTAGCACGGTTCCCGGAATTATACTGAGTTATGTTTCTTAATGTACTGTTGGTGTAAGTATCCTGAATTAAGCCTTCAGAATAATCAGAAAAATAACGTATAAGAATGCCATTTTCTCCGGATTCCAGGGCGAAGGTCATATTGTTATTAATTTTACCTACCGTAAGCAGATCTGTAGACTGATGGTAAAGTGGCTTGTGAATCCTCTCCCATGTATTCCCTCCATCTGAGGTGACTGAAACGCTGTCGAAGCCAATTTCAATCCAACCATTTAATGAATCCAGGAAATCAGCATGAGGTGACGTATAGCCAGAAAGATAGGTTACAGGTTTCTTTATCGTCCATGTCCTTCCCTGGTCTGTAGACAACATAAGACCTCCTCTTCCGCAATGCCAAAGATGGTTTTTATCAGAGTAGTCAACTTTATAGTCAGAATAAAAGCAACTATCATTATTAAGAAGATAAGCTTGCCATGTCCGACCCCCATCTGTGGTTATGTGGTTAACAAGACGCTCTTTTCCAGAATACTTTCCCCAGCTATTAAAAAGGACTCCGTTACTAATATCCCAAAAATTAATGCTGCCATGAAAATACAAATTAGGATCAATGGCTAATGGCTGCCAGGTTTTGCCGTCTATAGTATGATAAAGAGACTTATTGCCTGATGCCCAGCCATTCTCGGAGTCGATCATATCAAGGCTATGTAAATAATTCCCTGAGTTCATTTTATACTGCTCGGTCCAATTATATCCACCATCTGAAGTAAAATATATATGGCTGTCGCTTATTGCCCATCCTAAACTATCATTTACAAAATCAATTTTCAGTATATTATCTTTTATTGATTTACTGAGCCTGTCCCAGGATTGTCCGGCATTTTCCGTCACCATTAGGTCAGGTCCAATTACAAACCCTTTCTGGTGATTTAAAAAGCGGACTAGATATTCTTCGGCATAATCTGAAGCAGAAAAGACCTTTTGAACGGTCCAGTTAATTCCACCATCATTGGAAGAAATAATATCTCCATTATTATCAACTGCATAGATATTCAGTGAATCGAGAAGATGAATATCTTCTATAGAAGCATTGCTTTCAGGGTTGCAGTACTGTATTGACCAGGATTTACCGCCATCAGTAGTTTTATAGATATGCTGAAGGTCACCGCCCATCCAGCCAATATTATCATTAGCGAACTTAAATGTATACATATTGTAGGGTAAGCCGCACCAAAGAGTATCCCAGCTGGAAGCCTGATCTTTGCTTTGAAGGATAAATGAAACTGAGTCGGAAATAATATTGGCAGCTTTTGCATTGGAGCTGTTTCCTAATGCAAGAATTCTATTAGAAAGTTTCTGAAATTTTTCGATTGTGCCAAAAGCGGTAATAATACAACCTCGATTTATCATGGGCAGCTTATAGACCGTAGTCCAATTCCCGAAAAAATTATCCAGCCGTTGTATTTTCCCACTTCTATCTGACTTTACGACTAAAGAGGGAGATATGGGAAGGAAGTCGATCGCATTGTCCATAATTATATCTGAACTATACCAGAGATTACCGCCATCTGTTGTATAGTAAAAAAATGAGCGCTGGTTATACTTTGACCCCCTGGACATTATGTAGCCATTTTTCTCGTCAAGGAATCGGATCTTACTTAGCTTCTGCCCCTGAAAGGAAATCTTTCTTTTCCATGTGGACCCCATATCGGTTGTCATCATAATGCTGCCGGCACTATTAATGAAGAAGCCGGTGTTACTGTTTATGAAGATCATATCAGTAATACAGCTGGTTTGTACATCGGGATATCTCATCTCCCATTGTGCATTTACCCGGGAAAAGGTAAAACACGATAAAACAATTATAAGTAACGACAAGAGAGAAATTCGATTAGTTGTCATAAAGTACCTATTTGTTTCTATTTAGGAACCAAAATACAAACTTTACTTGGAACTGCAAACATTGTTTTATCAAAATCTATTCTGTAAAGCCTGCAGACTTCTCCATTTTTATTTTGATTTGCTTTTGTAAAAGACCAGCTAAAAATTAAATTATCTCTATATCTGTCCATAAGTTTCTAATAGGTTCAAATTCGCTGATTTCAATAGCAACTGACTAATTCGCCAGGAAGATCATAGGCATATTACCAAGCTTTTGGAAGAATAATTAATTGCATGTTCTATCTCTTCTTAATATCTTTACAAAGTATCTAATTAGCTCATCCCTATATGCAACATGAAATAAAAAAATATGCGGTCCGGCATCCTTTACTAAAAAAGTATATTAAATTTTTCTGGGAGCTTCATATTGAACATATGCAGCTTAACCACAGAATAATTCCACAAAGAAATATTAACCTCAGATTTAATTTAAATGACACTCCGCAGTATCTGGATCTGAACGGTAAGAATCAATTGCTTGAAAACGTATACTTCTCTGGCCTGCAAAATCATTATATGGATGCTCATATAATACTAAATGGTAAGGTTGATATGCTGGGAATTTGCTTTTTCTCTTATGGCTTTTTCCCATTCTTAAATATTCCTGTTTCTGAATTTACGAATCAATTTCTGGGTGCAGATGAAGTTGGCCTTAAAACAGCGATAAAAATTAGCGAGCGATTAAAAGGCGCTGCTGATGTTTTGTCACGATTGGATATTCTTGAAAGCGAGCTTGTTTTGCTGCTTTATAAAAGTAAAAAAGAAACTCCGGAAAGCTTTAGGCAGATTTTTAATGCACACAGGCAGAGCAACAGCTCTCTGCTCATATCTGAATTTTGCAGACAAAACAATATCTGTCTGCGGACATTAGAGCGCATGTATAATAAATATGTGGGCGTTTCAGCTATGACATTCTTTACACTTAGCCGCTTTCAAAACGGTTTATATAAACTTCTTTATAATGATTACTCCAAATTATCTGATATAGCTTATTGCAGCGGTTATTTCGATCAGATGCACTTTATTAAAGAGTTCAAGCATTTTGCAGGAAATACACCTAACAGTTTTGTAAAACAAAATAATTCCATCCTGAATATTGGAAAACTAACCTAGTTGTCGTTTTTATACTATTTCAACGATTTCTTTCCTCCTATTTTTCCTCCATAAAATTCAATCAAAATTCAAGAGGTATAAAATGATAACGGAATTAGTTAAACTAAATTTACTTGAAGCTGCAACTGATGAACAGCTGATAGTAAAGTCTGATTTGCTGATAAACGATTTTATGAAAAAACAGGAAGGATTTATTGATGCTGAACTAATCAAAGAAGTAGATAAAAACGTATGGTCTTTTATTTACCACTTCGTTAATATTGAAAAGCTAAAAGCCATTGGCGAAGCTATGCGAAAAAGTAAAGAGTTCGCTGAGTTTATCACACTTATTACCCCAGGAAGCTTAAGTGTTACCATATATCATCAATTAAGTAAGTGGTAGCTCCCGTTTAAAAAGAATATCAGGTAGATAAAAATGGAAGTAAAATCAATAAAACTAGTCTGCTTTTCACCAACCAGGACGACAAAAACTATTATTCAGGCTGTTGCCCGAGGCATTAATAACAGTAACACGGAATTAATAGATATTACTAGCCCGCGTGAAAGGGAGCTGCAATTGCTAACATATGAAAATGAATTGCTGATAGTAGCTGTGCCGGTTTATATGGGAAGAGTACCTGCAATAGTGAGTGAATGGCTTCAAGGAATTAAAGCTTATAATACACCGGTTGTATGTATCGTCGTCTATGGAAATCGTGCATATGAAAATGCCCTGCTTGAACTTAAAGATATATTGACGAAATGCGGGGGTAAAACAGTTGCTGGTGCAGCATATATTGGAGAGCATTCTTTTTCATCTAAAGAAACACCGATAGCTGAATTTCGCCCTGATAAGGAAGACTTAATTCATGCAGAATTATTCGGGCGCAATATAAAAGAAAAACTATTAAACATCTCTTCAGTTGATCACATTCCTAATTTAAATATACCCGGCAGTTATCCATATGGAGGAGTTACGGAACTATGGAGTGTCGATTTTATTGCGATCAGTGAGGAGTGTACACAATGCGGGATTTGCGCACAAGTGTGTCCTGTTAATGCTATCGATTCAGAAAATATTAATATGATCGATAAAGTAAAATGTATCACATGTTGCGCTTGTATAAAAAATTGTCCTCAAAATGCCAGAACTATGAAACCCGGACCGGTCAAAGATGCAGCCATCCGGCTAAATAAATTATATAAAGAGCGTAAAATGCCGGAGTCATTTGTTTAATATTTTAACCCTCTGACTCTTTTCTCTAGTCGCTTCTCTTTTCGTTTAGCCCTTTGTCTATATTTAATTAATTCTTAACTGAATTATTTCCCCATTTCTTCTGGGAAATGGGGAAAGGCCATATTTACACCTGAAAAGCTCCCCAAAAGATAGAAATAATTCCTTATTCAATTGGATTGCATTAAACTTCATTTTTTGATAGTCTTAATTAGAAGCTGTTTGTTTTATATACATGCTGGCTTCGATTTGTCATTTTATTTTGGCATAGGTAAATACCATCAAAATTTTCTGATTTAGATTCTTGAGTATTCCCAAAAAGGGCAGATTTTGTTATGTGGAAAGTTTTTGTTTTGTTATTGATTGTGTTGTTGACCGGTAAGATCTGTTATTCCCAGTCGGGGGCTGTAACTGATTCAGATACTTTAAGTGGAACGGCTACACTGCCAGTTATTGTAAAATATGCACTCAGCCACCAGCCTGCTTTAAGACAGGCACTTATTGATGAGGAGATAACAAACCATACTATCAAAAGCAGATTATCCGAGTGGTTTCCTCAGCTGAATTTTAACTTTAACATCCAGCACAATTTCCAGCTTCCTGTCTCAATTTTCCAGGGCAATCCTGTACAATTAGGGCAGAAGAATACTTCAAGCGGACAGTTTAGTCTTACACAGACAATCTTTAACCGGGACGTACTTCTTGCAAGCTCTACTGCAGGCAGTCTGACTGAACAATCGAGGCAAAGGACCATCAGCACGCGGATCGACCTTGTGGTTAATGTCAGCAAAGCCTTTTTTGCAGTACTTTTATCTAAACAGCAGAATGTTTTGCTGGATGATGATATTAGAAGGCTGGCACTAAGCCAGCAGGATACTTATGCCCAGTATAAAAGCGGTGTTACTGACAAGACCGACTATGAAAGAGCTAGCGTTGCATTAAATAATGCCCGGGCAGCTAAAAAACAGGCATCCGAGGCCCTGAAGACAAGTCTGGCATTTCTTAAAGAGCAGATGGGCTATCCTTCGGAAAGAAACCTTGCCGTTCAGTATGATACAACAAGAATGGAGTCTGAATTACAGATTGATACAACACAGGTATTAAATCCTGAAAACAGAATAGAGTATCAACTGCTTCGGACCCAAAGAAGTCTTTTACAGTCAAATATAAATTATAATTACTGGAGCTTCCTTCCTTCTTTAAGTGCTTTCGGTAACTATAATCTCAATTACCTTAATAATAACTTCAAAGGGCTTTATGATCATGAATATCCAAGCTCATTTATCGGTGTGCAGCTCTCTTTCCCGATCTTTCAGGGAGGAAAAAGATATCAGGAGATCAGAATAGCACAGCTTGAGCTCTCAAGATCCGATTTTGACATCGCTAATCTTCGCGATATAATGAATACTCAGTATACAGAAGCTCTTGCAAGTTATAAGAGCAACCTTAATACTTATTATGTGTTAAAGGAAAATCTAACCTTAGCAAATGACGTTTATAATACGATCCAGCTGCAATACAGGGCAGGAGTAAAAACTTATCTGGATGTCATTACTGCAGAGACTGATCTAAGGACTACGCAGATAAATTATATAAATGCGCTCTTCCAGGTCTTAAGCAGCAAACTGGATGTTCAAAGGGCATTGGGGACTATACATTATTAAAAATGGAAATATCCAAAAATGAGAACGATCTTCATCTTTTTAGCTTTTATGGCGCTGTTATTTATTGGAATAACAGGCTGCGGTAACAATAAGAAAAATCAGCAGGGACCACCTCCTGTGCAGGTAGCAGTTTATCAGGTAAAGGCCGAAAGCGCGAATTTCTTTGATTCATATCCTGCTACAGTCGTAGCACTCAATCAGGTTGAATTAAGACCCGAAGTATCGGGCAATATAACAAATATTTACTTTAAAGATGGGCAGCATGTAAGAAAAGGTATGAAGCTTTATACTATTGACCAGCAGCAATACCTTGCGGCATATGAGCAGTCCGTAGCCAATCTGAATGTTGCTAAAGCTAATCTTGCCCGCGCCCTCCAGGATGCCGACAGGTATAATGAATTAGGTAAACAGGATGCAATTGCACGCCAGCAACTAGAGCACGCTCAGGCTGACCTTAGGACAGCCCAGATGCAGGTCCAGGCTGCTGAAGCTAATGTGCGCGGAGTTGAGACAAACTTAAGGTATTCTACAATTATTGCTCCTTTTGACGGAACTATTGGAATATCTTCAGTTCAATTGGGCTCTTCAGTTTCCACCGGGCAGACGCTGCTTAATACAATCTCATCAGATGATCCAATAGCAGTGGACTTTGGCGTTGATGAAAAGCAGCTTCCTCGCTTCATACAGCTTCTTAATGTTAAGTCAAACCCAAAAGATTCTACATTTACTATTGTACTGCCGGATCAGACTATTTATCCATATACCGGACATCTTATTTTACTGGACCGGGCAGTAGATCCTACAACAGGCAATATAAGAGCAAGAGTCGAATTCCCGAATCCCAAAAATATTCTTAAAGCAGGGATAACATGTGATATGAGGGTTAAAAACACAAGCGCTTCAGGAAGCCTTATTATTCCCTTTAGAGCCGTTACAGAACAGATGGGTGAGTATTTTGTTTTCGTGGTTAATGGTAACCGTGTCTCTCAGCAGAAAATAAATGTAGGACCCAATATCGGGGCAATGATTGTTGTAAGCGAAGGCTTAAAGCCAGGAGACCAGGTTGTAACTGAAGGTATGCAGAGGCTTAAGGAAAATGCGCTAGTCACAATAAAACCTGCAGGACAAAACCAGAAATGAAAGAAAAAGTTTTTAACAGGACCAGGTATGATCGCTAATACATTTATAAAACGGCCGGTAACGGCTATTGTCACTTCAATTGTAATTGTTTTGGTAGGTGTTCTTTCTATCTTTAACCTGCCTGTAAGCCAGTATCCTGATATTACACCTCCTACTGTACAGATAACAGGAACATTTAGTGGTGCAGATGCTCTTACAGTTGAGCAGGCAGTAACCACACCAATCGAGTCTCAGGTAAATGGTACTCCGGGCATGGCTTATATACAGGGAAATAGTACAAGCGACGGAAGAAGTACGATTAACGTTGTCTTAAACGTTGGAACGAATCCGGACATTGCTGCCCTGGATATTCAAAACAGGGTGGGTATCGCAACTCCCCAGCTTCCGGATGATGTTAAACGGCTTGGACTGATAACCAGGAAAAGAAATCCAAGTATTTTAATGCTTGTAGCAATATTCTCTCCTAATAAAACTCACGGCATACAATTTCTGGATAATTACACTAACATATTTGTCAGAGATGCTATTCTTAGGGTCCCAGGTGTTGGCGACGTGTTTACAAGAGCAGATGATTTCAGTATGAGAATATGGCTCGAACCGGACAGAATGGCCCAGCTTGACCTGACTGCAAATGATGTGATAAATGCATTAAGCGAGCAGAACCTGCAGATAGCAGCCGGGTCCATCGGAGCTCCTCCACAATACAGCGGACAGGCCTTTGAATACACAGTCTTTACCAACAGTAGGCTTAATACAGTGGATCAGTTCCGCAATATTATTGTAAAATCAAATCCTCAGCAGGGAACTGAGGTTTATCTTAAAGATGTAGCCCGCGTTCAGCTTGGTAAATTTAGCTACTCAAGCAATTCATTCGTAGATGGACAAAGATCTTCATTCCTTCTTATCTATCAAACCCCTGGCAGTAATGCTCTTGAAGTAGCCAATGGTGTCTATAGCAGGATGGAACAACTGAAAAGTTCATTCCCTAAAGATGTCAGCTATATGGTCCCTTTTGAGGCTATATCAGTTGTAAGAGTTTCAATAAATGAGGTGGTAACTACACTTATAGAAGCTTTACTTCTTGTAATGCTTGTTGTATTTCTATTTCTGCAATCCTGGAGGGCAACGCTGATCCCAATGCTGGCAATACCTGTATCAATAATAGGTACTTTTGCTTTTTTTATCCCACTTAATTTCTCCATTAATACTCTTACAATGTTCGGCTTTGTATTGGCTATTGGAATTGTAGTTGATGATGCTATCATTGTAGTTGAAGCTGTTCAGCATTATATAGATACAGAGCATCTTTCGCCTAAGGAAGCTACCGTGAAGGCCATGGCGGATATCTCTGGCCCAGTAATTGCAATTGCACTGATCCTGGCTGCAGTATTTATCCCCGTAGGCTTTATACCGGGAATTGTTGGCAGGCTTTACCAGCAGTTTGCAATTACAATTGCTATATCGGTTCTTATCTCTGCATTTAATGCACTGTCTCTTTCACCTGCACTTTGTTCACTGCTTTTAAGACCGGCTCAGCAGGGAAAAAAGTCAAGGGGCCTAAACAGATTTTTCGATAAGTTTAATCAATGGTTCCAGAAGACAAACAGCAAGTATACCAGGGGTGTAAGAAAAAGTATCGAACTTTCAAAGTATGCTATAATAATTTTGATTTGCCTTTACTTTGGTACTGTATTATTGTTTGAGACTAAACCTACAGGGTTTATCCCATCAGAAGACGAAGGGCGTTTATATGTGACATATGAACTTCCTGAAGCATCATCAACTTCAAGAAGTCTTGAAGTTATTTCCTCAATGATGAAAATACTTCAGGAGACTCCGGGAATTGGGCACTTTGCAGCTTTGACTGGGCTTAATGTAGTTACGTTCTCAACGAAATCAAACAGTGGAACTATCTTCGTTCAGCTTAAACCCTGGGACGAAAGAAAAGATAAATCACTTCAGGTAAGTGCACTCATTGCAACGCTGCAAAAGAAGTTTGCCTCAATAATGAGTGCAAATACAGTCGTTATTTCACCTCCTGCCATTCCAGGCCTTGGCGCAACAGGCGGCTTTACCTTTGAAATAGAACAGAGGCAGAGCAATGACGATATAAAGCAGTTTGAAGGCGTTGTAAGGTCATTTGTTGCTGCGGCAAATAAACGCCCTGAGCTTAGCCGAACCTTTTCATTCTTTTCTGCCCATACACCAGGCTACCAGCTTGATGTAAACAGGGAGAACTGTAAGAAACTCGGGATCTCAATAGCAGACGTTTATAACACTATACAGACATATCTTGGCAGCAGGTTAATAAACGATTTCACAATTTATGGCAGAAACTTTCATGTTGTAGCGCAGGCTGATACTGCATACAGAGGTGCAATACAGGACCTTTCACACTACTATGTAAAAAATACAGTAGGGGAGATGATCCCCTTAAGCAACCTGGTAACATACAAGGTGACTGAAAACGCTCCTTTGATCTCGCACTATAATCTTTTCCGTTCGGCAGAGCTTAACGGTAATGCTGCAGAAGGTTACTCAAGCGGACAGGCACTTAATGCATTACAAGAACTTGCGGCAAATGTGCTTCCTGCAGGTTATAGCTTTGAATTTTCAGGTTTAAGCCGTGAAGAGATAAATGCCGGGAGCAGTACTTTAGCCATATTCGGTCTATCGGTATTGGTTGTCTTCCTGTTCCTTGCAGCCCTCTATGAAAGCTGGTCTGTTCCGTTTTCAGTACTGCTGGCTGTACCGCTAGGAGCATTTGGAGCAATACTGACCCTGATTTTTATCCCCAGATTGAACAATAACATTTATGCACAAATAGGACTGATAACATTGATTGGACTAGCTGCAAAAAATGCAATTCTGATAGTTGAATTTGCAAAAGAACGCGTTGAAAGAGGCATAGAGCTTGTTTCTGCAACCCTGCAGGCGGTAAGTCTTCGTCTGCGCCCTATCCTTATGACATCACTAGCCTTTATTTTGGGCGTTTCACCTTTGGCACTTGCCACAGGTGCGGGTGCTCAGGCAAGGTCAACTATTGGTTATACTGTGCTTGGTGGAATGCTTGCTGCAACAATGTTTGGAATATTTGTAGTACCTGTCTTATTTGTAACTATCACAAGAATTGCATATGGTAAAAAGAAACTTGAAGAGCTAAGGTCTAAAGGTACTGCAGGCAGCGAAGAACATCCCTCCTGAGATTATAAATTCGCCGAGTTAAACAGGGTAGGGAATGTTCTAGTCATTTAAACCATGCAGGATACTTCTCAGGATATTAAGATAATGTTCGTATTTACCCTCCCTGATATCGAATAAATAATTACTCTTAATCATATCTTCTATAAACCTTAGTTTTCCCGTTTCATTCGTTTCCTCCTCTAGCAATGCAGTAAGGAAATTTTTTTTGTGTTCATTTATAATCTTTGCAATATGCCTGCCTAGTAATCTTGAACCAAGAATATCAAAATCGAATTCAACTTCCATCAATTCAGCATTGTCATTAATCAAAGTATCCATATTTCCTGCGTTAATATAATTTTGAACTATAAACAAGATATCAGAAGCGTCTCTTTCACGTGCCGGGAATGCGTCTTTCCAGGAAATGAATTTCAGCATGACGAGAGATGGAAGTGATGCTATTCGAACGGAAACTTCTGGAGAATGTGAAATTATCATTATTTCGGAATTTGCCATAGCTTCATTAAATCCTAATACTGTCATTTCCTTAGCAGCAATATCAGGCCATTTTATTGTAACATCATTCACAGAAATCTTTCCAAACGGGATAACATCAATACTCGGTATATCTTTATAACTGAAACGATGTAATACATCGGAGCGTTTAAATCCCGCATTCAGCAGTTCATTAATTAATTTTCTATAATCATCCCAGCTGCCTACTCTCACGCTGAAATCGATGTCATTTGTAGCGCGGCCTGCACGTATTCCATATTCTTTTTCGAGTATAATGTCGCGGGCAGTTGCACCTATTAAAAGAAAATCAATATTTAGCTGAATTGCGGTATTGTTGATTAGTTTTATTACCTCTAAAGTAAATGCATCTATTTTATCAGATAAGTCCAGCAATTTTCCTCTCATAAATAATATTGGCAGTTTCTATGTCACGCTGGTCACCCATTGCAATCAAATCGGCATAAATCAAAATCGGATGAACAATTGAAGGAGGATCATAATCCGGATTAAAATTCCAGAAACGCTTTATGATTTCAATGTTTCCGGCCGGATCTTTTCTTAATCTGTTCCTGAGCAGAAATTCTCCAATCCTGTTACTGTCTACATAAATAGTGTGAAATGCTGGTCGAATATAATTTGTCAGCATAGAAGCGGCTGTTTCCCCTCCCCATTGAGCTCCCATGTTTAAAATATCTTTAATATCAAAAATATTATTATTATCTGCTTTAAATCTGCCGACAAAATACTTGGGCTTTAGTTTTTCTGGATAAAGAACGGTCCATTTTTTTATCAAAGATCCCTTGTTAATAAGCTTATACTTCTTATTTGATTGAAAGGCTAAGAACCCCTGTTTTTCCAGATCCTTTAAGGTCTTTTGAACTGTTGTCAGCCCAACACCGGAATATTCTGCAATCTCCCGTAAAGGATTTTCCTCTAACCTGGGATTACATATGAGAGTAAAAATCAGCTGCATACCCGCGGGTTGAAATGCTCTCCCAGATTTTATAACACCCTCAGGTTCTTTTAATCGCTTACCCTGGATATTTATGTATAAAGGGGGCAATTTAATAAAAGCATTTCCTGCAGTATCAATAAAATTGATATTAAGATTTCTAAGAATTTCCATCAATTCGGGACTTACATACCTGGTTACCAGAAGTAGTAGATCCTGGGGTGGAGCTAGTCGTGATTTTAATATACTCACACTGCTTTTACTGATATGCTGCACAACCTTAACATTAAACATAATATCATAGTCTTCGATCTTTAAGATTAATTGTACTTCTTTTCCGTTCAAAATAGGTTGTAGTTCGCCATCAGTATTTCCCTTAAATTTTGCGATAGCGGTATTTAAGACATCAAATTCTAACATTTAATTGCCTTCTTCTGAGATATTGTTTTGTTTTAGGAAACATAATGAAATAGAGAACAAAAATCAATAAAAACCGCATAAATAGGCGGGTAATGTTCCCTATATTAAAATGTTTCCAAAGTCAGCAATTCTCGATAGGCTAGCAAAAAAGAACCTGCTGTTCTGCGGTTCCAAAATTTACTCAAGGCAGACTTCGGAAGTTCTGAAGTCCACGTTACGAATATTCAGCTTATCCCACTGTTCCAGTGGGTACATCTTAATCATAGCCCATCCTTTCCTCCGGCATATAGCATTAAATCTGAACTCGTAAAGATTATTTGAATAAAGAGGTTTTGATTCATTGTTCAGAATCTCATTGTACCGGCTTCCGTCTGGAAATATAAGTGTTAATCCAAATGGCGTCTTCCAGGCAAGGTTTTCTCCAGTAAGCTTAATTGTAAGGATTATTTCATATTTCCATCCGTCCATTATCTTCTGATTAACTCTAGGATAAGAATTGGTAACACTAGGTGAAAATCCGTAATTGTTTTCGACAAATTGACCTTCAACCGAGTTGACAGAGATTTCGTAAGGGCCTTGATTATCAAAGTTTTGGGCATAGGTCGCTTCAAGCATTAACATATAAATGCTTATTGCAGATAGAAGCTTTATTATATTTCTCATTATCAGACCTCCTTGGAATAAAAAACTGCAATGCTTTCTGAATGGGACCTTTTTAATACAGTGCTGCAATATTAATGCCAAGGAGTTCTAAAGATTAAGTAAAGTTTCCGGATTTTAAGGCGCATACAGGCTGTATCTCCATTAAATTGAATTTAGTAATATCCTAGGCTGAGGTCGATGTTCCAGTTTTTAAAGTTTGGATTTCTCGAGCTCTTTATTGCCGTCAATAAACTTAAGATTGAATTTAAACCTGTCAATTTCCCATTTGTCCTGTGACTTTATTAGATGAATATCATAACTGCCTACAAATACTCTTGTATTATTATCTGAGGGGTTCGGCAAATAGTGATAAGCAATTCCATAACAGAATACATCAGCCTGATTTCCATTTAGATCTATCAAATAGTTTCCCATTTGATGATGGATTGCCTTAAGCTCTTTTAGTCCTTTTTCCCAACCTTCTGTTATTTGCTCTGGACTGACTTGCTGTGCTTCTCCTGTCATGTCGAATGTGACGCTAGGGGCAAAGCATTCCTGGACTTTATTCCAACTGCGCTTATCCGTATTGGTTACCATTAAATTTATGACTTTGATTATTTCCTCTTTTGCAATAAGATCAGCCAATGCTTTTTCCATGTCTGTTCTCCAGTATTTGTTTTCTTTGGAATCATAATAATATACATAATAGCTTTCGTAAGCTCTAGTCAAGAGTTAATTTATGGCATTATACCGGATAGGGTAGTAGAGCATTTACCAGTAAAAACCTTCACTTTTGTCCGCTAGCAGGAATACAGAAACTGTAAATGTGAGTTCTGTATTCCCCTATTGTGCTGCGCATTTTATTTTACTGATATGCCGTCTAACAGGATTGCGGTGTCGTAGGCGCTGTCGCCTACATCGTGTACGGAAATTGTTAAGCGAACTACTTTCCCTCTGTATGCGGAAACATCAAATTTACTTGTCATCCATGGAGTTCCATAAACTCCACCCTGGTCGAATTTAATATCGGATCTGGCTTTAAGATTTCCGGGCGATTCTTTTGTGGCACCGAAATCAATTGCAATCTGATCAATAGTTTTTTCCAGCAGAACATTTTCCTGAGCATTAACTTCATTCAAAGTTATTTTGAAACTATCCTGGTATTTTGAGTTAATAAATTCAAGGAATTCTTCAGAGAGGAAAAGCCATTTTATAGTAAGCTCTGATTCATTTTCTTTTATTCTGAAATCCTGACTGATCGAACCGGATTGTGTAACCGAACCGAAACCTGTGGAAATAATTCCCATGTTATTGCCTTCCGGAGCTTTTTCAGATCCTATTATTCTTATAACCCTTGCATCTCCGGTATGATCCCAGCCCACGATCTCACCAGGTTCGTGTTGTGAATATTCAAATTGCCCATTGATCATTCCTGAAGTAAATCTTACAGGTTCTAAAGTACTGCTGCCATGCATATAAAATTCGTTAGGATAAGGAGTATTTGTTTTTTTTGATTTAAAGGCATCGAAGATATTCTTTTCACCTACAACAAGGTTTTCAATAAAATCCGGTGCAGTTTCATTTGCAAATGTTGGAGTTAAATAACCTGTGTAGCCGACATATGCTGATACTCCTTTTTCAAGAAATGCCGTATACTGTTTTGGTATCATATTAGCATATGCCATATTCATAGTTGCACTTTCACAGTCCAAAGCAACTACTATAGTCTTGGGAAATTTCTTCAACCACTTCTGAACAAAGGATGGATAAAAACCATAAGTGCTGCCGGTTTTCAAAGGTATTGTGGTCCACAAAGTACTGGCGATATAAACCCCTGTATTTATAACAACATCCCCCTTATCAAGAAGATCGCGGTAAAGTTGGCTTTTTTGTGGTGTTACTTCTTCCTTTGATTCCACATACATTCCATAGGCTCCATGGGCCATTAAAATTACCATGCCATAATCATCAAAGTGAAGCGCCTCAGAGATTGTTGCGTCACCTGCTACAAGGTGTTTTATATAAAGTCCCATTTTATTTTTAGCCAGGCGCTTATCGATCTCTGCAGCAACATCGACTTCCTGAGCAAAATCATCCTCACAGGCTCCCCAGAGTAAAACGTCCTTATTCAATATGAGATGAGTATCTGCGTCAGCAAAGTTATTTGGGATTATGTGGAATTCACCTTTTGTCTGCTCAAATGGTTTAAGTCTGGGGACTCTTGTAGGGTAAATAGTATCCCGACTGCTGAGGGCTGAGGTTCTGCTTAGACCTGAAATGCTACTACTGGCCGGTGGACTGCCGCTGCCGATATATAAAGGTTTTCCATTCTGGTCAACTTCCCTTGCGATAATCAGTCCGGACTGGCCCGAAGAATATTTTACCAGGATGGTCCTGTCGCCTTCTACTACGACTGATTTTACATTGCTCTGTGTAGTCAGCCATTCAGCGGTTTTGTTAAGAGCAGTTTTTATATCTTTGTTGTCATAAGCAAAATTATAGAGCTTTTCTGCTGCAGTGGTTTGAAGTTTTTTCTGCTCTTCGTAAACGGCAAGATCCCTCCGTGCAAAAAAGTCTAATGAATTAACCGAAGACTTCCCCTCTACAGGACCGGAAGCCTCGTCGGTCTGTGCAACAACTCTGAATCTTTTTGATCCTGTCTGGGATTGTGACATACTAATGATATTATTATAAACATTATCCCCCTGGATATCATCGCCGTGACTTAACACACCGTCATCATAGAGTGTAACTGTTTCAGCTATTATA
Organism: Bacteroidota bacterium; assembly: GCA_030706145.1. GTDB lineage: Bacteria > Bacteroidota > Ignavibacteria > Ignavibacteriales > SURF-24 > JAUZPB01. Next base: position 16,020 of record JAUZPB010000006.1, read on the forward strand.
TTATTGCTCTTATCTACCTCTACAAGTTTTACCGCCGATACATTCAGGTTTGAAACAGGTGCTATCTCTACCTGAACATGGACATCAGTTGGTTCATTTACCGGAATGCTTGAAGGAGTAAACTGTGGCTTGCTAAGGAAGTTCAGGTATTTGTTTTTTGTGATCATTATTGTGTCAGAAGAAGATAAACTGGAGTTATCAGTAGCTGTAACAATTATGATATTATCTCCCTCCAGCATCGGGATTTCGGCAATTGTCCAGTTATCTGTACCTGTGGCTGTCCCTTTTGTTGAGGAAGATTTCCAGTTAACTTCTTTAATTGGATTTGCAGAAATTACAATGCCTGCTACAGAGATTTTTTCATTGGTAGTTACATAGCCTTCCTCTGTAGTCGGAGATTGAATAATGACAGAAATTGATGGTGAAGACTGCTGAATAGGTTCGGGTTCAGTGGGATTTTTTTTGCAGCTATTAAGAATTACTCCCATGGAAATAGCCGAAGCTAAGACAAAGAGTAAGATAAAACGATTCATACTCGCCTCCTGTTTTCAAAGTATTTTAAGAAAACGAAACGGTATTGCTATCGCAGAGGTGTTAATTCGTTTTAGCTATAAGATAAAAGTTTCCGGGTAAAAAGCTATTCCATTATGTAATGTTGATAGGGGCAATGGTACAAAATAGCAAACTTCCATTACTGGACTCCCATTTGTACTCCAGATTATCTGATGCTTGAACCGTTTAACCACTATGGATAACAATTTTGTCAGTTTGAAATTGAATAGGGATCATTAAAGTCCAAGCAATGTTGATGATTATGGATTTTTTGCAGATATATTTAAATGAGAAGGCATTAATTCTCCATTGGATTTATTAAATCTTCGGTCATGATTAATTGTAGTGAATCAAGATTTAGTTTATTATCATTACAATAAATATATCCATCAGGAATTACTGTTATTGTATCACCTTTTTTGATTTTATCATCTATTCTAAAGGCTGTCCTGATTTGTTTTTTACCTTCGACTACAATTACTTTTGATTCATCATCAACAAAGTGGCAGGGAATCATTCGACCTTTATATCTGATTGTAAGTGAATCAACATAAAGTTTAACGCTATTTTCAAGTTTATAGTTTTGATAAAAATCAAAGACATGCCCTTGCCAGTTCTGTAGAGTTATATCAACTTTCCCACATTCAAACTTTACGTTGAGAGTATCTGAATTAGTATTTAAAGGGATTGAGTAGAAAGTATCACAACCTGAAAGGTAAAAAATACTGAAAATAATTGCAGTGAGAAACAGTTTCAATTTCAATTGTTTACCTCAGAAAACAGTAGGCGTATAGGGAATTTAACTGACCTTAAATTAAATGTAATCAGGATTATAGATTTCCCATATTTATTTAAGGGACAAAGCATATTCATAAGAATTTACTTATTTCACTTTTGAATAAACTATATGTATCTCCAAGATTTTCAACAAGCGGTTCCATTTTCTCTGCATATAGATCCAGAGCATAAGCATGGCTGAAGAAATGCCTGAATGCCAGATATTGCCCTAAAAGCAATTTGCAATCTTCCGACAATATATTTTCTTTAACAGCTTGATCAATCAGCTCTTTATGCCAAGATTTTCCGGTGGGAATAGGGATTTGATTGTAAATGAAGACCTGCTTGAATATGTTCTCGACTCCATTATAAAAATTATGAAGAAGCGCCGCTACACCAGCCAGTTCAAGAACAGATAGGTATGGAAGTTTTACTGATAGAGGCATTTCTTTTAATATCTCATCTATATTCTCAAGTTCGGCCTTTATCTTCAGGGATAATTTATCCATAGATCAGCAGGCCGTCAGATTTAACCATATCAGTAAGCAAGCTTTTTTTCTTCAGGTCAATCAAGTCGACAGGCTTGGAGAGACTGAAGATCAGTTCGCTGTAAAACTTAAAAAATATATTATCTGGCAGGCCTTCAACTCCAAGGTCAATGTCATTTGATTCCTTGGATGAATCAAGGTTTGAGCCGAAAAGATATATCTTCGAAACCTTATACCTTTCAGCTATTTCGAGTAGTATTGTTTTATCTTCATTTGAAATCATACCTCAAAATAGCTCAAAAAATATATTTTTTCAATATGGAGTGAATTATGAGAATTTGGGCTCAATGACCTAGAATAGCAATAGTCCATTGCTGGACTTTCATTTTTGTGCTCCAGATTATTTGAAGTTAGAACCTGTATGATGACCACGAATTACAACTTCGCAAGGTTGGGGTTCAATTGTACTGAATAAAAGGTACAGACTATACATCCTAAGGTTAAGTCTTTGCATTAGAAGAGAAATGCATCATATGAGGAAAATTAAGTGTAATCAAATCATGATTTCAGCTCATGCAGACTAAAATATAAAATTTCTCCATGAAAACTATTTTACTTCATAAAAGGTCAGAAGTGTATTGTCTATCATACATCGGGATAAATGCTCTGTTAATGCTACCCTTTTATCTGCACTGCTGGTTCATGCTTATGCTTTCGGCTGATTCTTAGAGCCAATATGCACGCGTAAACGTTCAAAATCAGTCCAATGAAATAAGGTATCCATACATAAGTGCTCCAGAAATTCATTACCATAATTGGTTCGAAAAGAAACAATGCATTAATGATAATTGGAGCGTACCAGATGCTTATCCGGAAATTTAAAACCATAAAGAAGCAGCAGATGGCAGTCGAAATTCCCCAGACTAAGCACGTCTTATTTTCCCCGTAAGCAGTTAACCTGAAAATGCTGTCTGCAATAAACCCAACTGCTGTAGTGCCTATAAGCGCGAAAAGTGCTAAGGCCAGGGCTGCCAGATGCTGACGCAGTAACTGAGCTTTGCTTTTTTCCATTTCAACCTCCCAAAAGGAAAAGCCTATATGTTTTTATTTCAAAAGGATAAATTTCTTTGCAGCCCTGAAACTGCCAGATTCAAGCTTGTATAAATATATACCGCTTGGTAAGTTGCTTCCATTAAATTGGACTGAGTAATTTCCAGCCGGTTTATATTCGTCTACAATTGCAGCAATCTTTTCACCTATTGTATTATAGATCGTGAGCTTTACATCTCCATCTCTTGCAATCGAATAATTTATAGTAGTGGATGGATTAAAGGGATTTGGATAGTTTTGTGATAAATTATATTCCGATGGAATATTAGAACCGCCCTGTTTGACATCGGTCAATGTAAAATTGATCAGTATGTTTTTTTGGCCGGGATGTACAAGAATTGGTGTCTGACTCAATCCAGATGGCTGGTTAACTGGAAATATATAATAATTGTAAATTTTGCTGCTCACATGAAAAACGAAATTACCATTAGGATCGGTGAACAAATTTGTAGAGGCTGAGTCCTTATTTGATGCACTTAGCTGCATAGAAAAATTAGGAGGATTTCCATTTAAAGTTACTTTACCGCTTATAGTAGAATTTGATTTGAATATCGTTAGATCATGTGTCAGTGTATTGCCTGAGTTTACTGTAGGAAAAGTATAAATTGCCATCATCTGTGTTGTATCAAACTGATCACCGGCGGAAATCTGGATGTTATTTTGCGGTAACTCAGTTGATAGTAAGCCTATGCGAAAAGCTCCAGCGGTATCACTCAATCCATAACGGTAATAACTGCCATTGTTCCAGGAAATGAAAGCTGCATCCCTGATTAAAGGAGTGCCATCCTCGTATCTTGCTGTTCCTTTTATCTCTGCAGAAGCCGCAGTTACGGTAAAGTTTTTGGTTGTATAGTTTGGTGTATTGGGGTTTAAAGTAAATTCATATTCCATTGGTGAAAGAACAGCCGAGCCAAAGACGAGATTATTGTCGGTAGTAAGACGCCAGGGATTTCCTGTAGTATCGGCATTCATCTGAATTGTAAAGTTCCCATTTGCATCTGTGAGGGCATCCCAGAACTGAGTAGTCTGTCCATTTCCCTGTGCTTCAAGCGTAAGCATAATATTTTGCTTACTAATTCCCGGTGGTACAGAAACAGTACCGGAAATAGTTATTGCAGGTGAAGCTAATTTATTGACAATCCCTGTAACAGTTTTATAATTATTATGGTTTTTGAAAAGCATTATATAATGAGCAGGAGCAAGACCAAGTTTTGACTGAAAGAGTACATGCCCGTTTTTTGTTCCATCTATATCCGGCGGTCCATGCTGTCCTTTTGGGTCACCGTCTATATGGTTAAAAAATATCCATAAAACATCTGTCGAAGGATTAAGAACGCCATTCTGGTCAGTATCAATCCATATCTCAATGAGTGTGGTATCTCCTGGAGTAGGAACATCATAGCTCCAACCCAACTGATCGCCGCTTGTAATAGTGAAACTGCTGGTTTGACCGTTAACAAGCAGGTTTGTGATTTGTCCATATGACATAGCCGTCAAAATGGACATAAATGTCAGAAAAAGTAATATTTTTTTCATTCTAAGGTCCTCAATTATTTCAATTAATTTAATTAGGGGGGACTTAGAAAAAAGGTCATAAAATTTGCATTTAATACAGGGAAACCAGAATTAAATAAAAGTGATACTTCTTAAGAGAGTAGATATTAGTTTTGAATTTAAGTCCTGAAAAAGATCACAACTTATGTGGCCGAAAAGATTATTCTTGATTTTCCGGGTAGCACCTTAATTATTGTCGGGATAGAAAACCACCGCTTATCTTTAAGACAAAGAAAGCTCAGATAAATGAGTCTTTCTTTTTGTACCCCAGATTATATGACGTTAGAACTTGTTTGTTAAAGATAGATTACAATTTTGCCGGATTGAGGCAATGATTAGTGTTGACAAAAGGCACACAATGTTATAAATTGAGATATAACAAAATAACATGCCGGATGAAGTATTTCGAATGGAATGAAGCGAAAAATGAGCGGCTTAAAGATGAAAGAAAGATTTCATTTGAGATTATAATAAGCCAGATTGAGATGGGATACCTTCTCGATGTTTTAAGGCATCCGAATAAGGAGAAATATGACGACCAGAAGATATTTGTAGTTGAATATGAAAGTTATGCGTATTTGGTCCCGTTTGTAGAAGATGATGAAAAGGTATTCTTAAAGACAATTATTCCAAGTAGAAAGACCACAAAGAAGTATTTAGAAGGGTAGTAAAATGAAAAAGTTGGAGAAAAGTGAGGCAGAGCTCCTGAAGTCTGTTGAAGATGGCGAATGGCAGTCAGTAGGGGGTGAGAAAAAGAAAGCTGAATACGAACGTTATGCAAAAAATACTGCGGCCAAGAATAAAAGGATAAACATACGTTTATCGGAAAAGGACCTTGCCAACCTAAAGGCTAAATCTCTGGAAGAGGGGATTCCGTATCAGACACTTATCGCCAGTATTATTCATAAATATGTACATGGAAAGTTCAGAGAAATCTGAGCTGTAAACAGGTTTTTAAAACAAATAATCCCGGCGTGGACCGGGATTATTTTGCTTATACTGTTATAAATTATTCTTCATAAATTTTTCATATCCGCTTAACCTGAAAACCTCGCCGGGAGAGAGGTTGTAAATATCTTTCCAGGATTCTGCTCCGTTATTGTTTATGTAGGCCTGGCAAATCCTGAAGCCTATGAAATAAGCTATCCTGTCGGGAGCCCCGTCAAAGATAAACCGGTGGGCTCTGGCAAATTTATTTTTCATATTATCATCAGTTGAATCCAATCGGCCCTTTGTATAATCATATATCTTGTTTTCGTTGTTTATGCACCATTGCCATTCTTTATCTGTAAAACCTATGTTTTTAGCCGGAGATATTTTTTTATCCCAATACAAGTAATTAACAAAACAGGAGAATCCTTCATTTATAATTCTGCATAATAAGGTCCCGTCATCAGCCTGAATTTTGCCCATTATCTGATGATTGATTTCATGGGGCAATGCAAATAATAGCTGTTCGTATCCTTCACCCCCGATGCCGAAAAAATCTGCAAACATTCCTATATTTGCAAGGCCTTCCATATTAGCTGCCTTATTCCCATATATCAGATACCATTTCCCCTCAGGCACTCTGCCTGTCAGTTGTTTTAATTTGCCGGCAGTTGCAGTGAACACTGAATCGAAGTCAACTTGAAATGGGATTAAAAAGCCGGGGGTCGCAGAGCTAATCAAATTTTCCCAGTTTTTGCCGGTCCACTCTTTAAAACCCTGTTCATCAAAAAATCCGTTCCAGAAATCCTCACAAGGGAAGTAAACGTCCTTAATAAATTGTGCGATTCTTTCCTCTCTGCCTTTGCCCTTAGAATTGTACACCGATATGACTTCTTGTTTATAGATATTAAACACCTGAACTTGACCGTTCAAAATGGACAGATGAATCTGCGGCTTTTTCTGAACAAGGGAATAGAACTTTTCAAAATCATCCTGAGGAAAGCCTGAAGAGCTGAAAGCCAGGGCAGCAAGAACACTAATAAGAATAAACTTCCACATTGTTCCTCCAGATATAATTAGGTCGGAAGTATTATGTATCCTTAGATTTCTATCAAGTTATTACAGGGGGAAGGGGAAAATAGTGATTTTGTCAAATAAATACAGAATAATCTTTAAAGTATTTTCAGGCTGTGAATCCATAAGTTTCCCATTTGATGATGGATTGCCTAAAGCTCTTTTAGTCCTGTTTCCCACCCGTCTGTTATTTGCCCGGGACTGACCTGTCGTGCTTCGCCAGTCATGTCGAATAAGACGCTTGGGGCAAAGCACTCCCGGACTTTGTCCCAATTGCGCTTATCCGTATTAATTACCATGAGGTTTATGACTTTGGTTATTTCGTCCTTTGCAATAAGATCAGCCAATGCTTTTTCCATGCCTGGTCCCCTGTATTTGTTTTCTTTGGAATAAAATAATATACATAATAGCATTCTGAAGCTCTAGTGCAGAGTTTATAGACAATATACCGGGTAGGATGGTGTGGTTTAAAATGAGAAAAGCCCAGTAGTGGGCTTTCATTTGTACCCCCGAGAGGATTCGAACCTCCGACCTGCGGTTTAGGAAACCGTCGCTCTATCCTGCTGAGCTACGGGGGCATCTACAGAATTGTTTTATTCTTAGACCAATAAGATAACCAAAATTCGGCAAAAATGAAATAAAAAGATATGCCTTTGATAATTGAATCACCTTATTTCTTACTTCAATATTACAAGCTTCTTTGACTCCCTGAAGCTTCCGGCTTCAATTCTGTATATGTATACTCCTGCAGGCAGTGTGTTGGCCCTTAACCTGTATGAGTAGCTCCCTGGTTCCTTAAATTCATTAACAAGTGTCATAACCTCTTTACCAAGCATGTCAAAAAGCTTTAGCCTTACCTGCGCGCTTTGTTCAACTGAATACTCAATTGTTGTCTCTGGATTAAATGGGTTTGGGTAGTTCTGCTTTAATCTGTAGCTTGCTGGCACCTTAAAGGTCTCAAGCCCTGTGATTGAAAGGGGAAATACATCTGTAATTGTAAAGTCTACCCAAAATAGTCCCGAAGTATTTGGAATTGCATTTCTTATGGCATCACCAAGAGCTTTTGGTGGATTTGTATACTTGCTCCACCACGGCTTATCATCCGGGTAGCCAAACTGGTATTCAACCCGGTTTGATGAGAACTTATTACCCCATTTTTTGAAGTAATAGAGCATTTCACTTAGATCTGTAAACTGCTGACTGTCATCAACAAATATTATGTCACCCCTGTAGCTTGGCGGCATGTGACTTTCGGTAAAGTGCTTCAGAAAGAGGGAATACTTAGGATTTATTGCCTTAACTGTCTTTTCCCATGATTCTGCTGCCGAATCACTTACTTGAATTCCATAGTTGTTGTTTGGGTATATGCCATTGTTAAAATACCACTCGGCGTCCATTCCAAAGCCTGTCACGCATTTGTGGCCTTTATAACGGTTAAGTACCAGCTTTATCAAAGAGTTCATATCTGCTTTTCCAGACTCAACCTGCAGCCATACTTTTATTCCTGCACTGTCAAACTTCGAAAGATATTCTTCAGCTTTGTCAGTCCCGGCAAAACTTACATTTGGATAGTCATTTCCATCCGATGGAAATACCATCTGTGTTGATCCGTCATCCTGAAAAAAACTGACAATCCAGACTGCAGCAGGAGAGTAATTCTCAAAGTTTTTGCTCATTGCTTTTCCTACAGCCTGCCAGTAGTCAGTCTTGTATTTATAAATATGGGAGCCTCTGAAACCAGCAACTTTTAAAGTTGAATCTGCTTGTGCAAATACTGAATTGCTGCTATATATAAGTCCTGCAAGAATTATGGTCAAAACAATTGGCTTAAAGAACTGAACTCTCATAAGGTCTTCCTCTTTTTCTGATGGGATTATACTGAAAAATAGTTCTGGAAAATTCTATATGCCTATATAAAGAATAATTTGGTCCTAATATTCAGAAAAATTGGCTAAAATATTTTGTTGACTTTTATAAGAATTCGACATAATCATCTCTAATTTAAATTGCTTTTACTCCCCCTTATTTATAATTTTGTATAATGAATTTCACTAAACACGAATGAGGAGAAAACTAATGACTACAATTGTAGATATTATCGGTAGAGAAATATTGGACTCCAGAGGAAATCCAACTCTGGAAGTTGAAGTTGAATTAGAGAGCGGCTTTATCGGTAGAGCAGCTGTACCAAGCGGCGCTTCAACCGGTGAACATGAAGCTGTTGAATTAAGAGACGGCGATAAATCTCGCTATATGGGTAAAGGCGTTCTTAAGGCAGTAGAAAACGTTAATGATAAGATAGCTGATGAACTCGTTGAGTTCGATGCTTTGGATCAGGTTGGAATAGATCAGTTCTTAATTGAATTAGACGGTACACCAAACAAGTCTGTTCTTGGTGCTAATGCTATCTTAGGTGTTTCAATGGCTGTTGCAAAAGCTGCTGCTGCTGCACTTGGACTTCCATTGTACAGGTATCTTGGCGGTGTTAACGCTCGCACATTGCCTGTTCCTATGATGAACATTCTTAACGGTGGTAAGCACGCAGATAATAACGTCGATTTCCAGGAATTTATGATCATGCCTGTCGGCGCTCCAAACTTTGCTGAATCTTTAAGAATGGGTACTGAAGTTTTCCACTCACTGAAATCAGTATTGAGCAAAAAAGGTTACAATACAGCTGTTGGTGATGAAGGCGGTTTTGCTCCTAACTTAAAATCAAATGACGAAGCTCTGGAAGTTATTCTTGAAGCTATCACAAAAGCAGGTTTCAAACCTGGCGTTGATGTTTGCTTGGCTCTCGACGTAGCTTCAAGTGAAATGTTCTTAAAGGATAAAAACACTTACCAGTTCTTCAAATCAGATAAATCTGAAAGAACAGCTGCTCAGATGGTAGAATTCTATCAGAACTGGGTAAAACAGTATCCTATCGTTTCAATCGAAGACGGCTTAGCTGAAGATGATTGGGAAGGATGGGCAATGCTTACTGATAAGCTCGGAAGCAAGATCCAGCTGGTTGGTGATGATCTTTTTGTTACTAACACTGAAAGACTCGCTACTGGTATTGAAAAGGGTATTGCTAACTCAATACTTATCAAAGTTAACCAGATCGGTACTTTAACCGAAACTCTTGATGCTATCGAAATGGCTAAGAGAGCAGGCTATACTCCTGTCATCAGCCACCGCTCAGGTGAAACTGAAGATACTACAATTGCTGATATCGCTGTTGCTACTAACGCTGGTCAGATCAAGACCGGTTCAGCTAGCAGAACCGATAGAATTGCTAAGTATAACCAGCTTCTCAGAATCGAGGAAGATCTTGATACTACAGCTCTTTTCCTCGGCCTTGCTGCTATTAACTATGAGGCTTAATAATTCTTTTGAAAGAATAACTAACTTAGATATAAAGCGCCTGTCAAGTTTTCGTCAGGCGCTTTTTTGTCTGAACAAATAATAAATCCTGCCTTAGAGGTATTTTATGCCAACAAGTGTTCTTCAAGAATGTAATGACCTGATCAACAAAAATAATATTGAGGTTATCGATCTTAAGTGCATAGACCTTTCCGGCCGTTTGCACCACATCTCTCTTCCGGTCTATCCTAATTTGCTCCAGAAACTATTGAATGAAGGCGTCGGCTTTGACGGCTCCAGCTATGGCTTCAGTAAGGTCGAAAATAGCGATATGATACTTATCCCTGACCTTGAAACTGCTGTTATCGACCCCTTTAGAGATGCCCCGACTCTCAGCTTCTATTCGCATATTGTACTAACAGATGAAAATAAAACTCCTTTTTCTCAGGACGGCAGATATCTGGCCAAGAAGGCAGAGCTGCTCCTTAAGGATGTAACAGGCGCCGATAAATCACTGTGGGGTCCTGAATTTGAATTCTATATCTTTTCAAAAGTTGAATACGATACAAGAACTGCCTCTTCATACTACAGGGTCGAACACGCAGAGGAGTTCTATAAGAAAGCATACCATGCTGCAAATCCTTTTGATGTCTATGATGATTTCCGCGATGAGGCTTCTAAACTGCTTCAGAAGTTCGGAATCAAGGTCAAATATCACCACCACGAGGCAGGTGAAAGAGGCCAGCAGGAAATTGAAACATATTTTTCTGACCTGCTTTCAACTTCCGATAATATCGTGACGTGCAAATATGTCCTTTTCAACCTGGCCAGACAGAAGGATCTTTTTATAACATTTATGCCCAAGCCAATGTATCAGCAGGCTGGCAATGGTATGCACCTGCACCTTTTCCTTACAAAAGAAGGTGAAAATGCTTTCTATAAAAAAGGCGAATATGGAAACATCAATGAGCTTGGAAGATTTTTTATCGGCGGTATGCTAAAGCACGGCCCGGCTCTCTCGGCTTTTACTAATCCAAGCACAAATTCTTATAAAAGACTTGTTCCAGGATTTGAGGCTCCTGTGGCAATGACATACGGGCAGGGCAACAGGGCCTCGGCTATAAGAATACCTAAATATGTTACTAACCCACAGGAGGTCAGGTTCGAATACCGCCCGCCTGATGCAACGGCTAATCCTTATCTCTGCCTTTCAGCTATGCTTCTTGCTGGAATTGACGGAGTTGTAAATAAGATCGATCCTGTAAAGGAAGGATATGGCCCGTTTGACAAAAATATTAATGATGAATCCTTTAAAGATCAGATCCATTTCCTCCCTAGAAATCTTTCTGAAGCTCTGGATGCTCTTCAGGTTGATAACGATTTCTTAAGAATGGGTGGAATCTTTACAGATGATCTGCTTGACCAGTGGGTGAAACTAAAACAGGAAGAAATTAAATCGATTGGCACAATGCCGCATCCTTTCGAGTATAAAATGTATTTTAACCTGTAAACTTCTTAAATTTGAAAAGGCCCCCTCTCCTGCACTGAAAAAGGACAGGAGAGGATTGCCCTCTGTGTCTTTTTATTTTTATACCCATCCATAATTTCTTTTTTAGCCATCATGTGCACGCATCATATCCTGTATCCATTCCAACTGCTCTTCCGCCGTAATTTCTATTACTTGCCAGTGGAAATCACAGCTACCTCCAAGATAATCTTTAACAATGCTGTTAATCTTCTCTGTGTCTGTAATATCAATATCAGGGATATCAATTATCTCATCAACCTTTTCGGAGATTATTCTTATTTTCATAAGTCCCCCGTGTCTTGTTTATAAATAATAAAGTAATCTTTCCCCGCTTATTCTGCAAAATTATTTTGTGCTAAAAAAGTACTAAAATGATGGGGATTATTTTTTGCCCTAAAATGCTGCTGAACTTTTTGACAATTCAGGAGTCATAACTAATAAAGACTCCCAAATGCGTTCGCGTTGATCTCCAACAAAGGCCTGCAGTGATGCAGGCCTTTGTTTTAACTAATCTGTGACCGAAGATTACTTAAAATGACCACTTACAGTAAAAAATGCCCGCTAAAACAAATTCTCCGCCAACTCTTTTCTATTGGTTTATCTTTCTATTTTGATAGGATTCTCTAAAAAAACAAGGACTGCGATTAAATATAAATTCGAAAGTACGGAATCTTCTTTTTATTGACTTACAGATTGATGCTTCACCTAAAAAATGCTTCTTTTTCTAAAAGGTTCTCTTACCGCAATACGTTAAAGAAAATGAGAATAAATATTAAACCTGATAATAAACAATAAGTAAGGTATTATGATGCATAAATTCACTAAATGGAAATATGCCGGCAATTCTGTAAAAAAAAATATCGAAGATAATAATGAAATTCTGAATGATCCTGAAGAACTGGGAAAACGAATCGATGAGCTGAAAGAAGAATTAAAAGTGCCGACCCCTGGTTTCCTTCATCTCTCCAAAGGTGCCTTGTTAGTCAACCTTCTGGTGATTGTTATATCATTAATAATGGATCTGTGTTTTCATAACCTCCTTTCTTTTAGTCCAATTAATGAATCTATTGACAGATCAGGCTCACCTTCAAAGGTTGCAGCCCCTGAATTCTTTATTCCTGAGGATCTGCATAAAAATAATAAAATAGTATATAACAAGACCTTAGATAGACTGGAACTTAATGAGCGCCTGCAAAATAGCGAAAAGGATCTGCTCGTTAAACTTAATCAGCCCTATCAAAAAGAAATTGAGAAACTCTGGAGCCGCTCCCACCCATTTGGCGATATCGATTTTAATCCTGCCAACGGGATTCTGATACCAATTCCTATCTTAGCCTATCTGATCTTTCTTGCTGTTGCCTTCAGGTGCTATCTGGTTATGGAAAATGAGTACAGACTTAACCGCATACCTGATCCGGATGCACTCGAGGAAATTGAAGGCTCATATAATAACTTGATAGATATAATAGGCTTTGGAACTCCTCTTCTGGGAGCGGCGATTCTTCTTTTAAGCGTGCTTGTTGGATCCTGGCTATTTGTTAACTTCTCTGTTCCTTTCGAAATAAAAGCTATTATGGTACTTGTACTTTCAAAATCTTTTACAATGGTTACAGATAAAGTAACAGATGAATATAGAACCAGGATTTATAAAAAGATAAAAATAAAAGAACTTGAAGACGCACTGAAAGAACTTAGGGAAAATCTTCACAAAAATATTGCAGTTGAACGTGAAAAAGAAATTATTAAAAGGGAGCAGGAAAGACGTGCTTTCGAAGAAGAACAGATGATGCTTTTAAGAACTGCCATGCTTGCAAATCTTAATTATGACCCTGCAATACTGGATAGTTTTGAAAGAGCTATTAAAAACAACGCCCTCTTTACTGATCAGATATCCTCTAACCTAAAACAAATTGCTGAGATTAGCAGCCATCTGGAAAAAGCAGGTAAAATAACTCAGAATTTTTTGCTGGATCTAAGACCTTTTTATGAACTGACTAATACTCTTATTAGCGGATTAAAAGATCAGGAAGTACAAAAATCATTACAGAGACTTACTAGCTTTGCTAAATCACTTTCACCCGAGATGACAAAAAGAAAAACAAATCAATTTGTCGGCGATTCAATGTTCTCTGGAGAGTAGATGACTAAGAAATTAGAAAAAGATACAAAATTTATTCTCTACCAGGTCCTCTACATTATCATTATATCAGTAATGGTATATAAAGGTGCAGAATTGAACCTGAGAAAAGTTACTGAATCAGATGCCTCCGAGATTGTTCCACGCTCTGATGTTGAAAAAGTTATTCTTGAAAGGGATAGGATAAAGGATTCAATTAAAGTACTTATTGAAAAGGCAATTTTTCTTGCAAGCGATGAACAGGTCGCAAAGATAGCCGATATATTAAAAATTCAACAGATACCTGTACTTAAAAAAGAACTGCTGGATAAGGAAACTGAACTTGCAGCAATCAGACAAAAAATCACATTAAATGCAGGCGCTATTGAGGGTCCGGCTAAAAGCTCATTTAATCCTTTTCGCTCTAAACTCTTCTTCGAAAATATGCTGATCTATCAGATGGCAAAAAATAATATCAAAAATCCATCTGATAGCATTTCTATAAAACTTGTCGATTTTGACAACCCATCTAAAGTAATATCTGAGATCCCGCCAAATGCAGAGACTGAAATTATGATTCATCATGAATCTAAAATACTGGCCACCTATTTGGGTTACAAAGATACAATAACTACTATGCCTCTGCCTTCAATCGATGGAAAACAAACCTTTGTTCTTGATACAAGAACTCTTATTCAAACTATAGGTAAGAAAAGCATAATGGAGTTTAGATACACTTATCCAAAGGTTAAGCAGCTCAAATTCAAAGTTTGGACAGATCCAAAGTATCAGGATAAATGGGATTATGTGGCCGATACTGCGATTTTTTCAGGAGTAAATGAAGTAACTCTGAAGATCTCACTAAAAGAAGGATTATTGAACTCTGAAAACGGATTCAAATATTTTAGCCAGAAATTTGAAGAGGACTATTTTAGCGATGAGAAGAACCGCTATTTTATTAATGTCCATATTGGATGTGAAGATGTTATCTCTGGTCAAGAAGCCAAATCCTTCAGTGTTCCTTTTTATTTTAAATCTTTTAATTAGACAGAGGACAAAATGAAATTCACGATTATCTTTCTGCTTGCATTCATCTTATGCCCCTATTTATTTGCGCAGGAACTGGAGCAGTCAAAATGGTATTCTATTAACCTGGGATATGTCGACAATGACTCCTGTATCTATAAATTGCAGAACGAGGCAGGAATAATTCCGGTTGACCCAAAGGCTTATGTTGAAATTGATGTCAGGGATCAATCCAAGGAAATTGTAAGAATTCTAGGAAGAACTTATCCTCTTGTAAGTTTCTCCCCAAAACTGCAGACCTCTATTCGCAAGCTGCCCGAATATGCAAAACAACCCCTGGATTTTTATGTTACTTATACTTCTATTTTTACTAACGTAATAAAAAAGATAAAATTGAGAGATGTTATTAGCGAACCTAAAAATGACCAGAATACTCAGTTCCCGCTCAGGAATTTTGTTAATTCTTACTTTACACTTTTTGGCGGAGAAAGACTTGGAATTCCTTTGCAGATTGAAAATGGTATCGGAATTTCTTTTGGAATAGGTTCTCCTTATTCCGGAGCTCTGGAGACTAATCACTACGAGGTGAATTTTCATGTCCTTGGCGGATCAGTAGGACTTTTTAATTCTTTCGGCGATATTACAGATTTTACAAAAAGTAACAACCATAATAATATATATACTACGCTTGGTTTTCAGGCAAACTATATTTTCCCTCTATCAAATATTCTGGAATTCCAATATCAGAGAGTCATAAATGAATTATCCCAGTCATATAAAAATTCTATAATCGAAAAAACGGTTATGGTAAATTCCGATGGCAGTAAATTTCAGCCAAAGTTTATTACAGGTGAATATGTAAACTTTGAAATCCGCTATCCCATTCAGCTCTTTAATTCGCAAAGGGGTAAGGTATATATTGCTAGATATCAAAGGGAGATGTTTCTGGGTTTCAAGTTCTACGAGATGACCCTTGCAAATAACATTTTCGATTTCAGAGTAGACTATATGTTTAGCAGCACCGAACGTAATACGCAGATAAACACTGATCTTCTGGTCTCTAAGATTTTTTCCGGATTTGGAAGCAGAAATTTCGCATTCGGCCCTTCATTAAGTTTTTCAAAGATAAAGGATAATAGGTTCGGTTTGCTTAAAGCATTTTTAAACTTAAGGGTTAAACTTTCAGATATCTGATTTGTCTTTAGCCCTTTATGCTAATTTGAACTAATTAGAAAAAAGCGTATTTTTCACCTTCGCTTCGTAAACTATTTGTTTTTAAGAAGATACCTACTAAAAGTTCGGGAAAAAATAAGGAAACCAATGGCCTATTCAGGTGAATTAAGTGCTTTAGTGACTGCTATATTATGGTCTTTTACTTCATTGTGTTTTTCAGAAGCTTCTGTAAGGGTGGGGTCCCTTCAGGTAAATGTAACACGACTCTTGATAGCTGCCTTATTTTTAATCTTAACTATCCTTTTAATGGGATTTCCTGTTAACCTTTCTTCTTCACAGCTTATTAATCTGTCGCTTTCAGGACTTATTGGACTTATCTTCGGAGATACATTTTTATTCCGCGCTTATCAGAATATTGGTGCAAGGCTGAGCCAGCTTTTAATGGCCGCTGCTCCTGCTATGACTGCCATTTTGGCTTTCTTCTGGCTAGGCGAGGTCTTCTCCATCTGGGGAATTATTGGTATGATTGTAACTCTTGTTGGCATTGCAATGGTTGTTATGGAGAAAAACGAAGTCCCTTCTTCAAAATACAAGATAAGTAAAAGCGGAATCTTTTATGGATTCCTTGGCGCTTTAGGACAAGCTGCAGGTCTTATTTTTGCAAAAAAGGCATTTGCAGAAGGTGATATAAACGGGTTTGTCGCTACATTTATTAGAATATTTGCTTCTATTATTGTAATACTTCCTGCTGGAATTATTATTAAACGCTACAAAAATCCTTTCCGCATTTTTTCGAAAGATAAAAAGGCTCTGGGCTTTACTACCGCTGGATCAATACTCGGCCCTTACCTTGGAATTACTTTCAGCCTTATTGCTGTTGCAAATACAAAGGTTGGAATAGCAGCTACTATTATGGCTACTTCTCCTATTATTATGCTTCCTATGATAAAGTATTTCTATAAGGAAAAACTTTCCTGGAGATCTATTACAGGGGCATTTGTTGCAGTTGCGGGCGTTGCAATTCTTTTCTTGCGCTAGTTAATCACGTTAGTTAATCAAATGCCTCTGTAAAATTTGTCACCTGAATATTCTTATTTTTATTGGACTAATGCAGCATCGCTGTAATTAATCCTGAACTTCTTTAGGTCAGCTAAGTGCTTTCTTGGCCTGCTTAGTTCGTAGTTATAAATAACTTTCCCCAGGTTTGCAAGGAAAGGATAACCTATCTTATCATATTCATACTTGTCATCATTAAATATCTGATCTTCATTTACGTAAATTACGGCAGTTAGCATAAACTCTATGTTTTTGTCCAGATCTACTACATAAGCATTATCTATCATAAAACCGTAGGCAAGACCTATCTTGTTGAATATTCTGATGTTTCTTGGAATTGTGTCTTTGCTGTCTCCAAACATTAAGAACTTGCAGTAACTATCATATTCTTCCTTTGGATCATAATGCGGATACTGGCTTTCTCTTGGGAGCATCGACATATAGCGATATAGAAATTCGTAATCATCTTTTCTAAGATTGAATCTTTGCGCCTTTGGAACATATTCCGGAAAGATAATAGATTTTAATATACCCTGAAGTGACTCAACTGAAATATAGTTGCTCTTGTTGAAATTCTTGGGCTCTTTTATAAGGCTGTCACCTGAATAGTAGCCAATCCCTTTTATAGCAGATGGAAGATCGTTTTTATATTCCTCAGTGTTGACCTGTTCAGGCTGAGAATAAATTGTCTTTCCATCTTTATTATAAAATGTAATTGGGTTAGTGTGACGGTTCTCTTCCTGGCTTAATGCAATGGAAACTCTATGAAACAGTCTTAAATCCTTAAAACCTCTTCTCCATAACTGCTCGTTTAAGTATTTCTGTCCAAGAAACTCATATGTCCTGTTAAAAGCGTCGTTATCGCTTACAAGAAATATCTTCCTTATATACTGAGCTATCGAGGGAAGGCCATTCTGAGATGACTTGTCACTGTCGACTTTTGTCTGTCCTGAAAATGAACTGTCAATTCGTAAAGAAGTGTATTTGTTGAGTCCTTTAATGTGCAGCTCGTTTAATTTCTGGAGTGAAAGCACAGCTCCTGCAATTTTTACAGAGCTTGCCGGATAAAAGTATTTCTTAGGGTCAACATGGTACTTATATGAAGTAAATGATGGCCTGTTGTGCTTATCCCTGTTTATCTGAGTATATAATATCTGAATTTCATATTTGTCCGGATTTGCTGCTACTTCAGGAAACTTATCTTTGTTATTCCTTATTAAATTGTCCAGAAAGTTATCACTTCCTGAAGCATTTCTACCGTCCTGTGCAGCTATACTTATTGTTAGCAATAATAAAAATAAAAAAGCTAAAGCTAAATGATGTGTCCGCTTTTCCATAAATAGTTTGATAATTTATTGAGTAAAATATTTGGCGGTAAAATAATACCAGCCCAAATACAATCCAAGTAAATACTCAAAATATGGATGACATTTAAATTCTACTCTAGCTCCTTTGCTATCTTATTATAGGTCTGAAGATCACTTGAACTAAAACAAACAAAAATTACCTTCTCTATTGTTGTATTAAGCCTTAAGAACTCCTTTACCTCTGAAATTGCAATTCTTGTGGCCCTGTCAATTGGGAAACCATAAATGCCTGTACTGATGGCAGGGAAGGCAATGGTCTTTAAGTTATTTGCTATTGCAAGCTTTAAAGAGTTTCTGTAACAGCTTCTAAGAAGTTCGTCTTCCTCGTAATTTCCTCCTCGCCAGACCGGTCCAACCGTATGTATAACATGCCTGGCAGGTAATCTATATCCACCGGTGATTTTTGCCTCTCCGGTCTCACACCCTCCTAATGTCCTGCACTCATCTACTAACCCTTTCCCAGCAGCTCTGTGTATCGCTCCATCTACTCCCCCTCCACCTAATAGACTTGGATTAGCAGCATTTACAATGGCATCTGCTTCAAGTTTTGTTATATCTCCCTGTAAGATCTGTATCTTTTCTGTCATTATTACTTCCTCTTTTGTCAGTTTGCTATTCTCAATCATCAAATTAAATTACCTAAAAATTTTATATGTGCAAAATATGTTAAAATATTCACCAGTTAGGCGTTGAAAAAATACACACAAAAAAGAGCGATTATGTAAGGAAAATCAAGTGTTGAAGTTTCTATCATTTAATACTGATGAATATATTTACAAGGCGGATTTTTGCCCTTAATTAATACAATAAGCTTTTGTGAGCGTAAGTCCCTTATAAATAACAACTTAGGAAAAGAGTAGGAGCTATGTCATGCTCTGGTATGCAATTTGCATCATATGTTACAAACAAAAACAACAACAAAAGGATTAATATCATGGTCGCATTATTTGTTGTCTTCACATTTATAATTTTAATTGTGATTGACATTGTTGTACTAAAAGCACAAAAAAGGAAACATCCGGCATTTGCCGATGCTGCCAAAGCAGTTTTTAACAAGAATAGTCTTTCACTGCCCGAAAGGATATTTGTCTCCAAGGGGCATACCTGGGCAGAACTGGTCCCCGGAGGCTTTGCTAGAGTCGGTGTCGATGAGTTCGTTCTTAAATCTCTTGGGAAAATATCTGTTAATTACATTGCAAAAGAACAGACTTTAGTTAAACAGGGAGAGGTTATATTCCAGGGTACTTCCGGTAAGGGGTCCTTTAGCTTCAGATCCCCTATCGATGGTGTTATTCAGGATGTAAATAGGAACCTTACAAATATTCAGGACCCATATAGAAACGACTGGGGAGTTATTATTTCTCCATCTAACTGGGCAGACAATACAAAGTCACTAAAGAACGGTCAAGCTTTAGTCTCCTGGCTCAAAGATGAGTTCTCAAGGTTAAAGGACTTTCTTGCAGTTAATTCGATGAATACTGAGCTGGCTGGCGTAACGATGCACGATGGTGGTAATATTATGGAAGGTGCTGTCACTTATATGAAGGCTGAAGGCCTTAAGAATTTTGAAAATGAATTTCTAACCTTTTAACTGAGGAATCAATGGTCAAACAAAAGGGTATTTTGTACGATTCAACTATGTGCGTTGGATGTGGAGAATGTTATTCGGCTTGTAAAAAACAGAACAAGCTTCCTGAGACTAATTCGGATTTCTTAAAAGACCACCTTTCTGCTAATACTTATACTGTCGTTGAACAGCATGGCGATCTCTATGCAAGAAAAATGTGTATGCACTGCGCTGAGCCAACTTGCGCTTCGGTTTGCCCGGTAAAAGCTTTTGAAAAAACAAAAGAAGGCGCCGTTATTTATGACGCCGAAAAATGTATTGGCTGTAGATATTGTATGCAGGCCTGCCCTCATCAGATACCTAGATACGAATGGAGCCAGGTTAGCCCACGGGTTCGCAAATGCGTCCTTTGCCAAAATAGAATTTCTAAAGGTTTGCCTACGGCTTGCTCTGAAGCTTGTCCTACGGGGGCTACTATTTGCGGCGATTTAGATGACCTTAAAATTGAAGCAAAGAAAAGGCTATCTGAAGGCTCTGATAAATATTACCAGCATATCTATGGACTCGATGAAGCCGGTGGAGGAAGTGTTTTAATATTAGCTTCTGTTCCTTTTGAAAAATTAGGCTACACTCCTAACCTGCCTAAACAACCTATGCCGCAGCTTACTAACCGTGTAATGGAAAAAATCCCTACGGTTGCTACTGTTGGCGGACTGTTCTTAGGCTCAATGTACTGGCTTACTAAAAGAAAAAATGAAATAGCCAGAGAAGAAAAAGAAGCAAAATTCAAGAGGAATGAAGTAAAATGAAAAATTCGAATGCATCTAAATTGTCGTTCTGGAAGATTGTTGCTGCTGTTATTATGATCTGTGGACTGTATTCCAGCTATATAAGGTTTACTAAGGGACTTGGCGCCTCAACTCATCTAAGTGATTCTATACCATGGGGACTATGGATCGGCTTCGACTTTCTTGGAGTCGGACTTGCCGCTGCTGGCTTTACAATTGCTGTTATGGTACACGTTTTTAACATTCATAAGTTTGAACCCATTGTTAGACCTGCTATTCTTACAGCTTATATAGGCTACACACTCGTGGTTCTGCTTCTTATTATTGACCTTGGAAGACCTCAGAACTTCTGGCACCCTCTCGTCATGTGGAACCTTCATTCGGTCATGTTTGAGATAACATGGTGCGTTATTTGTTACAGCGCTATACTTACTCTGGAGTTTGCTCCTGTTGTTCTTGAAAAATATAATCTGACAGCTCCTATTAAAATTCTTAGGAAAATTTCCATTCCTGTAGTAATTTTGGGAGTAATTTTTTCAACATTGCATCAGTCATCTTTTGGTTCTCTTTATTTGATTGTGCCAGGCAGATTATATCCTCTATGGTATTCCACACTTTTACCGGTGAACTTTTATATATCATGTATAGCTGCCGGTCTTTCGATGATTATTTTTGAATCCTATTTAAACGCAAGAGCTTTTAATCTTGGCCTGAGACTGGACATACTTTCCGGCCTGGCAAAGATCGTTCTTTATGTCCTTATAATAGGTTTTCTGGTAAGAATAACCGACATGATTATTACAGGAAAAACCCCTTTCCTTTTCTTGCCTCGTACTGAAACCTATATGTTCTATGCCGAGGTTATTGTCGGGACTTTTATTCCTGTCTACCTGCTTAGTCAGGCAAAGTATAGAAAAAGCAGAATGTGGCTCTATGTGATTTCGATATTTACTTTATCGGGATTCGTTCTTAACAGGATCAATGTCGCAGTTACAGGACTCGTTGCATCTAGCAAAACTAGCTATTTCCCCTCGTTTGATGAAATAAGTATTACAATGATGCTCGTTGTTCTTGGCATGTGGGCTTTCAAATTGGTCTCAACAAAGTTCCCTGTCTTTGTTGAACTTGAAAATCTAAAGGAAGAAAAACTTCCCGAAGATAGCAGGGAAATGATCTTAAGTGAGTAATCTTTTATTTCCTAAAAAAACATGTGATTACTATGAAATATAAAAACAACTATTTCCGCGATCTTCAATGTATATGGATGGCTTCCAATGTCGTTGATTATAAACTGTGCGATAGAGAGTTCGACTGCGATAATTGCTTCTTCGATAAGTCGATGCGCAATATTCAGCACCAGTTTAGCTCAATGGACATTGAAGATAAAAAAGATAAATTGAACAAGATCGTTCAAACCATAATCCATAATATTGAAAACGCCGAGTTTAATAGTCAATATTCGTATTTCCGTAACCATTTAGTTGCAAAAAATCTTTTTGCTAATACCTATTATCTTGGCTTTAGCCCTGTTGCTATAGATATTCTTGATAGCAGTACTTCTGTAGAGCAGAATGCCAGGGTAGAAAAAATCAAAAAAGGAGAACAACTTCTTAAGATTACAGGACCATGGGGAAAAGTTGATCTTTGTGCTCCAATTGATTTCTCTTACCTCGGACATATCAATGAAGCCCATAACTCACACGAAAGATGGTTTGGCCTAATTGAAACTTCAAAAGAAGAAATGAATTCAAACTGTATTTCAGTCTCTGATTATCATAGGGACATTATAGATATATCCAAAGAGTTGACTAAATTCCAAAATGATTATCCGGAAATCGGTGCCTCTATGCTCGATGGCGGCGTGGAGACTAGATTCCTCTACCAGGTAATTGGCAATACAAAATACAATAAAATACTCGAGACGTTATTCAATAAATAATCTTTTTTCACAATACTTTAATTAATTTATTATTCAGGGGTCGATATGAAAAAGTCTAGCTTAATGTTGTGTGTTTTTGTTCTCTCAGCTTTTGTGTTTTCGCAGAGTCTTTATTCTCAGGCTAAGTATACTGGAGTTAAAACTTGTTCAGCTTGCCATAGAGGTGAAAAGGGTAAAAATGTTTTCGAAAAATGGCAGTCCTCTGCTCACTCCAAGGCTTTTGAAACCTTAAAGAGTGATAAGTCTAAGGAAATTGCAAAAAAAATGGGTATCTCTGATCCTGCTTCTTCTGATAAATGTCTTACTTGCCATGTTACTAACGGCGGAAACGGCGCTGGTATTAAGAAAGAAGAAGGCGTTACTTGCGAAAGCTGCCATGGCGCTGGCTCAGAATATAAGGCAATGAACGTTATGAAAGATCATGACCTTGCTGTTAAAAAAGGACTTATCCTAGGTAAAAATAATCCTGACCTTTGTAAAAAATGCCATAACCCCAAAAGCCCAACTTATAAACCCTTTGACTTTGCAAAGAAAATGGCTATGATAAAACATTAATAAAATTCGATAGAATGTCTTATAATTATCAAAAATAAGAAAAGGCGGACCATCCCGCCTTTTCTTTTTCTGCGGCCCTGCAAATCTCTCAACTCCCTGTTATTACTTAATATTATGAGAATTTCCCCCAAGGTTATTATTGCCTCTTATTCTCTCTCTTTTTTATTTTATGTGCTTGCTATTCTAAGCTTTGTTGAATAATTTTACATCAGATTTTACAATTGATGTTCCATGAGAATCAAATTTTATAATAAGTTAAGTTTTAATTTAATTATTGTTGTTTCATCGATATTATTAATTAATTTAGCTTTTCATACATTCTTTACTCTCAATAAGCTTGAAAAAGACCTTACAAGCTCCTATTCTCAGAATGCTTATAATATCAGTGATATTATAAAGAAGTCTACTCGCTATAGTATGCTTCTTAACAGAAGCTACGATGTACACCAAATTATTAAAACTATCGGGACAGAAAAAGGCGTTGAAAAGATAAGGATCTACAACAAGTTAGGTAAAATTATTTTTTCTACTGATAGTACTGAGATCTTTTCAACTGTTGATAAGAATGCCGAGGCCTGCGTTGTCTGTCATAGCAATGGTAAAACTGTTAAAACTCTTACAGTTAAAGACAAGATAAGAATCTTCAAAAAGAAGGGCTCAGGTGAGCGCGTCATGGGCCTTATCAATCCTATCTATAATGAAAAGGATTGCTATAGCTCTGATTGCCATGCACACGAATCTAATGTTGAACTCCTGGGCGTCCTGGATGTCGTTATATCGATGAAAATGGTTGACCAAATTATTGCTTCTAATATAAAAGGAGTAATTACAACATATATAGTCGTGACTTTTATTATCTCACTTTTTAGCTGGCTTTTCATTTCTCTTCTGGTAAATAGGCCAATTAGAAAAATTACTAGGGGAATTGAAGAAATTGGAAAGGGGAATCTCGATTATAAAATAAAGGTAAGTTCAAAAAATGAATTGGGTAAAATGGCTACACAGTTTAATGATATGTCAGGTAAATTAGATCTGGCTTATAAAGAAATTAAACAATGGTCTGAAACATTAAATGAAAAGGTAAAGGAAAAGACTGAAGAACTAAAAAAAATATATGATCAGATAATCCAGATCGAAAAACTTGCCTCCCTGGGCAAGCTTTCTGCAACTGTTGCCCACGAGCTCAATAATCCGCTTGAGGGAATTCTGACTTACAGTAAACTAATAGCCAGAAAACTCCAAAAGGTTCAGAAAGATAATGAATTTGAAAAGGTGCTTGAATACTTGTGCCTTATTTCTGAAGAATCAAGCCGCTGCGGAAGAATAGTAAAGGATCTGCTCTTGTTCTCTCACAGAGGCGATGAGGAATTTACAGAGGAAAACCTTGAAGCAATTGTTGATAAAAGCATTTTGCTTATTAGCCACCATCTGGAAATACATAAGATAAAACTTGATAAAGAATATGAGGACTGCACACTTAATATTGTGGGTGATTCACAAAAAATTCAGCAGGCTTTGATCACTATTCTTATCAATGCCATTGAGGCCATGCCAAATGGTGGAACCCTAAAGGTTAAGACTCGAAAAGAAAACGATGCAACTGCAGTTATTCGTATAATTGATGAGGGTTATGGTATCTCCGAAAAGGACCTTCCTCACATATTTGAACCATTTTATTCTACTAAACAGAAATCCAAAGGTACAGGACTCGGACTTGCTGTTGCCTATGGTATTATAGATCATCATAAAGGTAAGATTGAGGTGGAGAATACCTCTCAAAAAGGAACTACATTTAAGATTACATTACCAATAAAGAAAAAATAACGGTAGAGAAAAAGATGAAAAGTAAATCAACTATTTTAATTGTAGATGACGAAAGAATTGTTCGGGAATCTTTGTTGCATTGGTTTGAGGAAGAAGGCTATCAGGTGGATATTGCTGAAAGCGGAGAAGATGCATTAAAAATTATTGATAAAGACAAATATGATCTTATGCTTGTCGATATGAAAATGCCTGGTATTAGCGGGCTTGAACTTCTTGACAGGGTTAAAGAGATCGATCCGGATTGCATCTTTATTCTTATAACTGCTTTTGCATCTGTTCCAACTGCCATTAAAGCTCTTAAGAACGGAGCTCATGATTATATTACTAAGCCTATCGACCCGGATGAACTTGCCCATATAGTTGAAAAAGCTATTCATCAAAGACAGCTTCTGCAGGAAAATACTCAGCTTAAAGATAGCCTGGATGAGATCATTAAACCGGATAACCTGATCGGTGAATGCAGGCAGATGAAAAAGATTTATGACCTTATTAATACTGTCTCCCTGACAGATACTACCGTTATGATTCGCGGTGAAAGCGGAACAGGAAAAGAACTAGTTGCAAAAGCAATCCACATTAACAGCAAACGCCGATATTTTCCTATAATTACTGTTAACTGCGGCGCTTTAGCTGAATCTCTCCTTGAAAGTGAACTCTTTGGACATGAAAAAGGTGCTTTTACTGGAGCTCACTATAAAAGAAAGGGAAAATTTGAAATGGCCGATGGCGGTACAATCTTTTTGGACGAAATTGGTTCTATTTCATCAAAGATGCAGGTTGAACTGCTTCGCGTAATTGAAACTAAACAGTTTATGAGAGTTGGCGGTAATGAAAATATAAAAAGCGATTTCAGGATTATTGCTGCTACTAATGAGCCTTTGGAGGATCTGCTTAAAGAAGGTAAGTTCAGGGAAGACCTTTATTACAGGCTTAATGTTTTTACCATCTTTATTCCGCCACTGCGCGAAAGAAGGGAAGATATACCCATTCTTTCCTATTATTTTATGAATAAGTTCAACGCGGCTATGAATAAAAGTTTTAAGAACATTTCTGACGAAGCTATGGACTTCTTGATGAACTATAATTGGCCTGGTAACGTAAGAGAACTTGAAAATGCTATCGAAAGGGCTCTTGTTGTTGGTAAGGCCGATACAATTGAGCTTGAGGATTTGCCATTCCACATAACTCCAAATAATAGAATTGATCTTAACGACCTCAGCCTGGCTTCAATTGAAAGGAAACATATTCTTAATGTTCTTGAAGCAAATAACTGGAATATCTCAAGAAGTGCAGAAGCTCTTCAGATTGACCGTGTAACTCTTTATAATAAAATTAACAAATATGGATTCCGGAAAACTTGATGGACATTAATATTGCCCCTATTGAGTTTTCTAACACTTCACTTCTAAGCAGCATCTTTTCAGAAGTTCAAAAAGCCTTCAGCAGCGGGAGCCGGACTAATATTATTTCACTCCCGCTGGAAGTTAAATCTGCATATTATAGCGACCGGGGACAGTATTTTTCGACTCAGATCATTGCCGATACTATAAAGCTTACAGGCCAAATTAGTGGCAAAGTCCTCCTCCTTGTCGAATTTGACCTCTTCGTCCCTGTCTTTACTTATGTCTTCGGTGAGGCACAACTAAATGGAAAACATTCTATTGTTTCTGTCAGCAGACTTCATGAAGAACTATATTCTGGAAAAACAAATGAAAATCTTCTGCGGGAAAGAACAAAAAAAGAAGTCCTGCACGAATTAGGACACAATTTCGGCCTTACTCATTGTAAAGATTGGGATTGCGTTATGCACCAGTCACAGGGTGTTGAAGAAATAGATATCAAAGGAAGCTATTACTGCAAGAACTGCTCGAAAATAATCGATATTCATAACCATATCGCTGCCTCTGAGACTCTCTTTTAGACCAAAAAAACTCTCTTCCCCTCCAAAAATAAATCCCTCTAAACAAATTCTCTAAAAACAAAATAATGTATTAATTAGCGAAAG
This sequence comes from Bacteroidota bacterium, assembly GCA_030706145.1. GTDB lineage: Bacteria > Bacteroidota > Ignavibacteria > Ignavibacteriales > SURF-24 > JAUZPB01. The sequence continues at coordinate 42,797 of JAUZPB010000006.1, forward strand.
TGTATCATTACAATACACTAAATTAAGTGCTAATCCTCGACTTTCAGGCTTATTTAGCTGTGGCATAACCTTTGCAAAACTCTTTGTAAAGAAAATGACCCCAAAAAGAAAGGAATGGATTAAGTAATTATGGAACTAATACCAATTGTTGAAACGACTTTAAGTATCTTTACTGGACTGCTCATTTTAGGAGTGCTAATTTCATATATCGCTAGCAAAATTAGGAAGAATGAAAATAATTCTTCTACAAAATCAGATAGATATAATCAGGAGAGTCGCGCAAGAAATATAATTCCAAATCAACATGACTTTTCTATGCAGTATCAGCATATGCAGTATAAACCGGCAATCGCTTCAAGTTCACCTGCAGGGTATGTTCCTTCAGGCAATCAGTTTAAAGGTGATGAATTTCGCTCCAACTATTTTGCCCAAAGGCCTGTTGAGAATAATTTGGAAAGTAAACCAAGACATGCAAAGTCTGCCCCTTCTAAATTTACAGTCCTAAACAATTTACCTCTTCGGGGCACAACACAAATAACTGAATCTATTGAAATGAATAATAATAGAGATGCTGCATTTAATACAAAAAACAATTCTATTATGTTCAAGTAAGATAAATAAACTGAATTTTCTTATGAAAGAAAAAAGTCCTGGCCCATTTAAATGCCGGGACTTTTTTTTTGTATGATTTTTGAAGGCATATTCAGAAAAAGGTAAGAATAATCCAAAATCATTCACCTGGCTAATAATAACCAAAGTACCTTTTGACGGAAACCGCATTTTTGAATTAAAATTGGACTTTTTTTGAACACCTGGCCCCAAAATTTCAGATAAATAGTAGTGGTATATTCTTTGCACTTATCTGACAAAATATAAAAAAACAGAGCAATATGAATAAGATAATTCTGCATACTGGCTTACTGATATTCTTCATCTCAGTCATCTTTTTCAGCCAAAAAGGTATGGCTCTGCAGGATATTATTATTAGGTCGCTGGTAGTATTTGTTGTTTCTACAATAATGCTGAGTATTCTGGTCCTGGTTGTTGTAAGATCAATAAATAAAACCTCGCTTTCAAAGAGTAAAAGTATAACAGAAACCATCACCAGGGAATAGTAACCATGAATACATCTTTACTGTGGTCAAAATTTAAGCAGTCTAATAGTCCCGACTTGAAACGTCAGATAATGATGAATTACACAAATCTGGTCCATTATGTAATACATAATTCAAAATTTGTAAGCATCAATATTGTAGACGATAGGGACTACTTCCAGTTCGGTATTGAGGGTCTTAGTGAAGCAATTGACAGGTTTGACCCTGAATATGGCACTAAATTCGAGACTTATGCTATTCAAAGGATCCGTGGTAAGATTATTGACGAGCTGCGAAAGATCCAAATTAAACCTCGCAGCGCTAATGGCGAAAGTGATGTAATGTATACTAATATATCACTAAATAATTCCTATGATGAAGAAGATGGTTATATGCTTTATGAGGTGATTCCTAACGAAGGTGAACTCCCTGATGAAGCAATCGATAAAAGTGAAGCTAAAGAACTTTTAATTAATGCTATTAAAGAATTAAATGAAAGGGACAGGCTGGTTTTAACTTTATACTATTACGAAAACTTAAATTACAAAGAAATTGCTCAGGTGCTTAACATTACTGTCTCTAGAGTTTCGCAGATCCATTCGAAAATCGTTCACGATCTAAAAATAAAATTAGTTAAGCAATATGATTGAAAACTCACCCGAGCTACAGAAAAAAAGGGATAGGGGTAAGTTGATCCTTTCTCAGGTCTATAATCTCCCCTCCATACCACTTGTTATGATGGAGGTTACGAGACTTTTGGGAAATCCTATGACTAGCGCCGCAGAACTTGGGCGCGTTATTAGCAAAGATCAGGCTCTTGTAACAAAAATCCTTACTGTTGCAAACTCTCCTCTCTATGGACTCCCCAGGAGAGTCTCTACGATTGATTTCGCTATTATTATTCTAGGCTTTGAACATATAAAGAACATTGTTATTGCTCTTTCTATGATGGAAGCTTTTAAGAATAAAAGCGATAAAAACCTTGACCAGAAAAAATATTGGGTACATTCAATTCTTACAGCTGGAGCTGCTAAAAGACTTGCTGATGATCTTGGCTATCATTTTACTGGCGAAGCCTTTACAGCCGGACTGCTGCATGATTTGGGAATTCCAGTTATTCATAAATATTTTACAGCCGATTTTCTAAAAATATGCGAACTCGCTGAAGCTAAATCTCTTTCATATTCTGAAGCACAGGATGAAATTCTGGGTATTAGGCACGAGGAGATCGGTAATCAGCTTGCTCAGAGATGGAACCTTCCGTTGACTCTTAGCGATTCTATTTTAAATCATCATAAACCTTCCGGTTCAGAACAAAATAAAATTCTGGCCTCTATTGTTCATCTGGCCGATTATATGACTACTAAGCTTGAGATTGGTAACTTCTCTTGGGATGACGACTATTCACTGGACCTGGGTATTCTTAACACTCTTAAGTTTAATGATGAATCTCATCTTGAAAGGTTTATTAACGGCTATAAGGACCTTTTCTTAGAACAGGTCAATTCGATAAAAATTTAATTAATAAAATTTCATAACTCACAAGTAATTAAGAATGGAACTAGAATTATTTAACAGGCAGGAAAAAAGAGAAAAAACGGAACTGGTTTTATCAAATGTTTATAACCTTCCGGCTATTCCTTCAATCATGATGGAAATCTCCAGACTACTGGAAAAATCAAATACTACGACGGCTGAACTGGCAAAAGTTATTGGTAAGGACCAGGGAATCGCTTCAAAAGTCCTTTCTATTGCCAATTCTCCTTTATATGGACTGCCTAGAAAGGTTTCCACTATCGATTTCGCTATTCTTATTATTGGATATCAGGATATAAAAAATATCATTACTGCTCTTTCAATGGTTGAGTCCTTTAAGAATAAGACTGATAAGAATCTGAATCAGAAAGATTTTTGGCTCCATTCACTTATTACTGGACTGGCTTCAAAAAGAATAGCTGAGGACCTGGGCTACAGAAGCGGTAGCGAGGCATTTGTCGCAGGACTAATTCATGACCTTGGAATCCCGGTTATCCATAAGTATTTCCATACTAACTTTATTGTCGTTTGTGAAAAGGTCGCAACTCATAAGATTAGCTTTATGGAAGCAGAATTTGATACTCTGGGACTTAGCCATCAGGAAATTGGCCGCTTCCTTGCTGTAAAATGGAATCTGCCTTTGGCTCTGTGCGATACTATTTTGAACCACCATACGCCGCACCTTGCTAATGAGAACAAGACACTTACTGCTATTGTTCACCTTGCGGATTATGCTACTCAGAAACTTAAGGTAGCAGACTTTTATTGGGATACTGACTTCCTTCTTGATGAATCTATTGTCGAGGCTCTCAGGGTCGATAACTTGTCGCAACTTGAGAAAATGATTGATACTTATAAGGATCTTTTAATCCAGGAAGCTAATTCACTTAGGATCTAAATTGAGATTGTTAAAAGATAATACTAATAAATATATATCTTTCTATGATTCGCTTCAGTCTTTACCAAGTATTGAGCAGGGCGATCCTCTTAGAGAAGAGTTGAGGGGAAATCTTTTCCCGGCTGAGACTTCAGTTAATGCTGGAAATATGCTGGAAAAATATTTCTATATGGTTCAAAGTATTGTCTCCTTCGAAAAACAGATCTCTTTGGCTCAGGACATTCATGCAATTTCTAACTTGCTAAAACTGTCCTTAAAAAGAATAATTCCTATTAAGGAAGCTGATCTTTTTTTCTTTAACGATACAAGAACCTGCCTTTTCCCTTTGGATGCTACTGGCGATGACCAGTTCTCAATAATGGTTAATAATGTTTATAAAGAAGGTATTCTCGATTGGGTCTTTGATAATAATAAACCTACTGTTATTCCGGAAGTTAATAATTTTACTTCTGCCGGCTCTAAGCTGAACTTTATCTTCTTCCCTGTTATTGAAGATAAAAAAAAGAAGGGACTGCTTGCAGTTTTAACTACTCTTTCAAAAGAGGACTTCTCGGATTTTGAGTCTCAGAGCATTCAGATTATGCTCGGCGTGAGTCTTGCTAAGATTGATAAAATTGATCTTAAGGAAAAGCTAAATAAAACATATTCCGAACTTCAAACCTACCAGGCAAAGCTGTCAAATGACTTCAGACTATCTGCTATAGGTGAGTTGACAGAAGGTATTGTCGAAGATATAAAGTCACCCCTTCAGGTAATCTTAAGCTGTGCCGACCTTATGTGCAGAGATGAATCCGACCAGCAGACTGCTGGTAAGGTAAAAGAACAAGTCAGAAGAATTAACTATATGGTTAACAGGCTTGTGAAATTTTCTAGCATCAATGAAGAGAAAATTAAAATCCATCCCTGTGATATTAATACTATACTGACTGAATATTATAACCTTATTAAATCTTCTCTTGAAAATGCAAATATTGAATGTGTGCTTGATTTCGAGAAGAATATTCCATCTGTATTAAGCCACCCTAGCTATATTTATCAGCTGATGAGCAACATTGTCAGCATGGTTAAATCCAGCAGTCAGGATGGCGGAGGAATTATTATTCAGACTAGGTCTGTCTCTGAAGATGTTGTTATTAAGGTTATTAATACGGTGCATATTGCTCCCTTACATACTGAAAACAATTCATTAAATAAATCTTCGGATTTAAATCTTAAAATAATTGATAACATAATGAGAATGCACGAGGGGATTTTTAAGTTGGATTCATTTCAGAAAAATAGCTCAGTTATAATGCTAAGATTCCCTCTGAGGAGAAGATTTAGATGATAAGAAAACTGCTTACACTCGGAATTTTTTTGCTGTTTTCTTTCTCAAACAGTGCTGTCTTAGCTTCTAATTCAAAAGCAGCAAGTACTGATTCTGTTAATATTAAGCAACTTATTCTAGGGCAGATCCAAAAAGCAAAAGAAAACCAGAAAAACCAGTCTGACGATCTTGGCAGTAAAGCTAATTTAAATGCCGGTAAGTACGATAATAATCAAGAAGCTAAATCTGTAGGCCTTTTTTCAACGAAAGGGATAAACCTTTCGAACAGTATTTTTATGAGAATATTCATACTGCTTGATATCGGTCTATCGATCTTCGTTTTCATTATATGGCGCAGGAGAAAGCTTAAGAGCGCTGTCTCTGAGAAGAAACAGCTTAAAACTAACATAATGAAATTAAGGGAAGAGAAGGTAGGTAAAAAATCCGACGAACTGCTAGATTCGAAAAGAAAAAAGATTAGATTGGAACCTGCTTTCCAATTCGGGGCTAATGAAGAACTTTTAGTAAGACAAGCAAAAAGAATGTCTGTCTCTGTAGGCGAATTGCAGCTTGCTGCAAGAATTAGCTCATTTGAAAGAGAAAGAAGATGATTTCGCTAACTCAAAATATTGCAGGACTCCAACAGCTTGATTCCCTCAAGCCTTCTGTTGTTACTGTGATTGGTAAAGCTTTGCCTGCAGTTAATTCCTTTGTTGAGATCAGTGTCCTTGGAAAATCATCAAACATTTTTCGCCTTCTGATAGATGGAAATGTTTTTCAGTCAAAGCTGCCTGTTAATTTATTAGCAGGAGAGTCATTTCTTGCTAAGGTAATCAGTACTGATCCTTTTACTCTTTCTCTTGATAACCTTTTGTCACTTTCTAATTTAAGTGAATTAAAAATTGCTCAGCTTCTTTCGAAACTGAATATAAAAGCTTCTCCATTGTCTGATCAGCTTTTTAAGGCCTTTGTAAGTGCAAGGAAAGTTATTGTAAAATCAAGGTTCGAAAAGCTTCTGGATATAATTGAGAAGAATAATTTGAAGCTAGATGATTCTCAGCTTCAATTCCTTATAAATGTTCTTGATACAAATGAAAATAGCTATGAAAATCTGAGTGAGTCTTTTGTAAGTACATTTAAGCATTCTTCTGCAGCTTTATCTGAAGAGATACTTAATTGTGCGACTGATCTTCTGGGCTCTCATCAGATGCCTGAGGAATTGAAGACCAAAGTAAAAGATGCCTTGCTAATAAGGCAAAATTTATCTGAAGAAGAGTCAGTCTCTGAACTGCTAATGGTCTTTAGGAAAAGAACCAAACTGCAGGCTGAACTTATTCAATCCCTAAATGAAGCACTGCATTCGGGAGCGCTGAATGAGTCTGTAGGTAAGAACGTTTTCAGGATGATTGACCTTTTAACCCGATATATTTTTCTAAAGGCAAACAACTGTAAAGTTGGAATTTATAATGACTTTTTTATTGCTGAAACAGAAGATGGGCTCCAGATCTTTGAATATAGTGTTGAAAAACCATCTTTCACAAATGAAAGCTATGGCTTTCATCTTAAGATGAAACCAGATTTGCTCGGTCAGATACAGATAGATGGATATTTTTCGGGAAATAATCTTTTTACGACTTTTATATCTTCAGACAATACTGCTGAAAGTCTGAAAAGCTTAAGTGGAGAACTGGTAGAAAAGATTAAAAATGGTCTGAACATTAATGTTTCTTCAGAATTTTGTGGCCGTGGGTCAATAGAACTTTCTAAAAAGTGGAAGGGATTACAGAACATTAATGTCTCGGTCTAAAAGCTTAAATGGAAAAGGTGCAATTGCACTTGGTTATAATATTGAAAAAGATAATGCTCCAAAAATTCTTGCAAAAGGTAGCGGAGAACTAGCTGAAAGAATTATAGCAATAGCAAAGGAAAATAAGATCCTGATTAAAGACGATCCTTTGCTGTTTGATTCTTTATATTCTCTTGAGGTCGGAGAAGAAATTCCAGTTAGACTTTTTCAGGTAATTGCAGAGCTTTTGGCTTTTGTCTATAGAGTTAACGGTAAAAAGAAAAAAGGTATTATATGATAAAAGGAATTTACTACGTATCCAGGAACCTGGAGTTAAAGTCTAAGAACCTGGAGGTTGTTGCAAATAACCTGGCAAATATTAATACAACAGGTTTTAAACGCGAGCTTCCTTTTTCTGAACTGGTTTCTCAGTATTCAAATGCACCTGTTAAGCAGCTTACTGATTATACTCAAGGTAACCTTATTGAAACCGGTAACCAACTCGACCTTGCAATCAGTGGCGATGCTTTCTTTGCCATTGAAGGCAAAACTGGAACTGAATATACAAAAAATGGCCGCTTCAGAATCTCTGACGAAGGCTTCCTTGTAAATGAACAGGGCTATAAAGTACTTGGGAAAAATGGTGAGATCGACTTAAGCGAATTTTCTACAGAAGACCTCCAAAAACTCAACATTACAAAAAAAGGCGAAATTAGAGTCGGCGACCGTTTGATTGATCAGCTGCAGATAAGCCAGATAAATGATCCATCGCTCCTTAATAGAAAAGAAGGACTTAATTTCTTTTCTCCTGATAATACTTTTAAGGATGCTGATATTGATCATTATGATATTCAGCAGGGATATCTGGAGGAATCTAATACTAATCCGATCATTGAAATGCAATCGATGATTGAAATAAACAAAGATTACGAAGCTGGACAAAAGATGATGAATTTCCTGGATTCATCTCTTGAAAAAGCAAACGAAATAGGTAAGGTGTAAAAATATATTAGAAAATATTTCTAAGAGTAAATTTTTAGCTTTGAAAAGTAAAGAAATTATAATCAAAAGGGTAATAAAATGTCAACAAGAGCTTTAAGAACAGCCGCCTCTGGAATGTATGCTCAGCAGATAAATGTTGAAACGATTTCTAATAATATTGCCAATATTAATACGACGGCTTTTAAGAAAAATAAAGCTGAGTTTAAGGATATGATGTATCAGGAGGTCTCAATTAACCCGCAGTTCTCTTCGACTCAGGCTCAGAATGAAACTGCTAGTGTTAAGATTCAGGTTGGTAACGGAGTTCAGCCGGCTTCTACTCAAAAGCTCTTTCTTCAGGGCGACCTTCAGTCAACTGGAAATCAGTTTGACATAGCTATTCAGGGAGAAGGATTCCTACAGGTAAAAAGACCTGATGGAACAATTGCCTATACAAGAGATGGAGCTTTGAAGGTCTCTGCCAACGGAACTATTGTTACAGCTAATGGCTTTCCTCTGGACCCTGGTTTCACACTTAATGATGATATTACAGGAATTACAATTGCTAAAGATGGTACAATAGAAGCTAAGGAAGTCGGCGGTGGTACTAATGTACTTGGTAATATTGAACTTGTTAAATTCATTAATCCTGGTGGACTTCAACCAATCGGCGATAACCTCTATTTGGAGACCACGGCTTCAGGTGCTCCAATTACAGGAACTCCGGGTGCTAATGGCTTTGGTGAGGTCAATCAAGGCTACCTGGAACAATCAAATGTTGATATTGTTGAGGAAATGATCGCAATGATTACAGCTCAAAGAGCTTATGAGGTTAACTCTAAGACTGTAAAAACAGTAGAAGATATGATGTCAATGGCAAATAACCTTAAGAGATCCTAAGAGGTTTTTTGATCTATGAGAATTCTGCTACTTATTTTTTCTTTCTTATTTGCAGCGGCTTTGCAGGCTGATCCTATTCTGCAAAAGAATATTGAAAATTATTTGAAAGAGCAGCTAAAAGGTTATGAAAAGTTCGAATTTGAACTTGTTTCTTCTCCTGCGACAAAACCTTCTGATAAGATAAGTATTGATCAGGATCGCCAGTTTAGGCTGAGTGGAAATATGGCTTATGTACCTGTAAAGATTTATAGTATTGATGGAAGAAATTCTTCCTCATCTCTTTTATCTGTTAGAGTAAAACTCTACAAAATGATTTTTGTAGCAACAACTGCTATTAAATATGGCACTGAATTAAAGGAAAGTAATTTTGTCCAGAAACTCTCTGATGTTGCACAGCTAAGAGGTCTGCCAGTTGAAGACCTTAAGGAAATTTCTTCTACAAAGTCTAAGTTTAACATTAGAGAAGGGGATATACTGACAAAAGAGTCGATTCAACCCCTGCCGTTGATCAGAAACGGTGAAAAAGTAGTGGCTATTTTTTCGAGCGGAAACCTTTCAATTACCCTTGATGCAGCTGCTAGGCAGGATGGAGCTAAAGGCGATATCATTAGAATTGTTACCCCCGATAAAAAGCTCTTTAAAGCAAAAGTTGTCGATGAAAATAGTGTAATTATTCAAGAGTAGCTTTATGAAAAAGTTTTTTTTAGCAACAACTATTTCATTATTTGTTTCTTTTGGCATTTATGCCCAGGATCTTAGGCAAAATGCTTATTCGTCTTTGTTTTCTGACCAGAAGGCAAATCATGTCGGAGACGCTATAACGATAATTGTTATTGAGTCTTCACAGGCGTCAAATAATGCAGAGACAAGCGCAGGAAGGTCAAGCAACCTTAGCTTTAATGGCCAGGCCAGCATGGGATCAACCTCCTCTCCAAGTGCGGGAGTAGCTGTGGGGACAAAAAACGATTTCTCCGGAACGGGTTCTACTAAGACTACTGGCTTAATTAAAACAAAAATTAGTGCCATGATTGATTCTGTGCTCCCAAATGGTAATCTCCATATAAAAGGAAGCAGAAAAATTGTAATTAATGGCGAAGAACAGGTGATCAAAATTAAAGGAATTGTTAGAAATTCCGACATTATGGCTGATAATTCAGTTATATCATATAATATTTCTGAAGCAGAGATAGGTTTTGAGGGTAGTGGTATTATCAATGACTCTCAAAAACCTGGCTGGATAACAAAATTTTTACATTGGCTGTTTTAACAAACTGTTTGCTTTCAAGAAAATGCCTTTGGACCAAATAAAAATGAAAAGAGTTTTTTTTAATATAGCCGTTTTACTTTTAATCCTTTGCAGCAGCAGCAATCTTTTTGCTCAAAGGATAAAAGACATTGCCTACTTTAAGGGAACTGGATCTGAGCAGATTATCGGATATGGGCTTGTTGTAGGTCTGGCTGGCACGGGTGATACTTACCGCTCATCGTTTACTATTCAATCTGTAACAAGTATGCTTAAGAGATTTGGTATTACTGTCCCACAGACAGACCTTAAGACACGAAATGTTGCAGCCGTAATGGTAACCGGAAAGCTTAAAGGCTCTCTAAAGGAAAAAGCCGAGTTTGATGTTAATGTCGCCTCAATGGGTGATGCTACTAGCCTTCAGGGTGGTGTTCTTCTTATGACTCCACTTTCTGCTCTTGATGGACAGGTCTATGGCTTTGCACAAGGCCCTATATCAGTCGGTGGTTTTGATATTAGTACACCTTCTGGCGGGAGAGTCGCAAAAAACCACACACTTGCAGGCAGAATTCCTTCGGGTGGAATTCTAAACAGGCCAATTGCACAAGCTCCAATTTCAAACCAGAATTTAAGCATTGTTCTTAGGGACCCTGACTTTACTACATCTAATAACGTGGCTAATGCTATTAACCAAAAGGCCGGCAACCAGATTGCTAAAGCCCTGGATGCCTCTGAAATAACGGTAACTGTACCTGGAGAAAAACAAAATAATATTACTGCTTTTTTAGCTGAGCTGGAAGCTATTCAGGTTCAAAGTGATGTAGTTGCTAAAGTCGTTCTTAATGAAAGAACTGGCACGGTTGTCTCAGGAAGCAACGTTAGAATCCTTCCGGCTTCTATTACTCATGGAAATCTGAACATTAATATTAGATCATATCCATTGATCTCTCAGCCAAATAGCTTCTCAAACGGACAAACAGTTGTATTTAATAACCTTGTCCCATTTGAAGAAGAAGATTCAACAAGAACCGTCGCCCTTAATGGCGCTTCAACTGTTCAGGAAGTCGCCTCTGCACTGAATTCCTTGAAAGTTGCACCGCGCGACGTGATTGCTATTTTCCAGGCCTTAAAAGAAGCTGGGGCTCTTGTAGCAGAACTAATTATTATGTAAATGTGAAATTATATTAAATCTAAGCACTGATAACTCAACACTAAAACTAACTTAAGCAGGTCTATGAACTTAAAAGTTACAAATGAAGCAAAGCACTTTACCAGTACTCCTGAAGTTACTGATAAATATACCGCTGAGCAGAAGACAAAACTTGCAAAGGCCTCAAGGGACTTTGAAGGCTTGCTTACTTCAATGATGCTTAAAAGTATGACGAAAAATACCGAAGGCCTCTTTGGTGGTGAAGAGGGATTAGGCTCTGATATGTATCAGTCAATGTTTGAAAATGAAATCTCTTCTATGATCTCAAAATCCAAAGGTTTGGGCGTAGCAGAGGAACTCTATAAAAAACTAACAGGAGAGGACCTTCCTGCCGATGTCGTTGAAAGACTTTCTCATCTGGAAAAAGATACAAAAAAGGCTGAGGATGGCAAAAATGCACAGAGTAGTAGTACTGATGTAAAAAACGATGTTACGGGGGCAAAGACTGATAATTCAAATACTGCTATTGAACCTGCTAAAAAGACTATGAATAGAATTAATAAATATGAAGATATTATCAATCAAGCCTCAAAAACCTATGGGGTCGATACAAATATTATTAAATCTGTCATTCTTGCAGAATCTGCAGGTAATGCTCGGGCTCAGTCTTCCACCAAAGCAAAAGGGCTTATGCAGCTAATGGATTCAACTGCCAGATCATTGGGAGTAAATAATGTTTGGGATCCGAAAGAAAATATCTTTGGGGGGACTAAATATTTAGCGGGTTTGCTTCGACAATATAATGGAAATCTGAAGCTTGCTTTAGCTGCTTATAATGCTGGACCAGGAAATGTTGATAGGTATAACGGGGTTCCTCCTTTTAATGAAACAAAAACTTATATCTCAAGAGTTATGGGATATCTTAATCACTTGAACGGATAAAAGGTTATTATGGAAGTCAAAGATTTAATCGAAAATCTGAAACAACAGAAGAAAAACCTCTCACAACTATTTAATGCGGCTTCTTTAAAGCAGAAGGCTTTAGTACAGTTAAACTATGAGGATCTTGAAAAATCGATCTCAACTGAAGAAAGGACACTTGTTAATATTCAGCAGACCGAAAAGCACAGAATAAGTATTCTTGCAGAACTCTATTTGGGTTATTCAATTCATTGTGAGACTCCAAAACTCTCTGAGTTTATTGAGAAAACAAAAGAGCATATTGGTGCTAAGACTCTTGAAAACATTTCTTTGCATGAAAAAGAGTTAAAGAAGCTCATAAAACAGATTTCTGTAATAAATCAGCAAAATAAATATTTAATAGAAAATTCCAGGGCCTTTATTAAAGAAACAATTACTTCGCTTCTTAATAAAAATAAATCTCTGCTAGACAGAAGAGTATAAACAATCATGGGAATATCAAGAGTTTTTGACATAGCAAGCCGCAGTTTGGGGGTTTATCAAAGAGCACTCGATGCAACATCCCATAACGTAGCAAATGCCAGTAACCCGGATTATACGCGCTCAAAGGTTATTCTCGCTACCGAAAGAGCCGAACCAATCGCTGGTGGCGAATGGGGCTCTGGTGTAAAAGTGCAGGACATACAGAGGATAAGAATGAGTCTTCTGGATTCACAAACCAGGCTTTATAATTCTAAACATTCAGATGCTAGCAAACGCTCGGATGTCCTTTCACAGGTGGAGACTTTCCTCTCTGAACCTTCTGATCAGGGGATATCTAAGCTTACAAATGCTTTCTTTAGCTCATGGGATAAACTTTCTTCAACTCCAAGTTCAATCCCTTTAAGAAATGATGTAATTCAGGCGGCTCAGAATCTTACAACTAAAATTCAGAATGTTTATGAGGGCCTGACTCAAACTAAAATGGACCTCCGTACCGACCTAAATGATAATCTTACTGAGCTGAATAACGGACTTAAAAATATTCAAAGTTTGAATAGACAGATTTTTGAGGCCAGATCAGCTGACCAGTCGGTTAATGATCTTCTTGATTCAAGAGATAAAGCTATTGATGATTTAAGCAAACTGGCTAACCTTTCTATTGGTTTCGACGATAAAGGAAATGCTAATATTTCAATAGGTGGCGCTTTTGCTGTTGATGGCTCTAATTATTCTGAGTTTAAGTCTGATGTCCAAAACGGACAGCTTCAGATTACTACTTCAGATGGGAGCGCTAAGGTTACACTAAATAGCGGTGAACTTTATGCCATTACAGATCTCTATACGAATACTATTTCCGGATATCAGAATAAAATTGATACTTTTGCTCAGCAGATTATGACCTCTGTCAACCAAATTCATAAACAGGGTTATGACCTAAATGCTACTAGTGCAACAACTTCACCTAACGGAGAGGATTTCTTTTCCAGTTATGGTAGTGGAATACTGAAAATTAATCCTAACATTGCAGGAGATCCAAGCGTAGGAATTGCTTCTGACCCCCGGAAAATTGCAGTCTCTTCGAATAATCAGAATGGAAATGGAGACATTGCTGTAAAACTTGCTCAAGCTGCCTCCAGTAAAGCAATTAATGGGCAGACTATTAGTGAGTATTATTCTTCGCTTGTCAGTTCAATTGGAGGTGATAAGCAGCTTAGCGATCAGAATGCTGATTCGAACCAGCTGGTATTAGATCAGTTGGGTGTTCAGAAGTCATCAGTTTCCGGCGTTTCAGTCGATGAGGAAATGACAAACGTTATTAAATTTCAAAGATCCTATGATGCTTCTGCAAAACTTATAAAAGTTGCCGATGAAATGCTCCAGACTCTAATCAATATGGTGTAAAAATGAGAATAACAGATTCAATACTGGCATCTAACCTTATTACGTCTTTGAATAAATCAAAAGAATCTATTAATTCTTTGCAAAATCAGATCGCAACAAATTCAAAGATCAATAAACCCTCAGATTCACCTAGCGGTATTTCCAGGGTTTTACGCCTTGATGACCAGATTGCAAATATTGATACATTTAAAAGTAATATTGATAATTCACTGGCCTTTGCCCAAACCTCTATCGACTCTATGCAGGCTATTCAGGATGAGATCGAGAAAATTAATGTCATGTTTACAGATATTAATAATCCTACAAACCAGTCTAGCTTTAATACTTATGGAGACAAGATCGATCTTGCCATTAAATCTCTTGTCGATCTGGCAAATGCTGAATATGACGGAAAATATGTATTCGGTGGCACCGATTTTTCGAAAAAGCCATTTGACTTTAGCTCGACAACTGTCGTAAACCCCGCAACAGGGCAGAATACGACGACTGTTATGCAAAATGTAAATACACAAGGTGTTCAAAACGTAAGAATTAGTACTAATATAATACAAAAGATCAATACTACAGGACAGGAAGTATTCGGGACCTTGCCAAATACCGGCAATACCCCTCCTGATAGCCCAAATCTTGCTAGTACTGATATTTTTAACACTCTTATTAGAGTAAGAGACAATCTGAAAAGCGGCCAGAAACCAGCTAATGCCGATATTCAGATTGTAAAAAAATTTGGAGAAAATCTTCTTGTAAAGACTACCTCGGCAGGTGAAATTCAAAACCGCCTGGATTCGACTAGTGATATGCTCGATAATCAGAAATTGGAGCTCCAGAACCTGCTTTCAAAGGAAAAAGATACTGATGTTGCCAAGGCTGTAATCGACCTGCAGAACCAGCAGTACTTTCTTGAGATGTCCTATAAAATGGCTTCAATGACTTTACCTAAATCTTTACTGGATTACTTATAATGCTAAAGAAACTGGGTAGTATAAATGGCCTTGTTTTAGGTGCCGCCTGTATCTTCGGCGCTTATCTTTTTGAGGGCGGATCCGTAAAAGCTTTATTCCTTATCCCCCCAATAATAATTGTCTTTGGCGGGACATTTTCTGCTGCAATTATTGGATTTGGTTTTAACAGGTTTAAGAATATCATTTCTCTAATGAAAATGGCTTACTTTAAAGAGAAATATGATATTAATGCTCTTGTATATTCTCTGATCGAGTTTTCTATTATTTCTCGGAAAGAAGGACTGCTTTCGCTGGAAAAACAACTTGATAAAGTTAGTTATACTTACCCTAGAAAACTGGTTAGATTAGTTGTCGATGGCACTGACCCTGATTCTTTGCAAAATATTGCTCATGCTGAGATGAAGGCTATGCAAGATAGACATTACTCAAATATAATGATCTTTACAAAAATGGGGGGATATGCCCCAACAATGGGAATTCTTGGAACAGTAATGGGTCTTGTTATGACTCTAGCTCATGCCGGTGAGGACCCGAATAACTTAATTCATAGTATTGCAACTGCATTTATTGCTACTTTATGGGGAGTCCTTAGTGCAAATCTTATTTGGCTTCCAGTTGGAGATAAACTAAAACAATGTCATCTGGAAGAAAAACATATGATGGAGATCTCTTTGGAGGGAGTACTGGCATTGCAGAGTGGGGAGATTCCCTCGGTAGTGAAAGCCAGACTGTTAAGTATGCTCCCACAAAGCGAACAAGAAAAAATTATGACAGTCTAGAGACTGAGGATGCTTTCTTTAACGAAGAAAACGATAAAGATAGGTATTTAGTTACTTACGCCGATCTTATTACACTTCTTCTTGGATTGTTTATCATTCTTTATGCAATGTCTAATATTGACCTTGAGAAGTATCACAAAGTAATGTTTGCTATGGGCAACGTACTGGGTGTTAAGGAAAGTGTTATTCCGGGAGTCTCGGACAAAAAAGTTGAAATAAGGAATAATATTAACCCAATAAATGGTCTAAAGTCTAATCTTCAGAACGTAATTTCTCAAAACTCACTCGATAATTCAATTCGGCTCGAGGAAAACGAAAGAGGAATTACTATTCATATACTTGATGATATACTCTTTGCTTCTGCTAATGCGGAAATAAATGAAAGTTCAAAGGGAATCTTAGATAGACTTGCTTCTGTAATAAAGACATTGCCCAATGATATTAGAATTGAAGGGCATACAGACAATGTCCCGATCAAAGCTTCAGTTTATGCCTCAAACTGGCATTTATCGGTTGCAAGAGCCTTAAATACGGCATACTATTTAATTAACAGCCAGGGACTTTCGCCCGAAAAGGTCTCAATTGTCGGATATTCTGAATACCGTCCTGTTACTACTAATAAAACTTCTGAAGGAAGACGTAGCAATAGACGTGTAGATATCGTAATTTTGAAGAAATAATTTTTAGACACACAAATGAAAATCTATACAAATCAATTTGGTGAGATTGAATTCGATGAAAATATGATAATCGAATTCAAGGATGGCATTATAGGCTTTGAGGAGTACAAAAAATACCTCCTTATTAATTCAGGTGAAGAGCTGATTATGTGGCTTACTTCGGTCGACGAACCGGAAATAGTATTCCCTTTGTGCAGTATCCGGATACTCATGGATGAATATCCGGAAGAATCAGGCTCGGAACCCTTCGGAATTGTTAAACTTGATCCCGATCCATTAAAAATTACTATAAATCTAAAGGCTCCGGTCTATATTGACCAGGATAAAAAGAGCGGATTTCAAAAGATTTTAGATGAAGATAATCTGCCTATTGATTATATTCTCTTCACAGAAAATTAACAGGTGAGATTATGCTTGTTTTGTCAAGAAAATTGAACGAAGAAATTAGAATTAGCGCTGATATTGTTATTAAAGTCATCTCACTATCTGAAAATCAGGTAAAGATAGGAATTGAAGCTCCTGGAAGTGTGAAAATTCTGCGCGGAGAGGTATATGAGAAAATTAAGGAAAACACAATTGCTGCCTCTGAAAGCAGTAAACAAAAACTTGCAGGCGATATATCCAAATTAAGGGTAAATAAAATAAAGAAATGATGGAACAAACTGGTAAAATTAAAGTTTTAGTAGTAGATGATTCTGATGTAATCCGCCATGCATTAAAAACTTTTTTTGAGGATTACAACTTTGAGGTGATAACTTGCTTAGATGGCTTAGAGGGATTACAAAAGGCTACGGAGTTTAAACCGAATTTAATATTCCTTGACCTTATGATGCCTAACTTTGATGGCTTAAAAATGCTGCAAGTTATCAAAGTCTTAGATAATCTTAAGCATATCCCTGTTATTGTTATTAGTGCTAATACAGATAGGCGTAATGTACTGGCTGCTATTGAGGCAGGAGCAAACCGCGTCTTATCAAAACCATTGCAAAAGGAAATGATTATTAAATATGTAAATGAAATCCTTGGCAGTGAAACTTTAACAAAGTCTAAAAAGAAAAAGGTCTTCTCAGATGGTGAAAAAAATGATATTCAGAAAACTCTTCTTAGATTTTTCCTGAATAGTTTCCCAGAGAAGAAAAACAGAATGCAATCGGCTTTGGAGCAAAAGAATAAGGATCTCCTTAGAATAGTTGCCCATGAACTAAGAGGTAATGGAGGCACTATTGGCTTTCAGGAACTGACTGTAATGGGTGGTGAAATTGAAGATAAAATTATCGCCGGCGAAATTGACTGGCCGCTGATGGAAACAAAGTGTGAAAAGATTCTGGCACTCGTCAGCGAAATTGAAAATATTAATCAAACACAGGGTAAATAGGAATGTTCATACTTGTCGGCGGAGCAGTCGTTCTCGTCTCAGTTGTCGTTGGTTTTATGCTTTCTGGTGGAAATGTAATGCTATTGTTCCAACCCTATGAATTCCTTGTTATAGGTGGCGCAGCTATTGGTAGCTTACTGATAAACGCTCCTTTATCTACTATTAAAAAGATTATTGCTGCTATTCCCGGCGCCATTTCTTTTAAGGGAAGTCATAAGGAAGATTATCTGGAACTCCTAAAAGCATTTAATGACCTTTTCCTGGTCGCTCAAAGAGATGGACTTATTGCTATTGAAAAACATATTGAAAAACCTGAGGAAAGCGAAATACTCTCTCGCAACAAAAAGTTTATTAAAGATAATTTTGCCCGTAGCTTCTTTTGCGATACTATGAAGGTTATGCTCTCCGGTGGTGTCCCGGCTCATGAAATTGAAGCTCTGCTCGATACTGAGATCGAAACCTTTGAAATGGAACAGAAACCTATTCCTGCAATTCTGAATAAGACAGGTGATGCTTTACCTGGACTTGGAATTGTTGCGGCAGTACTGGGTATTATTATTACTATGGGTGCTATTAGTGAAGGTGCCGAAACTGTAGGTCACCATGTGGCTTCTGCACTGGTAGGTACTTTTACAGGTATTCTTTTGTCTTATGGATTTGTCGGACCACTAGCCGGAAATATAGAGCAGAATCTCGAACACCAGGTACGCTACCTTGAAACAATCAAAGCATGTATTGTTGCTTATGCTAAAGGTAACCCACCAATTATCGCAGTAGAAATTGCAAGAAGAACTATTTTTACTGATGAAAGACCTACCTTCCAGGAACTTGAAAACTACATCAGAGGAAAGAAGGACTAAAAATGAGTTTGGGCGAAGGTAATGGTCCTATAATAATACAGAAGAAAAAGAAGGGCCATGAAGGCCACCACGGCGGAGCATGGAAGGTGGCTTATGCCGATTTCGTAACGGCAATGATGGCTCTTTTTATTGTCCTTTGGATACTTGGTCAAAGCGAACAGGTAAAACAAGCTGTCTCTGGCTATTTTAAGGATCCTGTGGGCTTTGAATCTAAAAGCCGGGGCATGCTCAACGGTAAGGGCGCTGCTATTATCGATATGAATGCAAAAGCTGAAATGGACTTTAAAGCCAAGGAAATGCAAAAACTCGCCTCTATGGGTGAAGCCCTTTCTCAGGAGTTAAAGGCTAATCCTGAATTCAAGGATCTGATGGATCAAATAAAAATTGAGATAGTCGATGAGGGCCTAAAAATTGAAATTCAGGACTCATATAAGGATGTTTTCTTCGAAATTGGTACCTCAGAGCTTAAACCTGCTGCGCAGCTTCTTCTTGAAAGGATCGGCGGTGAACTTGAAAAACTTCCCAATATGGTAATTGTTGAGGGCCATACGGATTCACGCCCTTATAGCGGTAACGGCCGCGGTTATACTAACTTCGAACTTAGCGCTGATAGAGCTAATTCCGCTAGAAGAGCACTTACTAAGGGTGGACTTAGCCCTGTCCAGTTTGATGAGATAAGAGGGTATGCTGATAGAAGGCTTAAGAATAAACAAGATCCTTATGATATTACAAATAGAAGAATTAGTATTATTGTAAAATATAGTGGAAAGAAAAATGGATAAAAACATTATTATTGTCGAGGATGACCCCTTTACACAGGAATTCTATAAGTATTTGTTCTCTAAGACAAAATATAAATCTATTACGATGGAAGATGGCGACAAACTTATGGATATTATCCAAAATGATAATGTCGGTATGATAATTATGGATATTAACCTTAAAAATACTTATCTGAATGGCGAAAAAGTTGACGGTGTTATTTTATCAAAAAAAATTAAACAAAGCGAAAAACACTCTAAAATCCCTATTCTTTTGGTTACTGCATACCAGAAAAATATTGGGCCAAATAACTACTTTGAAGAAAGCCTTGCTGATGACTATATTGTAAAACCGATACTTGATTACAATGACCTTTTAAAGAAGGTTAATAGCTTAATATCTGAAAATTAAACTAGATAAATGTTACGATGGAAAAAGATAGAATTTTAATAGTTGAAGATGAAGAAGATACAAGATTTATTCTTGAGCGTCTCTTAAGCAAAAATGATTACGAGGCTAAGTCCGCCAGAAATGGATCCGAAGCCCTTGAGATCATTGAACAATACCAGCCAAAGGTGATCATTGCCGACTGGACTATGCCGGTTATGGATGGACTGGAATTGTGTAATTTGGTTAAGAAAAATGAAAAATATAAGCTTATCTATTTTATTCTTCTTACAGCTAGAGCCTCTTTGAAAGATAGAGTTATGGGACTCGATATTGGCGCCGATGATTTCCTTGTAAAACCTGTCGAAAACCAGGAACTTTTGGCCCGAATTCGCTCGGGTATAAGGATTCATAACCTCCAGAATGAACTCAGAAGCATTGAGCATAATAAAGCTCTTGTCGAAATGGCTTGTACAATTGGCCATCAGATAAACAATCCACTAAGTAGCCTTATTATGTCTGTAAAAACTCTCCAGGAAGAACTAGATAGCTCAAAGGCTAAGAAAGTGGAAGACGACTTCTATATCATTAATGAATCAATTGAAAGAATTAAGAAGTTTGTTCAGGCCCTTGTGAACCTGGAAAACCCGGAAATCGTTAATTATACCTCTGATAGTAAGATGATCAGAATAAAACAGTAAAAGACATTTCACCCCCCCATCCCTACGCCCCTTGTCCTGTTTGTCCCCTAGTCACCTTGTCTCCCCGTCCTTTTCCCCCCGCTTACCTTTGGGGGCCAGCCTAAAAGTAATTATTTCTTTTCTATCATCTCCTCAACATTGGAAAAAACATGCCGATAATAATATAAGGAATAATCTATCTATATGTTAGACCGAATTATCAATATTAAAACCGATTTAAACTATAAAGGTAGTAAATACTCTGGCCCGGCTACTAAGTACAGGAATGTCTTGCCGGGAAAGATGAGTATTAATGATACAATCTCCTTTTCTCCGGCTGTTCATTACCTGGCCAGGATCAACTGGCGCTTAAAGGAAATTATTGGCCGTGGCAAGGAAACAGTAAAAATTGTCTTTCTTGTAAGTGAATTTGAATTTCAGGCTGAAATTGACCTGGTTAGATTCAATAGCCAGAGCCGTCAGTTTTTTGATATTATTAAGACTATTCAGAATGCAAAAAACAAAGAAGAACGAATTATTCTTACAGTATCGGTTGGAAAAGATAATTATAGCCTAAGAGATGATATTCAGGTCCTTGAATTAAATGGACTTAGAAAGCTGTTCCAAAGAATTGCTTTTCTTGAAGTCGCAAATGAAATAAGTAAATTTGATAGTATTGCACTTAAAGATCTGATGGATGAAATAAATTTCAATATTATCAGAGAATTTGAATATATTAATACAGCTTTTTTTACTTTAGTTGAAAAGCTGATACCTGAAAAAAGCCTTCAAGGCCACAAATTTGAAGAACAGGTCGAACCCGTAATAATTGAAAAAATAAAAGTGCTGGCTAATGAGTAGTAATTCCCAGGATAGTGAAAAGCCATTTTTGCAAAATCCTAAAAGATTTAACTCAATCAAAGATTTTAAGTCTCTTGAAGAGTTCCCTGACACAAAGTCTATGGCTATTGCTGATTGCAGCGGGAATATTATCTATGCAAATCATTCCTTTGAATTATCCTTTCATCTAAAGGAAGGGGATAATTTTGGCACTTTCGAGTCTGAACCCAATATAAATTCTTTAATTGAAGGCCTCTCGCTTAGCAAGTATAGCAGCTTCCATTGTGACCTTTTTTATTTTCGCAATACTTCTGGTGCTAGTCCAAATTTTTATGTCGAAGTTGAAAGAATCCTTGTAAATGAATCTGACTTTTTTGTCTTTATCTTCTCTTCTCTTGAAGAAAGACAGAAACTTGAAAGTAAAATCAATACGCTCCACAATGCTTTGGAGTTCGGTAATGTCCCGGTAATTATAACTGATTCTGATGGCAGGATAACATACTCGACAAAATCTTTTGAAAAGATACTTAATACTACAATTGAATTTCTTTATAGCAGAAATATAATCGATGTTCTCTCTAATATACTAGATCATCCTGACCTCGAAGACCTTCGAGTAAAAATTGCTGGTTATGAAAAATGTACAAAAGTCGTCTCCGATATTAATGACGATGGGAGCTTATCTTACATAGAACTGACTATTAATCCCGTAAAAAGAGATGATGTTGCTGCAGAAGCAATGAACTTTATTATTACAGCAAACGACATCACTAATTACGTGCAGAAAAACAGGATCATCAAACGTTCAGAGGAAAGACAAAAATCAATTATTAATAATATTTCTGACCTACTTTTGATTGTCCGGAGTGAAAAGGGAAATCTATACTTCGAAAATGCAAATGATAACTTCTATGAGGTATTTTCTCTAAAAAGAGAAAAAGCTATGGAGAAAAACATAGAAGACATTTTTGATAAACATTTCCACCTGATACTTACCCAGGCAATAAATAATCTAACCAAGTTTAAGAATGCATACCAGGAATTCAGATATAAGAACTATATTATTGACCGCGAATATCTTGGCTCCATTACTTTTACTGATGACCATTATGAAGAGCAGAGGATCTTCATTATAAGCCTTAAGGATATTACCGAGCAGCTGATCAACGATGAAAAGCTGAGAAAGGCTTATCAGAAGGAAACTCACGTAAACAAACTGAAAAGTTCATTCCTTGCAAATATGTCTCATGAGATACGTACTCCACTTAATGCTATTGTAGGTTACTCAGAGCTCATTGAAGATGATGTGAAATCTGGAAGTATTGATTCAGCAATAGAATTTTTCCCCTACCTGAAAGAAGGCTTTAATAGACTTTTAAGCCTGGTAGATAACATCCTGGAAGTATCCTTGATACAATCGGGCGAGACTGAATTAGATATTGTCTCAACAAATGTAGCTTCAGTCCTTAAAGCTGTTTACCGCAATATGATGCATTTTGCATTAGATAAAACTATGATCTTCGATATTGACATAGAGGATGAAGAGCTTTCAATTAAAGCTGACAGAATAAAACTTGAGAAAATTGTAAACGTTCTTGTCGATAATGCCATTAAGTATACAGATCGTAATGGAAAAGTTAAACTAAAATGCTACTATGATGAAACAGCAAAAATAACAATATCTGATACGGGAAAGGGCATTGCTCAGGAAAATCTTACCCGTATGTTCGAGCCTTTTGCACAGGAAGATGAAGGACATACAAGAAAATATGAAGGTGCAGGTCTTGGACTGACAATTGCTTATAATCTGACTAAACTCATGGGAGGAGAGTTAATTGTAGATAGCATTATAAATGAGGGCACTATCATCACTCTGAGCTTCCCGTGCAGCCTTCCAGCTAATTAAAATATATCCTGTTCCAAAGCGCCCCAAGTCAAGAAGTTATAATAACTTATATTTCCTCTTCTTAATTCAAATAGTCCTTTCCTTTCAAATCATATTTATTTAATTTTTCGGATCAAATAAGAAAGAAGTTGCACATGAAATTTAGATATTTACTTTTTTTATTGGTTGCTTTTTCCTTCAGCAACTTACATTCACAAGATACAACGCAGACATTTCTGGACCTAAAACCTACAGGTGTTGAAGACTTTTTAAATAAATACCCTAAGTATGATGGCCGGGGTACAATTATTCTTATACTCGATACTGGTGTGGATATGGGCATTGATGGCCTAAAAACGACTCCTTTAGGCCAGACAAAAATGATCGATGTCAGGGATTTTACTGGTCAGGGGGATATTGAATTATTTGATACAAAACTTAAAAATGAGCAGAATGAAGTTGTTTTGGCTGATGCCCTTGGAAAAAATGGAACAGGGGAAATTACTATTACTAACGATGAGCATAAGCTCTCTATAAAAGGCATTAATAAACTCTCACTTAAAGCTGCAGATGATAAATATTATATAGGAAATTTCGACGAAAACAGGTTCAAAAATTCTAATTCACTCGTTCGCGACCTTAATTCTAACGGGAAATTTGATGATAATTTCATAGTCGTTGCCTTTAAGGTATCAAAAGGGGGAGAAGAGTACTGGGTCGCTTATTTTGATACTAATTCTGATGGAAGTATTGCAGATGAAAAGCCTGTACGCAGCTACCAGGAAAAATATGATACTTTCCAGATTGCTACTTCTGCAAAAATTGCTCCTTTTAACTTTGCAATTAATATTTTCCCCGGACAAAAGAAGATTAGCCTCTTTTATGATGACGGTGGGCATGGTACACATGTTGCCGGCATTGCAGGTGGATATCAGATAGGAAAAGAAAAACATTTTAACGGTGTTGCTCCAGGATCAAGACTTATTGCACTTAAAATAGGCCATAATACTATGTCTGGTGGTGCAACTGTAACTGAAAGTATGAAAAGGGCATTCTTGTATGCTGACTCTCTTTCTAAAAAACTTGATGAACCCTGCATTATTAATATGAGTTTTGGTATTGGCAGCGTAATTGAAGGCTATTCAGATATGGAGCTATTCCTTCAGGACCTGTTAAGGAAAAACCCTTATTTATATGTATGTGTTTCAAATGGCAATAATGGACCCGGAATTTCAACTGCAGGACTTCCTGCTTCAGGAAAATATGTCTTTTCATCTGGCGCTGTCCTTACTAATGCAGTAGCGCGCGATGTCTATGGTGCAGAGATTGGTGAGGATATTGTGCTGCATTTTAGCTCAAGAGGTGGTGAGGTACCAAAACCTGATGTCGTTTCCCCTGGAGCCTGTGTATCTACTGTTACGAATTGGTCCACAAATGACAGAATGTGGGGTACAAGCATGGCTTCTCCATATACAACGGGCGTCGTTTCTTTGCTTATGAGTGCTGTTAGCCAGAAATATCCTGGAATAAAGATTCCCTCTCAACTTCTTTTTAAGGCAATCCGTCAGGGCGCCGTAAAACTTAAAGATTACAATTATCTCGATCAGGGAGCAGGTTACATTAATGTTTTGAATGCATACAGCGTACTTGAAAAATATATTAAAGACAAAGAATATATGGACTATGTTGACTATACCGTCAGCGCTTATGTACCATCTATGCCTAATAACAGAGCTCCTAACCTTTATTTTAGAAACGGATTAGTAATAAATAAAGAAGACAGCTTTAACTTTTTTATTTCAAAGGTTAACGCTCTTCAAAGTGATAAGTTCTACCGCATCTACAACCTTAAGAGCGATTGCGACTGGCTGCTTCCTGTACAGAAAAAAACTTATTTAAGAAACCAGCAGGGTGCTAACGTTTCAGTTCGTTTTGACAAAAGCAAAATGACCGAACCTGGCCTATATTCCGGAAAGATCACTGCTTACCGTGATGACAACAAGACAAAATTCCCTGAATTTGAACTTCAGGCCTCTGTAATTATTCCCTACGAGTTTACTAGAAGTAACAACTATAGCATGAGCTGGGAAAATGAAAAACTAATGCCCGGAAAACATAAAAGGTATTTTATTCATGTTCCCCAGGGTGCAAGTGCAATGATAGTTAAGATGAATACTCCAAAAAAGGGGTATTCTCAGGTCATCTACAGACTCTTTGATCAAGATGGAGTCAATACTTATACTTCATCTCTTCTTTCATCAAATAATAAAGAGGTAGAATCCATTGTAAGTCATCAGGACCTTAAACCTGGAGTTTATGAGTTAGTTGTACACGGATATTTTATGGCAAAGGAACTCTCTAACTATAACTTGTCGGTCGAATTTACAGGCGTTAAAGCTGTAGGCGAAGATGCCATAGTTGACGCTAAAACTAAATCAATTAAGATCAGTAATTCTCTCGACCAGGTAAAGAGTTATCAGCTTAGCGGAAGACTCCTTGGATATCAAAAGAACTTTCAGGCCGAATTTTCTTCTACTGATAAATACTCTTATGACTTTGTCATAAGAAAGGGAGAAAGCCTTAAGCAGTTTGAAGTAAATACAACTAAAGAAGACTTCAATAAGCTTACAGATCTATCTCTTCTGGTTTATGATGAATCAGGAAAAGCGATCTTAAAAGATGGCCTTAATTATCCTAATGGTGTAATTAGCATTCAAAATACATTTGGTAATGCCGATAGCACAACACTGAGATTGGTAATAGTTCCTGCCTTTGCACTAAAGGCAGGTAACGCTACAATAAACGTTAAAGAAATCACCGAGATGACTACCCCGGCTGAATTTGAAGTTGAATCAAATCATTCTGACCAGGTTGAGTGGTACCCGGAGGTTGAAAAAAGAATTCGCCTTGGAATAGTGAAACCTGAATACTATTATCCATCAGGTTCATGTCCTTATGGAAAGTTATATCTCAAATCTATAAAAGATGAGAGAGTTGAATTAGAAATACCATTTTTGATAAAATAAAAAAGGAGAAGAACAAGAATATGAGCGCTGAACCTGTACCAAAAACAAATGGTGGATTACCTTCAAATGCTTATACTGAATTAAAACCGGGTGAAGAATATGTCCCGGTAATGTTCCCTACAAAAACTTTTCCTGAGGTTACACTCTGGTCTGTATGCTGGGGACTTATAATGTCTGCTATCTTTTCAGCTGCTGCTGCATATCTTGGATTAAAGATAGGGCAGGTCTTTGAAGCAGCAATACCAATTGCAATTATTGCCGTTGGACTTTCGACTGTATTTAAGAGGAAAAACGCTCTTGGCGAAAATGTGATTATTCAGTCCATTGGCGCTAGCTCGGGCGTTATTGTTGCGGGTGCGGTCTTTACAATTCCTGCACTTTACATATTAAACCTGCACGTCCAGTTCTTTCAGGTATTCCTTGCCTCTCTCTTTGGCGGCTTTTTAGGAATACTTTTCCTTATCCCCTTTAGAAAGTATTTCGTCTCGGAAATGCACGGTAAGTTCCCCTTCCCCGAGGCTACTGCTACAACCGAAGTTCTTGTGGCAGGAGAAAAAGGCGGCGGACAAGCTCTTGTTTTAGTTATAAGCGGACTTATTGGCGGCCTTTATGACTTTATCATTCAAACCTTCGGATGGTGGAGCGAGGTCTTTACTACAAGAGTAATTACTGCTGGACAGAAGCTTGCTGATAATTATAAGCTTGTCTTTAGAATGAATGTGGGCGCAGCTGTAATGGGACTTGGTTATATTACTGGCTTAAAGTATACGGCCATAATTGCTGCAGGTTCATTTGTATCCTGGTATGTTATGATTCCTGTCGTTTCATATATTGGACAGGCAATAACTCAGCCTCTTGGCGTTAACGTCACACTGTTAATTAAGGATATGTCCCCCGAACAGATCTTCTCAACTTATGTTCGCCACATTGGTATTGGCGGAATTGCGATGGCTGGTATTATAGGTATTGTCCGCTCATCAAAAATAATCGTTTCAGCATTTTCACTTGCTGTAAAAGAGATCTTTGGCGGAAAGACAAATCATAGTGACAGAGTCAGAACTCAAAGAGACCTTCCAATGATTATTATCGTCTGTGGTATACTGCTTACAGCTGCATTAGTATTTATTTTCTTCTTATTTGGAGTAGTTGGTAACCTTACACATGCTATTGTTGGACTTCTTATTGTTTTGATTATTTCTTTCTTGTTTACAACTGTTGCAGCAAATGCAATTGCTATTGTTGGTACAAACCCTGTCTCTGGTATGACACTTATGACGCTCATACTTTCTTCTATAGTTTTAGTCTCTGTGGGTCTTACTGGCGAGGCTGGTATGGCTTCGGCTTTAATCATTGGCGGCGTTGTTTGTACTGCTTTATCTATGGCTGGCGGATTTATTACAGACCTTAAAATAGGTTACTGGCTGGGTACCTCTCCTTATAAACAGGAGACCTGGAAGTTTCTTGGTACTGTCGTTGCCTCGGCTACTGTTGGCTGGGTTATACTTGTATTAAACCAAACCTATGGCTTTGGCCCAAATAGCAGCCTTGTAGCCCCACAGGCAAATGCAATGGCAGCTGTCATAAAACCTCTTATGTCTAACCAGCCTGCACCATGGATGCTTTATGTTGCTGGTGCCTTCATGTCTCTTATCCTTACAATCTTAGGCGTTCCGGCACTTGCTTTTGCTCTTGGTATGTACATACCTCTTGAATTGAATACTCCACTTCTGGTTGGTGGACTTATTTCTCACTTCGTATCAACAAGATCAAAAAATGAATCTTTGAACAATGCTAGACGTGAACGTGGAACACTTATTGCCTCAGGCTTCATAGCCGGTGGTGCGCTCATGGGCGTAATAAGTGCAATTATGAGATATAAGAATATTAATCTTGTCAATACGGAATGGTTTGAATCCAATTCGGCCGAACTTGTTGCAATTATGATGTTTGCTCTAATATGCGCATACATGATCTGGGACTCTTTAAGGGCAAAGGCTGAAGAATAGGTATAAAAGCTTAGGTATTGAAAAGTTTGTATTTCTGAATATATTTTATTTTTATACATGTCATCTTCTTTTTTTTGAGAGATGACATGTTTTATTTTATGGAGAATAGATGAATATTAGTGAATCCAGGAGTTATTTCCCTTACCTTAAAACAGGTAAGATCTATATGAATCATGCTGCAATTAGCCCTCTTTCAAAGCCTGTTGTTGATGCTTTGCAGAGCTATATTTATACTAGAAGTGAAACAGAGATTGAAAATTACTTCTCTTTTCAGAGGATAGTCGTTGATACAAAGAACAAACTTGCTCAAATGATCAACACCACAAGCGATCGCATTGCCTTTGCTGACAATACATCAAATGCCCTGAATATACTTGCCCAGTCCATTGACTGGAAAAGCGGCGATAGAATTATATTAAATGATATTGAGTTTCCTTCAAATATCTATCCTTTTCTGAACCTTAAATCCTATGGCGTCGAGATTGACTTTATTAAATCTCACGATGGGCAGGTTAGCTTTGAAGATATTGAAAAGGCACTAACTCCAAAGACCAGACTAGTTTCTATTAGCCACGTTCAGTTTTTGTCGGGCTACAAGACCGATATTGAAAAGATCGGTCAACTGTGCCGTCAGAAAGGTGTAATCTTTTGTGTCGATTCTATTCAGGCCTTGGGAGCCATGCGCGAAGATGTTGAAAAAATGTCTATTGACTTTCTAGCTGCAGGAACTCAAAAATGGCTAATGTCTATGCAGGGCTTGTCTGTTTTCTATGTCAGAAAGGAACTGCAGGAAAAGCTGCAACCTAAATTTGTTGGATGGACCTCTGTTAAAGATGCATGGAACCTGCTTGACTACGATCTAACCTTAAGGGAAGGGGCAGATAGTTTTCAGAACGGTACTGTCTGTTCAATTGGAATTGCAGCTCTTCATGCTACACTTGACCTGATGCTATCGTTTGGATTTGATGAAATTGAAAAAACAATCCTGGATAATTCGGAATATTTTATAGAAAGACTCTCTGATATTGGCCTTAATCCTATCTTAAAAGGTATTGAAAGAAAATATTTATCCGGAATTGTTAGCTTTAAGTCTGAAAAAGCACAGGAAATTTTTGATGAATTAGAAAAAAGAAATATTGTAGCTGCCGTTCGCGAAGGAGTAGTAAGGTTTTCTCCACATTACTACAATAACCACGAAGAGATCGATAAGGTTGTCATGACGCTTAAAGAGATCATATAACAAAGATAAACCTTTCTTTAAAGGATACTAAAAAAGCGGTATTGAAAAAATAAAAATCAATACCGCTTTTCTTTTCAATATTACCAGAAAAATAAAACCACAAAATTAAATAGCTGTTTCATCAGACTTTAGTGAGAGTTCAACTTTTAGATTAAGTTCAGCACCGCTAAAGAGAGTATACTTGATGTTATTGATGCTGCACTTGTAGTCCTCACCTACCAGATCACTAATGACCTTTGAAATTCCGGCCTCAAGCGAATCAATAGAAATGGATTTAAGCTTATTATGAAGGATCTTGTTGATATCAATATCCTTTTCTTCCTGGTTCATATATTTCTCTTCCTGTTAAATTGGATGGATTAAACTTTTATTGTTAGACGCACCTAAAATTAATTAGTTCCGTAGGTTTTTTAGCTTTTTAATTTTTCTAACTTTTCTATTATTTTTCTCTTATTATTTTTAAGAGCTCTTCTGTCTTTTCTTCCATTAGCTTCTGATCTTTTCTGCTTTCAACGTTTAAGCGGAGGATAGGTTCTGTATTTGACATCCTTATGTTAAACCTCCAGTTATCAAATTCGACGCTCAGTCCGTCTAGATATTCTTTCTTTCCGCTAGTAAACATAGAATCGAGCTCTTTTATCTTTGCTGCCGGATTTTCAATTGTTGTATTGATTTCTCCGCTGCATGGGAAGTTATTTACCATCTCTTCTACAAGCTTGCTTAATGGTTTTCCCTCTTCAGAGATCAATTGCAGAACTAAAAGGAAAGGAATCATTCCACTGTCTGAGTAAGCATTGTCGCGAAAATAGTGATGAGCCGACATTTCTCCACCATAAATTGCATTTACTTCTCTCATCTTCTCTTTTATAAATGCATGACCGCTTTTTGACTCTATTGCCTGACCCCCGTTATTGCTGACTACTTCAACTGTATTCCAAACTAAACGTGGATCATGGACGATCTTTTCGCCCGGATGTTTCTTTAATATTGATTTTGCTAGAAGTCCAACAATGTAATACCCTTCAATAAAATTGCCTTTTTCGTCAAAGAAAAAGCATCTGTCGTAGTCTCCATCCCATGCTACTCCTAGATCAGCATTATTCTTTTGTACAGCGTCAATACTTGGTTGCCTGTTACCAGGTAGAAGTGGATTTGGCACTCCATTTGGGAAATTTGAGTCAGGTTCAGTAAATACCTTTATCATTTTTATCGGCAAGTTATTTTCAATTGCATCTAAAGCAAGCCCAACACAACCATTGCCCCCATTTACAACCACTTTTAATGGCTTTATTTTATCTTTGTCATAAAATTTCTTTAGGTTGTTTATAAAATCAGGCATTACATCCTTTTGTGTTACTTTCCCCTTCTTTTCGCTTAACTGGTCAAAATTCTTGCTTAGAATGAGCTTTTCTACTTCATTTAGCCCTGAATCATAACCTACAGGAACAGAACCCTTCTTAACAAACTTCAACCCATTATATTCGGGAGGATTATGACTAGCAGTGATCATAATTCCACCATCGGCATTTAGGAAAGGTGTTGCAAAGTAAATCATTTCAGTTCCGCAAAGCCCTATATCTGTTACATCAACACCACTGTCGGTTAGTCCCTTTATAAGTGCATCTGAGAGTTCAACAGAAGAAGTACGTACGTCATGACCAACTACAGCTGTCTTCAGATTCAACAGCTTTGTATATGCTCTGCCAATGTTGTATGCGAGTTCGGTGTTAAGTTCGCTCCCTACTTTACCACGTATATCATAGGCCTTAAAACAAGAAATTTTGTCCATTTTTTCTCCTTTAAATTGATTCCAGAATTACTTTAAATAATAGATAAAAATAAGACATTTTCTACATAGAAAAAACTTTTTAGCCTAAAATTAGGGCATGGATAAATAAGTTAAAGCCCAATTTTTTACATAGAATTTATTTTATTAACTATTTACCTTTGCACATGTAATTTACCCGGAGGATAATATCACTACTATTAAGAATAAAAACAAAATGCATTTTGCAAAATGTAACAATACAAAATGCAGCTCGATCTACTTGGTTGATCCAGAAAAAGCGATAACTGATCTGGGCTGCTTATGCCCTGTCTGCCGTACAAAGGTTAAAACTTCTCATGTCGTTCAATGCGCTAGCTGCCAGACTGTTATTAACTTTATACATGCAGCACCAAATGAGGAGAAAACAGTTTTCTATGTCGAAAAATGTTCTCATTGCGGTGGAACTATTGAAGATGAATGGGATATTGAACCCCTTTATACACCAGAGTCATATATCTGAATTGTCTTCTTACAATGTAATCCAGATTTATGACACTTTTCTGTAAATACTAAGAATATTCTTTTTCTAAGTTAAAAACTGAAAAAGCTTTCCTTAAAAAAGTAATTTCACCATTCTTTTTACTGCCTGAAAAGATATACCCAAATTATATTAATGCACATAATTGAGTGCCGTAATCTATATTAAGGGAATTTTGAAGCTGAAAATTGCTGTTTTATTTGTTTAGCAATGGCAAATATGTTAATTTTATTCACCTAAAACTTAAAATGTTTTTTTATCTTAAAGGAGAAATATGCTCAATAATTCAACAAAGAATCTCTTCAGATTCTGCGTGGTAGCCTTGTCGCTATTCCTCGCCAGCTGTGCAGGTACTCAACAGCTGAATTCGGGAAATACAAGCGCTAATACTGCTGCTACAGCTTTCGGTATCGACCTTGATACAGTTAAAGCTCAGAAATTTGATACAGGCAAGATGTGGACTTTTGATAATCCACCAGTAGATTACTTTAAACAAGCCTATGGCTTTAACCCATCTCCGGAGTGGTTCGACAAGGCTAGAAAATCAGCTCTTAGATTTGCTAGCTATTGTTCTGCTTCTTTTGTCTCTGAAGATGGTCTTGTTATGACAAACCATCACTGCGGCCGTGAAAGCGTCACAGAGGTAAATAAAGAAGGCGAGGACCTTCATAAAACTGGCTTCTGGGCTCCTACTCTAGCTGACGAAAGACCTGTCCCTGGCTTATTCGTCGATCAACTCGTCCTTATTAAAGACGTTACAAAAGAAGTTCAGAATGCAATTAATTCTGGTAAAACTGATGAAGAAAAAGTAAATAATAAGAATGCTAAGATTAAAGAAATAGAAGCTAGAACGAAAAAAGAAACAGGCCTAAAAACCTCTGTCGTTACTTTATATAATGGCGGCGAATATTCACTCTATGGTTATAAGACTTATAATGATGTTCGTTTGGTTTTTGCCCCCGAAAATCAGGCCGGTTTCTTTGGCGGTGACTATGATAACTTTACTTATCCCCGCTATAACCTTGATTGTACATTTTTCCGCGTCTATGATGAAAATGGAAAACCTCTTAAGACTGATAACTACTATAAGTGGAGTCAAAAAGGTGCTGCCGAAGGTGATCCCATCTTTGTTGTTGGTAACCCGGGTAGAACAAATAGACTTAATACCGTAGCTCAGCTTGAATATTCACGCGATATTAGCTATCCTATGACTCTTAATATGTTAAATACTCTTGTCGATATTTATTCTCAGATCTTAAAAGAACACCCTGAAAAGGAAGCTCAGTACGAAGACAAACTCTTCGGGTTTTCAAATTCACAAAAGGTGTATGTAGGACTAATTAAGGGACTAAATGACCCTGTCTTAATGGCTCGCAAAAAAGACTTTGAGAAAAACTTCCGCGCAGCTGTAGATGCTAAACCTGAACTTAAGGCAAAATATGGCGCTATCTGGGCTGCAATTGAACAATCCAGAAACGAAGCTAGAAACTATTCTAAGCAGATCCGTGCCTATAGCCTTACACCTTATACTATTCCAGCTTATCTGGCTATCGCTAGAGAAATAATAAACTTCGCTAAAATAGGTGCTATTGATGATTCTGCTAGAACAAAACTATTTCCAAAAAGCTTTGATAAAGATATGGCAGATAAATTGCTGAAGGCATTTGCAGACAATATGGTCAATGTCCTTGGCAAAAATGATGAAATGGTTCAGAAGGTCTTTGGCGGAAAAAGCGGAAATGAAGCTGTTCAGTATGCCTTAAGCCATTCAGCTCTTACAACAAGAGAAGGTGTTATGGAATTTTCGAAAAAAGATCCTAAAGAAATCTTGGCTTCCAATGACCCCTTTATTTATTATATCGTGCATACATCTGATATGATGAATGACATTCGTGCTAAGTTGAAAGATATACAAACTAAAGAGGATGTAAATGTCCAGCTGCTTGGTCAGGCTCTCTTTGAAGTCTATGGAACTTCTATTCCACCTGATGCAACATTCACTCTTAGAATTGCTGATGGAGTTGTAAAAGGATATGATTACAACGGCACAAAGGCACCTGCAAAGGTTACCTTCTACGGATTGTATGACCGCTACTTCTCCTTTAACAAACAAGCTCCATGGGATCTGCCAGAAAGATGGAAAAATCCACCAGCTGACTTTAACCTGGAAACTCCGATGTGTTTTGTTTCTACAAACGATATTATTGGTGGAAATTCTGGTAGCCCTGTCATAAATAAGAATCTTGAGATTGTTGGCCTTGCTTTCGATGGCAATATTGAAAGCCTTCCTGGACAATTTATCTATACCACTGAGCAGAATAGATGTCTTAGTGTCGATTCCGAAGGTATGGTAGAGGCAATTAAAGATCTCTATAAAGCAAAAAGATTAAGCGATGAGCTGCGTGAGGGAAAAATCCCTGACGGCTATAAAGCTTCTAATGCACAAGAAAATGAGAAAAAAAGCAACTAAGTTTTCTTTTATTTAGAAAATAATCTTAAAAGGGTCCTGGCACAAGCTAATATGCTTTCCGGGACCTTTTTTTATTCCCCCCTAAAAAAATCATTTTACTCAATCTATCTTTTTACACTTTCCATGTAATTCCATTTAATGCTTTTCTTTAAAGAGAAAGCCATTGCCCTACTAATAGATACTTTTATCTTCAATAACTACCGTTTAGCGGGAAAGATTGCCTTTTATATGATTAGTTGTTCAGAAGCGCCCCTGATTTGTTGACAATCTTTTAGAATATGTTACCTTATATCGTACCATAATCTTACCCCCATATTGTGTATGCCTTTGAAGAGTAATTAAATGACTTTAAGTTATTTTTTTTGCTGAGCATACTACAAATGAAATTTTAAAAGAACGAATTTCCCTTTTTGGATAAGTGTAATGCTCTATTTTTTTTGCAAAGCTTTCTAAAAGGGGTAAATGGTTCGCTTGATTGGCCAAATAATCTAAGGAGGGAAGAAAAGTGAAGTTTGGAAGATCTTACGGCTATCCTCAAAAATCTTCTCTGGAAAAATATCTAAAAGAAATCGGAAAGAATGTTATTCTTTCACCAGAAGAGGAAATCGCCTTGATGAAGAAGATCAGGGAAGGAGATACAAATGCTTTCGAGAGACTTGTAAAATGTAACCTCAAATTTGTCGTCACCGTAGCTAACCAGTACCAGGGACAGGGATTATCTTTAGAGGATTTGATTAATGAAGGAAATATCGGCCTTATTAAAGCTATTGAAAGATTTGATGAGACTAAGGGATTCAAGTTCATTTCCTATGCCGTGTGGTGGATTAGGCAGTCTATTATGCAAGCTATCTCTGAACAAACTAGAATCGTTAGACTTCCCGGAAATAAGCTTACGAATATTTCTAAAGTTGCCCATATGACCAAGGAGCTCGAAAATAATCTGGAAAGATTCCCAAGCCCTGTTGAAGTAGCCGAGAAGCTCAGTATGGAACTTGATGAAGTAGTTGAAGCTATGGAGTCTATTTCAAGATATACTTCCCTTGATGCTCCAATGTATCAGGATAACAACGAAATTAACCTGATGGATATAATTCCAGATGATAGAGAAATTTTACCGGATTCACCTTTAATGCAGGAATCCCTGAAAGAGCATTTGAGAATGTCGCTAAGTACTTTATCAGAGCGTGAGGCCGAAATAGTAAAATTATATTACGGCATTGACATAGAACACCCTCTTACTCTTGATGAAATTGGTTTTAAGTACAATCTGACAAGAGAAAGAATTAGGCAGATCAAAGACAAAGCTATAAGAAAACTTCAACATAACAGGAAAAAAGAAATATTGGAAATGTATCTGTAAAACTTTCCTGTTTGTTTCTTTTTTTCTTAAAAGAATGTATATGTAAATCCAAGTAAAAGTGCCTCTTTGAATTGTGTCTTTGCAGAGAGGCTCTTTTCATAAAGCGTTAAAAAATTCAGCTTTACGTTTATATAATTATTTACTTGAGCCACAATTGTATTATCCCATCTTACATCCCAAACATCCATATGATTAAAGCGTGTGAAGAGCCGTAATTCGCTCATTATGAGCATGTTTCCTCCAAGATCAGCTTTGAGATCCGTTACTGATTCAATTCCGGTCTCAAACTTAAAGGCTTCAATCTTATCCAGAGTAGATGGATCATCGGTATACTGCCTGTACTTATTTGTGAATGTTTCCTGAAAAGCTGCTCCTAGCCTTGTTGTAATGACTTTATTTCTTGAATATGAAAACCCAATACTTTGACTTACGTAACCAGGATCAAAAAAGTCTGCCGTCTTAACAGCCGGTGTAACCTTATAATCATAACCAGTGCTTATGGGGCTTCGTATAATATTGCTTATATATGGCTCAACAACCCAACCTACAAAATATGAAAATACATTTTCCATATAGAATTCATTATCATTTGTTCTGTATGATTCACCCCCAAGCTTCGTCCGTCCATAGGCAAGCTTGAGATTGTTCAGCAATGAATGGGCTTTTGTATAGTAGGATAACCCGAATTCACCGTTAAGAACCCATAAGATTGAATTATCTCCTCCTTGTGCCCAGTTGTTGAATGATACTTGGCTTATATTTATCCCCGAAACACCTTTGGGTATCCATTTATTAAGCAGCGAATCTGCAATATTCTGCGAATAGACTACTGAAGTTAGTAAGACAATGAATATAAATAAAAACTGTTTCATGGCTTTCCCCTCCCCCGAAGTTTGTTTTTCACCAAATGTACTTCAGTCTATAATTTAATTCTTTTGTGGGCTTAATCAATACTTAGAAAAAGATTATTTTCCAGATATTGTTTCCAGGTATCTTTCTTTACCTGCTTTACTCTATTTGTCAATGACTGGTATTAATCAGCCGCTAGTATTAAATTTACTGGCTAAATAAGGCTGAATTTTCAGGAATCTGGTAGTGCTGAGATGAGAAAAGCCTCTTTTGTGGCATTATTGCCTGCTATTCAGGCTGTAATATTGTGTTGATTTTGCCCCGGCTTTTAGCTTATAATATAGAATTAAGCAGAAAGGGGAAATTATTATTATTTTAACTGTCATCTTTCTATAATTATTTCGTAAAACATGAACCTAGATATTGTTGAATTATTTTCTCAATCAGAATCAATTCGGTCTTTAATAGATAAACTTTCGTTTAAACAATCGAACATACTCTATTCAACACCGCTTTCCGGTTCAGCAAAATCCCTTTTTGTAAGTCGTATTGCTGAAAAAGAAGCGCAGATTATTCTCCTCCTCCCGGATATACAAAGCGTAAATGAAATCAGGGTAGAACTTAGTATTCTCGGCTGCGATAAATCTATTGTGTCTATTGAAGACTTTAAGCTCGAGACTCTTCAGGAGCGTTTAACAGGATTAAACTCTAGAAAACATCTGATTTTGCTTTCTACTTATGAGTTGTTAAAACTGAAACTCCCTGCTAAAAATCAGCTTGAGAAAAACACTACCGTCCTTCGTGCCGGTGGTAATATTGGTTATGATGAACTTATTGAATACCTGAACCTCCTTAACTATACAAAAGTAAAATTTGTAGAAAATATAGGGGAATATTCAATTAGGGGATCAATAATTGATTTTTGGTCCTATAGCCAGGCAAATCCGAGCCGCGTGGAATTTGATGGCGATTTCCTTGAATCTATTAGACGGTTTGACCCAGAGAGCCAGCGCTCTTCTGATCTGATTGATTCTGTGACTATTGCTTCAAATATTGAAGAGACTATAGCAGAGATGTCTGCAAGCATTTTTGACTATTTTGAAAACCCTCT
The DNA here is from genome assembly GCA_030706145.1 of Bacteroidota bacterium. Classification (GTDB taxonomy): domain Bacteria; phylum Bacteroidota; class Ignavibacteria; order Ignavibacteriales; family SURF-24; genus JAUZPB01. Next base: position 80,074 of record JAUZPB010000006.1, read on the forward strand.
GCTTTTAGCATCAAAATATGATCTGAATGCTAGTTTTGAATCCTCCAGCTCCAAAAACAGAACTTCACTGTATGTTGTTCC
>JAUZPB010000060.1 GCA_030706145.1 Bacteroidota bacterium
ACATACTGTAGTATTCCACCATTTAGATAGTAATCTGTCTCAATTATGGAATCGAGCCTTGCAATTACAATAAACTCAAATTTATTGCCGTTTGTTTTTATCGCTGTGACTTTTATTTTTCTGTTTGGAGTTAACTCTCCAAGATTCAGAATATCAAAAGTTTCATCTCCGGTTAAACCAAGAGAAGTACAGTTCTCACCATTTATAAATTGAAGTGGCAAGACTCCCATTCCTACCAGATTGCTTCTATGAATTCTTTCAAAGCTTTCTGCAATAATGGCACGCACACCTAATAATGATACTCCTTTTGCGGCCCAGTCTCTTGAGGAGCCGCTTCCGTATTCTTTTCCTGCAAGAATGATAAGTGGAGTATTGTCTGTTTTATATTTCATGGCGGCCTCAAAGACACTCATCACACTACCGCTATCAAAATGCAGTGTTAATCCACCTTCTTTACCTGTTAATTCATTTTTAAGGCGGGCATTGGCAAATGTACCTCTAACCATTACTTCGTGGTTACCACGGCGGGAGCCGTAGGAATTAAAATCCTTCTTATCTATGCCAAGTGATATGAGATATTCTCCTGCCGGTGAGTTTTCCGCAATATTTCCTGCAGGTGAAATATGATCGGTTGTAATTGAATCGCCGAGTTTCAACAATACTCTAGCTGATTTAATGTCTGAAATATTTTCCGGAACTGAGGAAATATCTTTAAAGAAAGGGACCTCCCTGATATAGGAAGATTTTTCGTTCCAGAGGTATATATCACTTGGGGGAGCAGCTAATGTTTCCCAGTTGTTATCACCCTGAAAAATATTTTTATAAGTCGTAATATAATCTTTTGAATCAACCACCTTATGCATTAGTGCCTCTACTTCTTGCATCGCAGGCCAGATATCGCGTAAATATACCGGTTCCAGATTCGGATCAAACCCCAGGGGTTCGTTTTCAAAATCGATATCAATTCTTCCGGCAATAGCATAAGCAACTACAAGAAGCGGGGATGCCAGAAAATTCATTTTCAGCAGAGGATGTATCCTGCTTTCAAAATTTCTGTTGCCGGAAAGCATTGATGAGACTATTAAATCATTATCTGCTATTGCTTTGGCAATATGTAAAGGTAATGGCCCGCTATTACCGATGCAGGTAGTACATCCATAACCTACGACATAAAATCCCAGAGCCTCTAAAAAAGGAAGTAGATTGGCTTTTTCAAGGTATGTTGTCACTACTCTTGATCCGGGGGCCAGACTTGTTTTAACCCAGGGCATAGTCTTCAATCCTTTTTCGACAGCTTTTTTGGCAACCAACCCGGCTCCCAACATTACGCCCGGGTTTGAAGTATTCGTACAGCTGGTAATTGCAGCAATAACCACGAAGCCGTCACTCAACAGGAACTTCGAATTACCGGATTTAATTGTTACGCTTTTAAGCCCCTCCTTTTTTTTCTGCCCTGGTTCTACTTCAATTCCTACTGCCTTAAGCTGACCGGAATTTGTGCCACTTTCGGTAATATGTGCTTCAGGACGCCCTCCTTCATTTAACCACCGGCCTTCTTCTCTTTCATCCAAGGTGATATATTCTCTTTCATAGCTGCTTTTAAGGATATCAATAAACTTACTTTTTACTTTTCTTAGTGGAATTCGGTCCTGTGGATGTTTGGGTCCGGCTAATGCAGGTTCAACTTCACTTAAATTAAATTCCACTATCTCGGTAAATTCAATTTTCTCCTCATTTTCGCGCCATAAAAGGTTTGTCTTTAAATATTTTTCGACTGTATCTATATGCTCTTTATTTCTCCCCGTAATTGCTAAATATTCAAGGGTTTTTTCATCGGGCGGAAAGTAAGTTACGGTACAGCCGAATTCAGGGGACATATTTGAAATTGTTGCCCTATCGGGGACGGTAAGATTATCGAGCCCATGACCAAAGACCTCAACAAATTTTCCAACAACCCCTTTCTTCCGTAAAAGCTCTGCAACTGACAAAACAAGATCCGTTGATGTTGTGCCGGGAGTTAAATTCCCTGTTAGTTTTAGTCCAATTACTTCCGGCAGCATAATATAAATGGGCTGCCCGAGCATAACGGCTTCAGCTTCAATGCCGCCGACTCCCCAACCGATTACACCAATTCCATTTACCATTGGAGTATGGGAATCAGTTCCAACCAGTGTATCGGGAAAAGCAACCCCATCGCGCAATGTTACAACCTGTGCCAGGTATTCAAGATTTACCTGGTGGCAAATACCCATTCCGGGAGGTAGTACATTAAAGTTTTCGAATGACAATTGTGCCCATTTTAATAGTGAATATCTCTCAGTATTACGCTCATACTCTAGTTCCACATTTCTTTGAAAAGCGTAGCTTGTGCCATAAAAATCAACCTGGACCGAGTGATCGATTATCAGGTCAACAGGGATGCGGGGATTAATTAGTTTTGGGTTTTTCCCCTTGCGGGCTACTTCGGATCTGATAGATGCAATGTCTACAATAGAAGGGACGCCTGTAAAATCCTGCATCAGAACTCTTGACGGTAAATATGGGATTTCTTTGTGGTCCGGCATTGGTTTCCAGTTTAGAATATTTTCAAGATGTGTGCTATTGAAGCTAAAGCCATTATAATTGCGGATCACATTTTCCAATAGTATCCGGATTGAAAAAGGGAATTTCTCAACGGCACAGCCTTCTTTAATGAGCCTGCGTAGACTATAGAATTTAAATTCGCCAAGAGGTGTTGAGATTGTTTGGGTTATATCGGGTATGGTTTTCATAAAATTATTTTTAGTGTTTTAAATGACAGGTGCCAGACATGGCATTTACTATTTTATATTGTACATTTTACAGCTTATATACAACATGAATAGTCATTACACTTGTATTTATTTTTTTGTGATTGACTGAGCCGTTTCGCAGAAAAAGCAGAGGCAAATATCCCGCAGTATGTAAAAGCAGGCAGCAGCAGCTTTTGTTTTCTCACCCGGAAAGATGTAGTTCCTTTTTCATCCTTTAGCACGATTGATTTAATTTATATCTATACATAAATTATAATAGATTTTGAAGTATAAACCTCACGAAATAATCAACGCAATTTTAATGGAGATCAAACATGAAAGGCAACGAAAAATTACTCACAGTTCTTAACGAACGCCTGGCTGATGAACTTACAGCCATTAATCAGTATATGGTACATTCAGAGATGTGCAGCAATTGGGGTTATGAAAAGCTCCACAAGGCGATAGAAAAGCAGGCAAAGGATGAAATGCACCACGCCGAATGGCTTATTCAGCGTATCATTTTCCTTGAAGGCACACCATCTGTTTCAAAACTTAATCCAATGAAAATCGGTAAAACGGTTTCCGAGATGGTAACTAACGACCAGGGGGCAGAACTTACAGGATTAGAAGCATACAATGCTGCTGTTAAAATCGCACGTGAAGTAGCTGACGAAGGTAGTGTGGACCTGCTGACAAAGATACTAAAAATGGAAGAGGGACATGTTGATTGGGCAGAAGCTCAGCGTTCACAGATCAAACAAATGGGCCTTGAGAACTACCTGTCTAAGCAAACTGAAGGCGCCGTATAATTTAATTCAGAGTTATAGGATAACCAAATAAAAAATATTTTTGTGTTTTTCGGGAAGTTATGTCATAAGAACTTGATATGGGGACATTTTATAATGGTGTTCTTTGGCATCTCAATCCCGGGCATACGAATAGCAGGCGGAATGGTAATCGGTTTTCTCGGATTCCGTATGTTGTTTCCCGATGACAGGCACATAACACAGGAAGAGAAAGAAGAGGCGCTTCAGAAACATGACATCTCTTTTAGCCCGCTTGCTATGCCGAGCTTAAGCGGCCCGGGTGCCATTGCAACTGTTATAACAATATCATCCTCAATTGATGGTCGCCATGGTTATGCCAAGCTTCTGGCATTTACAGGTGTCATACTTGCAATAATAATTACAGCATTTGTATCGTGGTTGGTACTTCGCAGCGCGGAATATATGCGCCGGCTGCTCGGCGTAAACGGAGTAGACAGCCTTTCAAGAATCATGGGTTTCCTGTTTGTCTGTATAGGTATTCAATTTATAATTAATGGTGTAACGGATTTAGTATGAAAAAAGTAAAACAAAAAGATAATTTGACCTTTGTTCAGGAAAAGCTTAAGCTGTTCATAAAATAAACAAAGGCATTCCTAAAAAGGTGTAGTTCCTTTTTCATCCTTTTGATTGATTGAATTAACCGTTATATAGGTGTAGTTTAAGATACAAGATGGAAAAAGGAGATGCATAATGAAACTGTATAAAAAAATTATCACAGCTACAGTTTTGTTCTTCTTACTGATTCTGATAGAAGGCTGCTCATCGTCAGTACTTGTCGATAAATGGAAGGATGCATCATTTCAGGAATCTGCGCTAAAAAAGATACTAGTCATAGCAATCAGAAAAAATCCTGTTCAGAGGCGCCTCTGGGAGGATGCTTTTGTCAACCAGCTTTCGGATTGCGATGTTGAAGCAACTGCATCTTACACTTTGTTCCCGGGCACTATGCCTGATACAAGTCAGATTATTCAGTCAATTCAGACAAACAGTTTTGACGGCATCTTGGTGACCCGCCTGCTTAAGAGCGAGACCGAAACCCATCAGGTTGAGAGTTCTGTTTCTACCGAGTTCGTATCAAGGTACAATCCTTTCCGAAAAGCATATACCAGTTATTTTGAGGATGTCCGGCATCCGGCCTATGTGGATTCACAAACCATTAGCCGCCGCTCGATAGAGGTTTGGGTTTTAAGAAAGAATGAACGGCTAATCTGGGGAGCTACAAGCAACACTCCAGAACGTAATTCGCTCCAGGCTGTCCAGAATGATATCGCAGAACTTGTAATACCCGAATTGGTGAAAAATGCAATTATTAATCCAAAAAAGTTAGGAAATGGTACAAAAAGCAAATAAAAATATTGAAGAGAAGCTTCGTATAAATAATTTTCTAACCAAAAAACTACAGATGAACTTCCTGAACTGCTGAAGAAGCAGAAGCCTGAAATAATAAAGTTATCGAAAGCAAGGACAGAACAGGCAAAGAATTGAGCCTAAGTCATTTATTCTATGTGCTATTTGGAATCAGGACCACCGGGAAGCGGTTCGGCCAGTCAATACAAGCTGGTCTGCGCAGGGCCTTAGAGTGGATTTGCAATGAAGATGGATTGTCATTTGATTTATCAGATTGATTTAACTTAAAAAGAAGGACGAAATTATGAAAGCGTTAGTATATCACGGTCCAGGTACACGCGCCTGGGAAGAAAAACCAAAGCCCGCTATCCAAGATTCGAAGGATGTAATAATCCGTATGAAAAAGACAACCATATGCGGAACTGATCTTCATATCATGAAAGGAGATGTTCCAGAAGTGGTTGATGGGCTTATACTTGGGCATGAAGGAATCGGTATTATAGAAGAAGCTGGCCCGGGTGTTTATGGCTTTAAGGCTGGCGATAAGGTACTGATCTCATGTATTACATCTTGCGGAAGCTGTGAGTCATGCAGAAGGGGAATGTATTCGCATTGCGAAAACGGTGGAGGCTGGATTCTCGGTCATATGATCAATGGGACACAAGCTGAATATGTCAGGATACCCCATGCCAATACAAGCCTTTATCACGTACCCTCAGGCGTGGATGAAGAAGCAATTGTGATGCTCAGTGATATTTTACCTACAGGATTTGAATGTGGGGTTATTAACGGTCAAATCGAACCTGGCGATATAGTTGCAATTATTGGCGCAGGGCCAATCGGGCTTGCTACTCTGCTGACAGCACAATTCTATTCACCGGGAGAAATTATTATGGTTGATACAGATGAAAACCGGCTAAAGATAGCAAAGACATTTGGGGCAACCAGGCTTGTCTACAAAAATGCCGCTGAGGAGATAATGAAGCTCACAAAGGGGAAGGGTGTGGATGTTGCAATCGAAGCTGTCGGTATTCCTGCAACGTTTGATATCTGCCAATCAATTATTGCTGCAGGAGGACATATAGCCAATATTGGTGTTCATGGGCAAAGTGTTGATCTGCATCTTGAGAAATTATGGGCAAGAAATATCACCATTACCACACGTCTTGTTGATACGGTCAGCACACCAATGCTGCTGAAGACAGTTACATCCGGGAAGTTACAGCCTGAGAAATTGATCACTCATCACTTTAAACTTAATGAGATCATGAAAGCCTACGATACCTTTGAAAATGCTGCGCAAGAAAAGGCTTTAAAAGTTATTCTTGAAAATTAGCGCGAGATGTTATGGAGAGAACATGAATAAACAAGCACTTGTTGGCCATCCGATATACAGTCTTCTGCCCACGGAAGTCGAAGGATTTGATTCACTGGCCGAACTTGCGCTTGATATGCGCTGGTCATGGAGTCACTACACTGACGAAGTCTGGAGAAGGCTTGATCCAGAGCTCTGGGACTTTACGCAAAATCCCTGGGTTGTACTTCAAACAGTTTCTCCTGAAAAACTCAGGGAAATATTAGCCGATCCATCATTTCGCAGTCAGGTTGACAGCCTTATCCGACAGAAGAATCAGGCTGCAGAATCACCTGCGTGGTTTCAGCAAAGTCACCCAAAAACACCTCTAAAAAGCATTGCTTATTTTAGTATGGAATTCATGTTAAGTGAGGCACTGCCAATATATTCAGGCGGCCTTGGCAATGTTGCCGGTGATCAGCTTAAGGCTGCCAGCGATTTGGGGATACCTGTAATCGGTGTAGGGCTGCTATACCAGCAGGGTTATTTTCGCCAGATAATTGATAAAGATGGAGCTCAGCAAGCTCTGTTCCCATACAATGATCCGGGGCAATTGCCAATTACTCCCCTGCGGAAACAGAACGGTGAATGGTTAAGGCTGGAAATTGTACTGCCTGGGTATTCGGTATGGCTGCGTACGTGGCAAGTCCAGGTAGGCAGAGTTAAACTTTATTTGTTAGACACAAATGATGCTGCAAACTTTCCAGCTCATAGAGGAATTACAAGCGAGCTATATGGAGGTGGGTCAGAATTGCGACTTAAACAAGAGATCATACTAGGTATTGGAGGATGGCGGCTGCTTCGGGCACTCAGAATCCAGCCTGAGGTCTGCCACCTGAATGAAGGGCACGCTGCTTTTGCTGTTCTGGAACGTGCAAGAAATTACATGGAAGATGCAGATCTCACCTTTGAAGCTGCACTGGCTGCCACGCGGGCGGGTAATTTATTCACCACTCATACACCTGTAGCTGCGGGCTTTGACCGGTTTGCTCCTACCCTTATCGAACAGTATCTTGGCTGGTATTGCAGAAGCGAGCTATGTATACAAATGCATGACTTGCTCGCCTTGGGGAGGCAAAATCCTGAGGATATGACAGAGTATTTTAATATGGCATATCTTGCTATAAGAGGCAGCGGAGCGATAAATGGTGTCAGCCGACTGCACGGGAAAGTAAGCAGGCATCTTTTTGAGTCTCTATTTCCCCGCTGGCCGGTAAGCGAAGTACCTGTGGGATACGTTACAAACGGGGTCCATATGCCGACCTGGGATTCAGCGGCTGCCGACCATCTTTGGACTGAGGCTTGTGGAAAGGATCGTTGGCTTGGGACGATGGAAACCCTAGGGGAAAACATTCGTAGAATCACTGATGAAAGGTTATGGCAATTCCGATCCGCCGCACGAAAGAATTTGGTTGAATATGCCCGTGACCGTTTGGTCCGGCAGCTCGATGAATCAGGTGCACCGCCTGAAGCAGTTGATGGAGCAAGGTATCTGTTTAATCCGAATACGCTGACGCTGGGGTTTGCACGCCGCTTTGCGACATACAAAAGACCAAATCTTCTTCTGCAGGATCCACAAAGATTGATGCGACTATTGACCGACTCAGAGCGTCCTGTTCAGCTGATCATTGCTGGCAAGGCGCATCCGGCGGATATGGCCGGACAGAAATTGATTCAGGAATGGGTGCAATTTATTCGCAGGCCCGAAGTACGAATGCATGCAGTATTCCTAAGTGACTATGATATGCATCTGACCGAACACCTGGTGCAGGGAGTGGATGTGTGGATTAACACACCAAAGCGGCCATGGGAAGCAAGTGGGACCAGTGGAATGAAAGTACTTGTTAATGGAGGCCTCAACCTTTCGGTGTTGGATGGATGGTGGGCCGAGGCATACAGACCTGAAACCGGGTGGGCGTTGGGAGACGGGCTAGAACATGACGACGATCCGGCCTGGGACACTATTGAAGCCTCTGCTTTATACGACCTGCTCGAGCACGATTTGATCCCCGAGTTTTATAACAGAGATGAAAAAGGTTACCCTGCAGCATGGATAAAGCGCATTCGTGAAAGTATGGCAATCTTGACACCTAATTTTTCAGCTAACCGCACCTTACGTGAATACACTGAGCGGTATTATATTCCGGCTGCAGAATCCTATTACATGCGAATTTCTAATAAAGGCAAAATGGGTAAAGATCTTGCAAATTGGCAGCAAACCCTCAAACATAAATGGGCGGGAATTCGTTTTGGCAAAATAAGGATTGAAACCAATATGGGGCAGCATAAATTTGAAGTTCAAATTTATCTAAATGGTCTTGGCCCAGATTCTGTTCAGTTGGAGCTTTATGCCAATTGCAAAGACAACAATAAATTAGTACGACAAGAGATGAGACTTATGGATCATCTGCAAGGTACGATGGACTTTTTCATCTACAGTGCGGTTGTGACAGCAGATCGCCCAGCTTCGGAATATACAGTGCGTGTCATACCTCGTAAAGATGGCATTTCAATTCCTCTTGAAGCTGCTCAAATATCGTGGCAGCGTTGATCATAAGTTGAATCCTGATTAAACTTTTTTATCAGGAATTGTTAAGATGATCAAATATTATCTTTGCAGGTTCATTTAGGTGAAACAACCGAAGGGTCAGAAAACTGGAACTGGTTGAAGTGGTAATATATTGAGCTTTGACGAAACATATTAAAGTGTTTTCCTCCTGACTCTGGTGTATTGGGATAAAAGGCGAACATGAATTGAAACGGTGGAAAGATAAGGTGTTCATTTTTAATTCTAAATCCGAAACCATAGCCCTGGAAAAGCTTAGTGGAGAACAGGGAACTGTTGGTGGAAGAAATCAGACCAAAGTCTGCAAATGTAATTATTGCAAGCTTAAAGCCAAAGAATTTCAAGGGTACAAAAATATCATTTTCATAATTAAGAATGAGTTTTTTATTTCCTCTTAATTCGCCATCTGAAAATCCCCTAAGTCCGTCTTCATTATTTATGTTAAGCATATCCAATGGCCGTAGAGGATCAAAGCTGTAGGAATAGCGAGCACCTATATAATGCCTCCAGTTATAAGTACCTATAGTATTAAGCTTTGAGAAATAAAGAAATTCAAGAACTGATGTTCGGCTCAGCCATTTTTCCTTACTACGGAGTGCCCCGGTTTGAAAACCGCCGTAAACAAAACCCAGATTGTCTCTGTAAAAACTATAACCGGTTTTTAAGCCGTAATATGGCCTGTTGGTTTTTGTGCTCTTTTCCAGTCCAAAGAGAAGTTCGATCATATTGATCAGAGGAATATCCTCAGTCCTTCCCAGGCCAAATATGAAGCGGTCCTGGTAGTAAGTTCTGTATGAATATCCGATCCGCCCAAGGTAGAATGTATTATCCTGGAAGAGGTTCATTGTATCAAAATCAGGTTTCTGGCTGTAAACTGTTCTTGTAATTCTTCCTGCAATATTAAACCTGTTCTGGTTCACATTAGTTGGATCAAAGGGTTTTATATCAAATGCATACCCCAGCCAGTAATCCTGGCGGTTAAATCTTACAGTTTCTACTTGCTGCTGTTTATTCCTTAAATCCGGGTACCTGATGTTTTGCCAATCCTGCCCAACAGCTCCCGCCCAGTTGATAATGGGTGAGAAGAAATCACGTCCGATCATGAGTCCATATTGCTGGCGGTTCATGTCGGATGCATAATACAGTTTTGCCGAAACGAAAGTTTTTTGAATGTTGTTGAATGTATAGCTACCATCCCAATCCCAGCCATGTGTAAGAGAGTTACTAAACTTAAGCCCGCCCTTGATCTCATTGCCATACCCAAGGAAGTTTATATCATTAAAGGAAACGCTACCGGAATTATCGGCTTTACTGTATGCAGCGCTGCCGTTAATACTCCATACATCCTGAACATAGACAACAATATCAACACTATCCGGGTTGTTTTGGATCTTCTGTGGAACGATGCGGACATCATATATATAAGGGTTCAGCCTTATTATTCTTTCGCTTTCTTGTATGTAGTATGGAATAAAGATCTGTCCTTCTGAAAAGATCAATCTATCTTTAATTATCCAATCTTTTGTGTTCACATGAAGTGAATTACCGCGTTTTTGGAACCAGTTTCGCAGAGAGTCGTCCGGATCATTTACCGATGCTCCGAATATATCCAGGTTCTCAATATTAATTTTTCTTATAACTTTCCCGGTGTATTCCCTGATTAAATTCCTGTCTGGATCTATAGGTGCACTTACGGGCTGATGTTGCTCATCATCATGGACGATAATATTTTTTAAAAGCCTTGAGAAATAATTATCTTTTTCTGAAAAGTCTTGTACTTTCTGAACAATTGTCTTGCTGGAGTCATTGGATTGTATACTTTTTACCTGGGCAGTTAGAAATCCAGGCAGACAGATTAACAGGAAGTCCAGAACAATACTACTCCACAAAGGCGATGAACAATGTTTTGAAAACCCCTTTATGCCCGCTCCTATTTCCGGACGAGGCTTGCATAGGATACAGGATTTATACTTTCTGATGTCCACTTTCACTTTCTCTTTAGTCCGCAAAGACGGACTGTTCATTGAACATATCAATGAAAAATTAAGCATGTTCCGGGATTTTACGCGAACCCCGGAGCTTGGAGAGCCTGTGCTTTTAGTTTTATTGCAAAAGCTAATAATTTTTTTAATGCTCTCAGTTATACAGGAATTACATATGAATTCTGAAAGAAGCCCCTATCGTAATTACAAAGAAATTACTGATAAGATCACCACTGTTTGCAACGCGGGCCAGATCACCGAAATCATAATTCAAAAAGACATAGCGGATATCAGCAGTAATATTGAGCCTCTGGTTTGCGGGAATTTCAACACCTGCACCCAAATGCCATCCGAAATTCTGCTGGGTATTGTTCTGAAGTGTTTGTACAAAGGGCTGGTCGCCATAGTTGAAAGTAGTATTATACCAGCCAATACCAATTGCTCCATAAAAATAATTGACCGGATATATTAAGCCGGTAATCATAATAGGCCATGTTTTTACATTCAGGGCACCATTGGCATAATCTTCGGAACGGTAATTAATTGAGCCTTCAAGACCAACGGCATCCGAGATTCTAAATCTTATGGCTGCGCCATACATCAGGCTGCCCTTATCTGCACTACTGGACTTCTGCCATCCGAGCTGCGGGCCTATTCCAATACTGATCCCTTGTGCACTAATAAAACCAAATCCTGTAAACAACAGCATACAAAGCAATAATAATTTCTTAAACATATTTTCCTCTACTTGCGTGTATTTTTAATTACGGGACTTTTTGTATTATAACGAGCCCGTGATTAGTAATATTTTATATTCTTTAGCTATTATAAAGGTATGCAAATATTGTTCATCAATAAATCAGGCAAAGGGATGAAAAGAGAGTTACATCTTCAGGATGAGACAAATCCATTCTGTTTATCAATGGGGATGTTGCTCAAAGAGCCCGTGGTTCTTTTTTGCCTCTTTTTTATCTCTTTTAATCGCTTTTTTTTCTTTCATGGTTTTTGCCGGTTCTTTCTTTGAACTCTTCCTGCTGTTTTGACCTTTACTCATGATATTTTTCTCCTTTTAGTATTAGACTATTTGGTTTTAGACTACATGTGATACAATATTTTGAATTGTGCTCCTTACAATTTAGATGCCCATTTTAGCTAAAACGTCTGCAATATAATTTACAGTCTCCACCAATTGCGGGTGCGACACTTCAAAACCTTTTACCGAAGCAAACAATCCATCAATAGATAATCTGAGAAGTGTTGGATTTTTCTCCTGCCTTAATACTTCATGTGCCGAACTAGACATAAATCCTGCAATACTTTCTGCATGTTCGGCTTTTGCTTTCGAAAATTCATCAATTTCGGGCTTTAGTTTTGCAAGCAGGTCAAGTAGCTCGGTTTTATTATTTTCAGTCAGAGAGGTGTTTGCCCGTATCTTCTCTTCAATATTCTCAATTATATTTTTAACCATTTATTCACTTTTCAAATTTATTTGCTTCATTGATTTTTACATTAATAGTAATATTTACAACAAGCTTCCAATAGCAATAAAACCCGATACAATTATTAACACACCGGCAATTTTGTTTACCCAGCGTAGCCCGTTTACCTCCAGTTTATTTCTGAAAAGTATAACTCCTGAGCTAAGCAACAAAAACCAAAAAGCCGAACCCACAAAAACACCTGAAACAAGGGCTGTAGCAGAAAAATTACTGAGATCATAACCTAATCCGAGTGCAGCGAACACAGCAATAAAAGCGAATATTGCTAAAGGATTAGTAAGCGTCAGAAAAACAGTAGTCAGGTACGATCTTATAATACTGCTGCTATGGGTATGCAACTTAGGGTCAGCAGGTTCTTTGCGAAAAGTCTTTACCCCAAGGAACAGAAGCAGCCCTCCTCCAATGAGTCTTATCCAGATCCGTTGACTCATAATCATATCCGAAATAATTGTAAGACCAAAAGCAGCAATAGAACCGTAAAGCAGATCGGCTGTTGCCGCTCCAAAGCCAATAACGAATCCTCGCAGCCGTCCTTCAGTAAGCGTTTTGCGAATGCACATAATTCCAATAGGTCCAAGGGGCACAGCCATAATAAAGCCAATTAAGACCCCTTTGAGAAAGATAATAAATCCCATAAAAAAAACTCTCTATAATAGTGTTGTTCTTAAATTCTCAAGGTTATTACATCGGGTAAAATCCATTAGATATTTTTTTAAAATGATAGCCGTAAATCGTGAACAATATTGCTAAGGAAAAGAGCTTGGGTTTACGGAACAATGTCCAGATGAATAATTTCCAATAATAAAACCTTTCTTCACCTAATACTCCCAATTTTAATATCGATCTGAAGAGTGCAGATATATAATTAGCATTTAGATGAAAAACCCTTTTTGTCTTGGGTTCAAAATCATTCAAAAAGCGCATTACCCGCTCATAAAAGTATTTGGGTGAATAGATAGTACCTACAATGTTTTTATAGCCAGAAATCAGTGCTTCCCGATTCATACGGGGAATAAAATTAATGGAGAGATCCGTGTTATTACCATTAAAATCATTAAGTAGTCTTCCTTCATGAAGCAGTCTTTTTTGAAGCTTTGTCCCCTTTGGTGCGTTGAGCAGCCCTACCATTGCTGTTACAATCCCGCTTTCCTGAATAAATTCCGTAAGCTTATCGAAGATTGTTGGCGGGTCGTTATCAAAGCCTACAATAAATCCTCCCTGAACCTCAATACCCGAGGCTTGGATCTTCTTTATGCTTGAGATTAGGTCACGGCTGCTGTTCTGAGTCTTGTTGCATTCAATAAGGCTCTCCTTGTTAGGTGATTCTATTCCGATAAAGACAGCCTCAAAGCCAGCTTTAATCATAAGCCGCATTAAAATCTCATCATCAGCAAGGTTGATCGAGGCTTCGGTGCTGAAGTAAAAGGGATAATTCCTTTTTATATTCCACTCTGCGATTGCAGGCAAAATATCTTTTTTCAATTTTCCTTTATTTCCTATAAAATTATCATCTACAAAAAACACAGGTCCCCGCCAACCGGCAAAGTATAAAGCATCGAGTTCCATAAGCACCTGTTCTTTTGTTTTTGTCCGCGGTCTTCTTCCATATAGGACTGTAATATCACAAAAATCGCAATCATAAGGACAGCCTCGTGAATACTGTAGATTCATGGAGGTATATTTGCTCTTGTTTACAAGATGCCACAAAGGCCTGGGAGTGGTAGTAATATCAGCCCAATCTTCCGCAGTATAAATATGTTTTGCTTTTCCTTCATTCAGGTCACATAAAAACTGCGGAAGAGTAATTTCAGCTTCATTAAGGACCAGATAATCAACATTTTGGTAATATTCGGGACTGCTAGTAAATAAGGGACCACCTGCTACGATTTTTCTCTTTAGCGTTATGCATCTTTGTATTACCTGATCGGCAGAGGCGTTTTGAATTGACATTGCGCTAATAAACACATAGTCTGCCTTGAGGATATCAGAATCGCTAAGATTGCTTACGTTCATATCTACTAATTTCTTAGTCCATTGCTCAGGTAACATAGCTGCAACGGTTAGTAAACCCAAAGGTGGAAAACTTGCTCTCTTAGATACAAATTTCAGTGCATGTTTGAATCCCCAGAAAGTATCCGGAGGATAGAGTGGGTTAACCAGTAAAATATTCATTTGCATTGTCCTCATATGAATTCAAATCTTTATGCTGAAAAATCAATCATTGATAATGGACACACTTCCTGTAACTGCCCTAAGAGTCTCATCAGTATAAGAATAGTTTGCAATTTCCAGCCTTGTATGCAAGGCCAGCTTTTCCATGATATTATGTATATGGCTTTTAACCGTATAGCTTGAGATGTGGATCCTTTGACCGATCGCCTTGTTACTCATGCCTTCACTAAGCAGCTCAATTATTTCCCGTTCACGCTTTGTCATCCTGACCGCGTTTTTGATGCCTGACTTCCCTTCTCTTACAGCCTGATCAACGATCTGGGAAAAAAGCGAATCAACTAAGAGAGCAGGCAAAACAGTTGAGCCTTCAGCAACAGACCTGATAGTGATTAACAGATCATTAAGCGATGCATCCTTAAGTATAAAGCCGCTTGTACCGGCCTTTACATAGTGCAGTATATCAGCTTGTACAGGTGCAAGGTCCATAATAATTATCCTAGCCTCTGGAAAATCTTTCTTAACAATTTCCACAATGTGCAAACTATTCTGACTCCTGAGTCCCAGGTCGAGAAGGATCACCTTAGGTTTTAGTTTTTTGATCTTTTCAATCGTATTTTTTCCGGCCCCAGAAGCGTCTATAATAATAATATCCTTATAAGGTTTAAGAATCGCAAGTATTCCTTCGCGTAGCAGGCGGTTATCTTCAATTAACAGAATTCTTATTTTAATCATATACTTATCCCCAACAGATAAACAAAGCCTTTTGATCACACTTATTTCTTTATCTAGATTACACCTAAAAGATACGGCTAAAAAGGATTCCTTATCAATCGGTCAAAGGGATGATAGATAGACTACATCTAAGGGATGGGATGACAGCTTGATATTTATTCACTTATTAAGGAAACATCATCTGAAGCAATTTTATAAGACTGGGAGATATGGGCATAATTTGCTATTTGAACACGCGTATGAATCGATAGTTTTTCAAGTATATTATGCACGTGGCTCTTTACAGTATATGTTGAAAGATGAAGCTTCTGGGCAATCTCTTTGTTAGTAAAACCATCTGCTATCAACAGTATCACCTGGCGTTCGCGTTTTGTCATGCGGACAGATTCAACGATTACTGCAGGTCTAGAACCGTTGATTGAATGTTCAACGATTTGAGAAAAAAGTGATCCGGTCAGATTTGGAGGCAATACTCTTTCCCCCTTGAGAACCGAGTGGATTGTTTTAATAAATTCAGTTATATCTATATCTTTTAGTGTAAAGCCTGAGACACCAGCCTGTACAAATTCGAGGACATCGCTCTGAAGGGGAATAAGGTCCATAACAATTATTTTGATCTCCGGGGAATGCTTTTTAATTGCTTTTACGATCTCAAGGCTGTTTTGGCTTCTTAAACCAAGATCAAGCAACACAATCTCAGGTGAGCACTTATCGAGCACAGCCAATATATTCTCACCATTGCCGACTGCTGCTGCGACAGTCATATCTGGCTGCTTTTTGAGAATTGCAGAAATTCCATCCCGCAGCAGGCGGTTATCTTCGATGACTAAAATTGTGTGTTTTTTCATATTTTCTGATCAGGCTTTATGTCCGGGGATATTTAGTTCAGTATTTATAATAAGGATTTGGGAAATATCCTGCAAGCTAACTACCAAGGAACCCAGTGCCTGTGCAAAAATGAAATTTAAATGGGGGCTTAAATCGTTTAGGAAATAAAATAGAATATATTTACTATCACTATTTTAATTTATTTCAATACCCCCGTTGTTTTAACTGCCGGAAGCTGATTAGTTTTTTCTGTTCTTCGTCCCAAAGATGAAGCATCATGCTCCTGAAACTTTTAGCTACAGTTAAAGTAGTTGCTTTTTGAAGTTCCGGGTTTTTCTTGTAGCACTTCTCAAGCAAATAATTAGGAATCCCGGGATTTAAATGATGGATATGGTGAAAACCGATATTTCCGGTAAACCATTGCAGGACTTTAGGTAATTTGTAATATGAGCTACCCTGAATGGCTGCCTTAGAATAATTCCATTCCTCTTTGTTTGCCCAATATGTTTCTTCAAACTGATGCTGGACATAAAAAAGCCAGTTGCCAGCCGATGTGGAAATAAAGATTATTGGAAGCTGTATAAGAAGAAACATTTTCAAACTTACCATCCAGATCATTGTTCCTACAAGAAGTATTAATATGAGATCTGTCCAGTAGACATTTGATTCGACTTTTTTTAAGGCTTTATTTTTTGAAGTTGGGAATCTGTACCAAAGGATAAAAATTATAGCCGGAATAAACAGGAATAAAAATAATGGATGGCGATAAATTCTATACTTTATCTTTTCCCATTTTGACATTTGCAGATATTCCTTAACGGTAATAGTATAAACATCACCAATACCTCTACTTTCAAGATTCCCAGCGCTGGCATGATGTATCCCATGTCCTTTTCTCCAGTAAAAGTAAGGAGTCCATGTAAGAAAACTGCAGAACAAGCCTGTTATATTGTTAGCTTTTTTCGATTTAAAGAAGGACCCATGGCCGCAGTCATGCTGAATAATAAAAATACGTACCAGAAATCCTGCCTCAGGGATTGCCAAAAGCAGCCCCAGCCAATAGCTGTATCCGATAGCTAGGAACATTAAATACCAGGTTATGAAAAAGGGGATGAATGAATTGAGCAGTTGCCAGATACTTTTCCATACCTGCGAAGTCTGGTAATTCGCAAGTAGATTATTCCAACTCTTATGGTCGGTGTAATTCATGTAAAAAGGGCCTTCATCCAAATGCCGGAAACGGATACTTCGTCCGGATTTTATATTATCATAATATCATTATCTGATTAATTTTATTTATTATAAATATTATAGCCAATAACAGCAAGCTACAAATTTGTGTACCTGGAGGGAATGATAATTCAGGAGACAATCACTAATATGATGACGGGCAGACTTCAAAAAATAAAAAATTCAAATATGTCGTTTATATATATTATGCGCCCATTAGCGGCTAATGGAATTTATTATAAAGGGGCAGTAAATCCGTCCTGAAGTTCCTTTACAGCAGCTTCGTCTTTCTATGGTTTTTTCTGCAGATTGTTTATTCTGCAGTGTTTATTCTGCAGAGTTTATTCTGCAGAGCTATGTATGCTTGAATTTGAAAAGTGGCTTTTGTATCATTAAAAAAGCAGCTTTGTTCCAGAATTACCTGGAGGAGAGCAAAAGATAAAGAAAAAGTAGTAAGAAGATGTAAGCTCATTTTATTTTAAAAATATCCGGGAATGAATAAAATGAATTCAAAGGTTGATATATATATAAGTAAAGCTGCAAAGTGGCAGGAAGAATTAGAGAAATTGAGATTGATCATTCTAGACTGCCAACTGACCGAAGAATTTAAGTGGGGTGTTCCTTGTTACACGTTTAAGAAAAGCAACATTGCTTTACTACATGTGTTTAAAGAATATTGTGCACTTTTGTTTTTCAAGGGTGCCTTGTTAAATGATGCCAATGGTATATTAGTCCAACAAACGAAGAATACGCAGGCAGCAAGGCAGGTCCGTTTCAGCAATGTTCGAGAAATAGTTGAAATGGAAGCAATTTTGAAGGCTTATATTTATGAAGCCATTGAAGTAGAAAAAACCGGTCTGAAAGTAAATTATAAAAAGAATGACGAATATACAATTCCCGAAGAATTTCAAAAGAAATTAGAGGAAATCCCGGATCTAAAAATAGCTTTTGATGCATTGACACCGGGAAGACAAAGAGCATACATTCTTTATTTTTCCGCACCGCGGATGTCAAAGACTAGGGAGTCAAGGGTTGAAAGATGCACAGAGAAGATCCTCAATGGAAAGGGATTAAACGATCAATAATTTTAATTAATGAAAAGTCAATTATCCCTAAAAGGACCTTTTGAATATTGTTGCATATTTGATTTTAGTTGTTTTAAGGGTTTTATATTTGTAGAGCAGTCCACTTGCTGCCGGTTGAAATCCACGAATTGATTCTCATTCTCGGAGGTAGTGAAGATAAGTTTCCAAACTAAAAAACAAATGGATAAAAATTCCCCTATTAAAAATTGCGCAAAAATTGTCTCTAATCTTACTATAATAACTTTTTTATATATGCGGCAGTGTGATATATCACTTAAAGCTTCTTTTTAGGCCAATCTTGACACGAACATAAAAAGGCACAGAATTCCGGGATTATAAATAAACACAGATCCCTTTTCAGAATGATCAGCCCTTGGAATTAAGAGAAATTTTCTTAGGAAGAAAACCCCTAGCCCATATTTTTCCTCCATTGTTATGTTTTTGATTTGTATCAAGAGCGGCAGATTTGTATGTTTTATATTCTTATTTCATAGTTCTAGAATTCAATTTATAATCAAAAAGGACCCTATTATTTAATATTTTGAAATGTTCTAGTACTCAATTAGCACATAAGAGATAACGGGTGTAAATAAATGAAAAATAAGAAATTAGAATTTTTAAAAACCTATTTTATCATAACGTTTGGACTATTTATAAATGCCATTGGACTGACGGCTTTCCTACTTCCGGCTAAGATCATTGGGGGTGGAGCCAGTGGTATTGGTACACTATTGTACTTTTTGACTGGATTTCCAGTTGGTATGACATTCTTTCTTGTAAATATTGTTCTGCTGCTGCTTGCAGTTAAGATACTTGGGACGAACTTTGGGATAAAGACGATTTATGCTGTTGCAGTTTTGTCATTATTCTACTCTCTAATGCAGATGATGGTAAAAGGCCCAATAGTAAAGGATGCATTCATGGCCTCAATTATTGGTGGAATGTTATTTGGGGTTGGAATTGGAATCGTTTTCACTCAGGGAGGGAGTACTGGAGGTACTGATATAATAGCCATGATAATTACAAAGTATAGGAATATCAGTCCCGGCAGAATAATTCTAATGGTAGACGTACTTATCATTTCTTCATCATATCTTATTTTCGGTTCCCTGGAAAAAATAGTATATGGTTATGTTACCATGGCCGTATCTTCCTATGCAGTTGACATGATACTTGAAGGCTCAAAACAATCGATTCAGGTAATTATTTTCTCAAATAGTAACGCGTCAATTGCTGACAGAATAGGCAATGAGCTTCACCGGGGAATAACATTTCTGAAAGGTAAAGGCTGGTATACAAACGAAGATAAAGAAGTGCTCATGGTAATTGCAAGAAAAAATGAGCTCAGTATGATCTTGCGGATGATAAAAGAAGAGGACGAGGAAGCCTTTATATCAATGGCAAGTGTAATGGGAGTTTTCGGAAAGGGTTTTGAAAAGATCCGCTACTAACTAGCAATACACTGCCAGTTGCACTAAGGGCATTTTAATAAAAATAAATCTACTGAAATTATCCTCAAAACATATAATAAAAAGTAAGAGCACAAAATTGTTTTAATTTTGTGCTCATTTCATTTATGCCTATTCAAGTATTAACACGTAAAGTCTTATACAGGCAGAAGATCTATATAACCCTCATGTGTCATTCTTCACTTCCCTGCTACTTGAACGTATTTCTCCCACCATTTTTCAGATGGAATACTTTTCCCAAATACAGTAGTACTGCCAACAACAGGTGTTGCAGTTTTTATGCCCGCCTTACCAGCTGCCAGGCTCAGGCGCTGCATTGGTTCATACCAGGGATGGAGCGAAAGATTAAATGTTCCCCAATGGATTGGATGAAGAATATTTCCCTTTAGATCCATATGTGCTTTTACTGTTTCTTCTGGGAACATATGTATCGGGTGCCATTTTTCATTATAGGCGCCGCATTCAAGAAAAGTCATATCAAACGGGCCATACTTAGTACCGATCTTTTTAAAGCCGTCAAAATAACCTCCGTCACCCCCAAAGAAAATGCGGTGGTGTTTTGCCTTAATAACAAAGGAGGCCCAGAGTGATTTATTTCTATCCATTAGTCCTCTTCCCGAAAAATGCTGTGATGGAGTAGCGGCTATAATAAGGTAATCATCAATTTTAATTTCATCCCACCAATCCATTTCAGTGATCTTTTCATTTGGAATTCCACAATCTATAAGCTCGTTCCCTACTCCAAGAGGCACGATGAACCTTTTCACCTTCTTTCCTAATGATTCAATAGAATACTTATTTAGGTGATCATAATGATTATGCGAAATGATCACGACGTCTATTTGCGGAAGCTGCTCAATATTAAGAGGAGTTTCGCCATTATATCTGGTGGGACCGAAAAAGGAAACTTTTTTCTCATAGACCGGGTCAGTCAGTAATTTATATCCATCAATATTTATCATAAGTGAAGAATGCCCTAGCCAGGTAGCAGAGAGATGATCATCTTCTGCAGAGCAGAAGTATGACAGATCGGCCATCTTACGAGGAAGTTTTGCCTCTGGGGTACGGTTATTTCCAGTAAAAAGGAAGTCCCAAGCGGTTCCCAAGAAATTCCAGAAAGAATTATCTTGCCATTCGACATAATTATGGAATCTTCCGTTTTTATGTTGCGGGGAATTTTTTATTTTATTCCCATTAAGATCATCTTCGATTTTATTTATAGTTGAAAAAGTGTTATTCATAAACATTACCGATATAATTATTAAAATTAGTGTAATAAGAAGCTTTCCTCTTCTGGCTCTAAAGTTTAACATATTGAAGCCATCCTATAATAAATGAACACTTATTTATTTATGTGACGAAAAAATTTTTACAGTTTAATTGCATCCCAGGCTAATGTAAAAGCCTGTTTTATATTTTCCCTGTTTAGTTCAAAATTTCCACAGATCTTGGGGTTAGACAGCCCTAAAATTGGATAGAAAACAAAGAGAGAAAGGATTTCAAATGAAACGTTTTTAATTACTTTCTGTTCTATTCCTTTTTTTATCACACGCAGGATTGGCTCAAAGTGTTTATCTAACTGAGTATGGTCAACAAGATCGGAATAAGGGGAATTTGAAAACTGCTCTGCAAACTGGAAATATTCCCTATTTTTAGCCACATATTCAAATCCATTAAGCCACATGCATTCAAAAATATCCCTGAAAGGTTTTGACTCGTCGAAATCTTTCAGAAACGCCCTACTCATTTTTTGTTTAATATCTATATAGGTGGAAACTAGCAGGTCCTCTTTGTTTTTATAGTAAATATAAATTGTTGCAGGAGAAACATTTGCTTCTTTAGCTATCTTTGCAACAGAGCTATAATCAAAGCCGATCTCATTTACCAGTTTGATTGTAGCCCTAATTATTGCTTCCTGCTTGTGTTCATCTTTACTTCTCATGCATCTAAAATAAACGTTTATTCACTTATAATCAAGAACAATATTAAAATAACGCAAACATGGATTATATAAAAAGGACTATTCCCCCTGCTCATTTCCCTTAAAGATTCTCTGCTGAATTACATCCCACTGGTGAGTTGAAAGAAAACTTTCATTCATGTTTTCATAGATATTCTTAAGAAAATTAAAAGGCAGGGCAAAAGTCATAAGATCATTTGGCAATTTTGCGCGAGCAGAAATATCATGCATTCCCCAGACAGCTTTATCCTCACCTTTTAAGCCATACTGAAGCGGCATCATAACAGTTGCAGCACAGGCTGAGGCGAATCGTGTAATAACACGGTCCTCTCTTTCAGGAGCATCATAGTAAGCAAGAAAGACAAGTGCGCTGATCTGATCGGCATTAACAAAGAAGATTACGACTTCAGGAATTTCATTTTCAGTAAAGCTTTCAAGGGGCTTTAATATAGTATAGCCTTCGGTTTTCTTTTCCATCTTTATATCTTCAAGATACTTTTTTGTAAGCTCTGGAGTCTTCACAAACCTTTCGCATTCTCTTCCAGGAAATGGGCCGCATGAAAGAAAGTTCTCTATCCCTGGGAAGATCCAGTCCTTGTATCCGAAGTAAAATGCAGAGCAAGGGAATCCCATTGTATTTTCGCTAAAGGCAAAAGTTTTTCCTTTTGCACTTTGGAATATGAAAGGCATTACACAGCCCTGTCCAGGTTTTTTTAATTCGAGTGCATCCTGTGGCTTATTTTTATCATGATAGAGTCCAATAGCACTATATTTTAATGCCAGTTTCTCTTTAAACTCGATGCCGATCTTGCTTATTAAATTCATTTTGTAAGTGGAATCCTGTTTTATCTATTAATCATTCTTTATGCTTTGGCAAAGATATTAAAAAACTTTCTAAAATAGTAAGGCATATTATCAGGAGGTTGTTTTCCATTCTAGGGAAACAAAAGGAAATACAATTATCTTTTATTATTAGCAATAGTTTCTATGGCGCACATAATGTTGTGACTAGCGGCACTTAGGGCATAGCAATGGTAATCGAATTTTCTTGCCTTTGGAATTTTCTTTTTCTATGTTGAACCTTACCAAAAATTCAAACATAAAGTTGAGGGTCGAATGCATATTTTCTTCAGATCGCTCAGGCTTATAGTTCTTTTATCCGTCTTAGCATTTTGCTCTACATTTTCGCAATCGCTTAACGACCGCCTGCAGCAGCTTTCAGGTGCAGCAGCCAACCTATATGTAGCACCTGCATTTAACACCTTTGGTGCAAACATAAATGGTGGCTGGTTCACAACTCCCCCTAAGGCAAAATTCCTAGGAATAGATGTTGAAATCGGTTTTGTAGGAATGGGATCTTATTTCAAAGATAATAGTGATTACTTTTCCACAAGCGGTTCATTCCGTTTTACAAGAGATCAAGCCAATACACTTACTACTTCAATCAATAATACTGCAGTCCGCGCGCAAGTAGTTGACCAAATCATACAGAAAGACTACGGTGTAACAATATATGGCCCAACAATAACAGGTCACAAGTCAGATCACATATTTGTTACATTTGCTCCGCAGGGAAGTGAAGAATTTATTGTCAGCGATCCAAAATATCCATTCCCAGTTCATGTTAAGCTTCCATCACAACGAATTGACCTTGGAGTTGGAGGTGTGATGGACGGTTTCCCAATGCTTCCAGCGGCAGCACCGCAGATAAAGCTAGGGACAGTGTATGGAACACAGGCAATAGTTCGGTTTATTCCTAGCATAAAGATACATGATGACATTGGCAAACTCAGTTTTATAGGTGCAGGTTTGCAGCATAATCCTGCTATATGGTTTGATTATTCTTTGCCAGTTGATTTATCGGTTGGTTTCTTTATGCAAAAAGTCAAAGTTGAAGACCTGTTAGATATAAAAACTGCCAGCTTCGGATTGAATGTAAGCAAAAACTTCGGATTCGATTGGTTAGGTCTTACTCCCTATGCAGGATTTATGATTGAAAATTCAAAGATGGATGTTTCTTATTCACAGACAATTGATACAGATGCGGGGAAAGAAAGGATAAACATCAATTTTAACATGGATGGCGAAAATAAAAGCAGGGTAAATGCAGGGGTTAACATTCGTCTTCTCTTTGTTAATCTGATTGCCGACTATAATTTCAGCAAGAACAATTCATTTACAGGCGGACTATTATTTAATTTCGGATTTTAACATTAAGCAGGTTAAATAAAATGTATAAAACAAATATAAAATATTTTTGCTTTTTAGCAGTTGCATTAGTAGGTTTTTTTGTTTTTACCGGGGGGATAACTTCCGTTATGGACGAGATATTTCCACCGCAGATAAATTCAATTACTTCCAGCAGTTCTTCTCCACAGATTTATGATAAAGTCTCAATTAAGGCTAGCGTTACAAATATGAGTAAAACAGAGGCATCTGACTGTAAGAGCGGCACGATGCCGATAGGTATGGCAGCCAGTGAGTTAAGCTCAAGAATTGTAATAATGAAAGGGACCGACACTATTGCTACCGGGAAATATGCATATAGGGCTGGCGATGACTTCTTATATGAGTATGTTTTTAGTTTTCCGGGTAATTATACTATAATAAGCGAATTTACTAGCGGTGGGATAGGAAACATCAATAGCAAAACTTCATCAAAGACCACTTCATTAAGTGTAAAGGAAGGCAGCATTCCTACATTGCAGCCTGGAACATTTACACTTGTAGGTTTCAAGCACATAAGTACAACTAATTCTACTCCTTTTGAAATAAATGGTGCCCAGGCACTTGGGAATAGTAATCTTACTATTAGAGGGAATAATACAGCTACCATGCATTCAAATGTAACATTTGATGCTGCAGCAATTAAGAATTACCCGGCATTGGCTCAAAATTATAAATATGATGTAACAGGTAAATGGGTCATAGAAAGAAATACAGCGACTGGGCTGTATGACTTTAGGATTGAATATAACAATAGTGTATATGCAGCGTATAATTATACTTATAATGGAAGCATTATGAATTTATCTTATAAAGATAAGGATAACAATGAATTTACACTGACATTTTCGAAGAATTAGATTTTTAATTGGTGTTTTTGCGGGTTATTAGATCTGCAAAAACACCTTTTGGTAATTATACCTGTCTCCAACTTCTACTATCAAAAACCTTTTTCCTATATCTACTAGTTTCGGATTCAATCCAATCATCATTCCTGTTTAAAAGAAGTGCCATATGTTCAGCAGCCATTTTGCAGCAAGAAAGCCCCTGGTCTTCTGCCCTGTGAAAAATTCCAAGGCGTCTAATTAAAAGGTCATCAAGATGAAGAGACAGTTCGAACAGTACAGAAAAGCTTACTTCAGCTAGAACAAATTCAAAAGGCTGCATAAGCTTCTTTCTTTCCTGCGGATAGGATTTCATTCTCGAAATAATCCACTGAGCTTTTGAGACGGGCATAGATAAAAGATGGCTTTTTAACTCATCGGTTAAGAAATCCTCATCATCAATCCTACTTAACATCATTGGGTCATCCTCCAAAGAGAGGACATCAGTTAAAGAGGCAGAAGAAGCGAACTTATGAAGGCTATTATGGATAATGAAATCGACTGTTTTTTCAGCCAGGTTTCTGTGGGTTGTTAATTTTCCGCCTGCAGCAGCAGTAATTCCATTAGCAACAGATATTATTTTATAATCTCTGCTTTTCTGATTAATGTTACTTTTATTTATCCAGTGAAACTTTTCATTATTCAGAAGCTTACCAATTTTGTCCGTCTTAAAATCCTCAGATAAAAGCGGCCTAAGTCCCGACCAGGTGCAACGAATGTCCTCCAGCTTTAGACCTGCATCAGGAACACATTTCACCATCGCGCGGTAGATATA
>JAUZPB010000061.1 GCA_030706145.1 Bacteroidota bacterium
CAGCTAAAATCGGAAGTAGTATTTTGTTTTTCATCTTTTAGTCTTCTTAGTCAAAGGTTGTGATAAATGTTGATTTTTGCACATCAAATATAAGCAGTAATTACTGAAATAAAACAACTTAGAGAGTTTAAATTATTATAAAAAGATGAGCCGAATGTACCTGGTTATTATCTGGAATATCCTGATATAAATGATTATATTAGATTTTTAATTGATTTTTCTTGACAATTGGAATTGGTCTTAGGACCGGAACTAGGATAAATTTAGATGGAAAATAAGCGTGTGGTTGTAGCTATGAGTGGAGGTGTCGATTCTTCTGTGGCTGCTGCAATCTTAAAAAGTGAAGGTTATGATGTAATTGGCATTACTATGAAAACCTGGGGATTTATGGAAGTAGGTGGAGCCCCAAAACATGAAAGCGGATGTTGCTCCTTAGATGCAATTTATGATGCTAAAAATGTAGCCACTGCACTTGGATTTCCACATTATACTGTCGATTTTACAAAGGCTTTCGAAGAGGAAGTAATAGACAACTTTGTTGATGAATACCTCGTAGGACGAACCCCAAATCCATGCGTAATCTGTAATAGAAAAATTAAATGGGAAGAGCTGCTAAAGAAAGCTGATGCAATAGACGCTCAATATGTTGCTACAGGGCACTATGCAAAAATAGAATATAATTCTGTTTCTGACAGATATTGCCTGAAAAATTCAAAAGATAATTCAAAAGATCAAACCTATGCGCTTTGGGGTTTATCACAGAAAAGCCTTAGTAGGACTTTGTTGCCTTTAGGTGATTATACAAAACTTGAAGTTCGTGCTATGGCAGAGGAGTTCGGTCTAAAGACTGCAAAGAAGCCCGATAGTCAAGAAATTTGTTTTGTTGCCGATAATAACTATGAACGGTTTTTGAGAGAAAAAATACCAGATATTATGCAAACCATACCAGAAGGTGATATACTTTATAACGGAGAAAAAATTGGGAAACATAAGGGAATTCCATTTTATACAATTGGGCAAAGAAAGGGTTTGGGAATTGCTCTGGGTAAACCGGTTTATGTAACAAAAATTGATCATGAAAAAAACTCTATCGAAATTGGAGACAAAAAAGACTTACTACAAAAGGAACTATTTGCTGAAGATATAAATTATGTTAGTAAAGAGCGCTTATCTGTAGGAGAGAGAGTTATTAGCAAGATAAGATATGCTGATAAAGGCTCTATTTCTGAAATTATTGCAGCTGATAATAATTCTCTGCACTTGAAATTTGATGAAGGTAAAAGCGCTATTACTCCCGGACAGTCAGTAGTTTTGTATGATGAGCAGGGGTATCTTCTTGCCGGCGGAGTAATAAAAAAAGGAATGTAATTTGAACCAGAAGATTTATAATGTTTTTAACTATGCATCTCTAATCATTGTTGCTGTCCTTATGATTTTGATATGGCTTAAAGTCTTTTCTCCTGCAGCGATTTATTATCTTTTGATCTTCATGATATTGGTATTTATTTTAAGAATTGTTTTCAGAGTTATGCTAGTAGTTAATAATAGAAAGGTTAAATAGGAGGGGATCTTCGAACCCTACAAAGATAACAACGGCAAATTAAACGCTAAGGTTTTAGTATTAAATCAGAGTTATGAGCCTTTATCAATCTGCAACGTAAAAAAGGCTATTATACTTATGATCCTTGAAAAGGCCCAAATAGTTGCTAATAAGGATCATAAATCCATAAGAAGCCGCTACAAGCAATTCCCATGGCCTAGTGTTATAAGATTGAATAGGTATGTTCCGGTTTCCTATAAAAAGGTTATTTTAACCAGGAAGAACATTCTGAAACGAGATCAGTATAAATGTGTTTACTGTGGTAGGGGAGATCTGCCCCTTACGGTGGATCATGTTATCCCAAAGGCCAGAGGTGGGGAGGATGTCTGGGAGAATCTCGTTGCTGCTTGTGTTGTTTGCAACAATAAAAAAGGAGATAAAACACCTGAAGAGGTCAACTTCAAAATGAGGTGGAAACCCTATAAACCATCTCACATTCTTTTTATGAGTAATTCAGTTGGAAAGATCGAGGACTCCTGGAAACCATTTTTGTTCCAGTAGGGCTCTGTCTTCTTGGGACTTTTCATCTTTAGGACGCATATCTGTTCTTCTCTTTGATTACATGAAAATGGCCATTTCATCCATAGATCCCACTGGAATTTAATGAAAAATAAGCTTTATATTGATCAAATTTCTTAATAGATTTTAAGCTTAAATTTTTATTAGTTTACTTCTCGAAAAAATTATAAAATTAGGAAAATAATGCAGAAAAAAAGAATTTTGAGCGGTATGAGACCAACAGGAAAGCTACACCTGGGTAATTATGTTGGGGCGCTCGAAAATTGGATAAAGCTTCAGGATCAATATGAAAGCTTCCATCTTATTGCTGATTATCATATGCTGACTACTGGTCTGGATACCTCTCATATTAAACAGAATACAATTGATATGGTCATTGATTGGCTAGCTGCTGGATTGGACCCCGAAAAGAGCCCATTTTTCAGACAATCAAAGATAAAAGAGCATACAGAACTTTTTCTTTTGCTTTCAATGCTGATTTCTACAGCAAGGTTGGAAAGAAATCCTACGTTAAAAGACCAGGTAAGAGACTTAAATATTGAAAGTTTAGTCTATGGCCACCTTGGATATCCGGTCCTTCAGGCTGCAGATATCATGCTCTACAAAGGTGAAGCTGTACCAGTTGGCGAGGATCAGATCCCGCATGTTGAAATAACTCGCGAGATCGCAAGAAAATTTAACCTTCAATATG
Organism: Bacteroidota bacterium; assembly: GCA_030706145.1. GTDB lineage: Bacteria > Bacteroidota > Ignavibacteria > Ignavibacteriales > SURF-24 > JAUZPB01. The sequence goes on from JAUZPB010000061.1 coordinate 2,811, forward strand.
GTGAAGTATTTCCAGAACCTGAGTCACTTTTAACTAAGTTTGCAAGACTTCCGGGTTTGGACGGCATTGCTAAAATGAGCAAATCACTCAACAATGCAATATTCTTATCAGATGGCCCAGAAGTTGTAAAAGCTAAAATGAAAAAAGCCGTTACAGATCCTCTTAAGGTAAGAAAGGGAGATCCAGGACGACCTGAAATATGCGCTGTTTTTATGTATCATGAGAAATTTAGCCCTGCTGAAGAAGTATCCGAAGTTGAAACCGGTTGCCGCTCAGGAGCCTTAGGCTGCGTAGATTGCAAACTGAAGGCAGCAAACAGAATTAATCAAATGCTTGAGCCAATACTTGAGAAAAGAAAGCATTATGAGGCAAATTTAGATACCGTTAATGATATTTTGATCGATGGTGAAAAACGTGGTAGAGCTGTAGCCGAAAAAACCATGAGCGAAGTTCACGAGAAAATGCTTTTAGGATAATGCTTCTATGAAAAAGCTTTTAGGATAAAATTGTACAAAATTAGATTACAACAATTCGAAGGACCTTTAGATCTTCTCCTTTTTTTTATTAAGAGGGATGAATTAAATATTTACGATATTCCGATCTCTAAGATCACAAAGGATTTTTTCGAATATATGAACCTGATAAAATCTCTTGATCTTGAAGTTGCAGGTGATTTTATCCTAATGGCTACAACTTTGATGCAGATAAAAGTTAGAATGCTTTTGCCTAAAGAAGTTGATGAAAAAGGTGATGAAATCGACCCAAGGGCAGACCTTATTAAGGCTCTTTTGGAATATAAAAGATATAAAGAAATGTCTGAAGAACTGGCTTTCTTTGAATCAAGTCAAAGAAAGCTAAGCTACAGAGGTAATTATTCTGAGGACTATAAAGTTGCTCCTTCTGAATTTGGTGTTCTCTTAAAAAATATTACTCTTTATGACTTGATGAAAGCATTTAAGAATGCTCTTTTAGATAAGCCCAAAGAGATCGTTCATGAAATTAAGAAGATCCCGGTTACTATTGAAGAACAGATAAATATGATTACTGCTTTGGTAAATGAGAAAAAGGAGGTCGCTTTCTTAACCGTTGTTACAGGTATGGACGAAAAGATCAGAATTATTGTGACATTTATTGCACTTCTGGAAATGATAAAGATGGGTAAAATCGGCTTGCGTGAATCAGCAAATTTTAATGACTTCGTAGTTTATAGTTTAAATAATGGATAAAGTATATAATTCTGTAATAGAAGCCTTAATTTTTGCTTCCGATGAATCTATCTCGGCCGCCGAAATATTAAAGGCAATAAAAGAAATTGATGGAGAGGATATCTCTCTTTCTACTGAGGACATTGATAATTGCATCAATGAGCTTAATGAAAAGTATAATGCTCAGGATATGTCAATTAACATTATGAAAATTGCACATGGCTATGTCTTTGCTACAAAACCTGAAGTTGGCAAATATGTCGGATTTCTTTCAACCGAAAAGAGTAAAAGAAGATTAAGCCAGGCTGCACTTGAGACTCTTGCAATAATTGCTTACAAACAACCAATTACTAAACCAGAGCTTGAAGCCATTAGAGGTGTTAATTCCGACTATATTCTTAATATGCTTCTAGAAAAGAACCTGATCACTATTTCAGGACGTTCCGATAGTGTTGGCAGACCTCTTCTTTATGGCACAACTGAAGAATTTCTTAGGTATTTTGGTCTTTTTAATTTGTCTGACCTTCCAAAACCAAGAGAAATTGAAGAAATAATGAAAGATGAGGATTTTATTGAGCAAAAACAAAAGATCTTAATGAATGGTATTGAAGAAAATTTAGAAAATGACGTTAAGGAGGATGATAATGCAGATTCGATTGAATAAATATTTGTCTGAATGTGGAGTCGCTTCAAGAAGAAAAGTCGAAGAACTTATTCTTCAGGGAAGAGTTTCTCTTAATGATGAAATCGTTTCTCAGCTTGCCGTTAAAGTTGATCCTCTTTCTGATATAATCAGGCTTGATGGGGAAATCCTAAGACAGGATGAAAAGGTTTACTATCTGCTAAATAAACCAAGAGGATTTGTTACTACAACAAATGATGAAAAAAACAGGAAAACTGTTTTAGACCTAATTCGCACAAAAGTTAAGATTTTCCCTGTTGGCAGACTTGATTATGATACTACTGGAGTCCTTATTTTAACTAATGATGGTGACTTCTCAAATCTCCTTTTACATCCGGACAATAAGGTACCAAGGATTTACAAAGTCACTCTCAGCAAACCTCTTTCTCTAAAAGATAAAGAAAGACTCCTTAAGGGAATTATTGTCGAAGACAAAAAGGGAAGATTTGAAACTGTCTATCCAACTAAAAGAGCAAATGTAGTTAATATTTCTACTGTTGAAGGCAGAAATCATTTTGTAAAAAATATGTTCAAAGCATTGGGCTATAATGTCATGGAGCTTATGAGAATGAGCTATGGTGGAATTAAACTGGAAGATTTACCAATTGGAGCTTATAGACATCTTACGAAGGAAGAAATAAATTCAATTTATAAAAAATATGCTCACTAAAAAAACCCTGTTTTTTGTTTCCCTTTTTCTTTGTGGGCTGAACAATATTGAAGCTCAAAATATTCAACAACCACAAACAAGTGCTACAAAGTTCAGTTCATCTCGTGTTGCAGAATTTTGGCAGCAGATTGAGGATATCTTTAACGACCCAAATTTTAGCAGTTCCAACTGGGGCGTCGTTATTAAGTCCCTTGAAACCGGGGAGTACCTGTATAAAAGAAATGAGGATAAGTTTTTTATTCCTGCCAGCAATATGAAACTTTTTACTACCTCTGCAGGTATGCTTCTACTTGGACGAAATTATAGATATAAAACTAACCTTTATATAAATGGCTCAATAGAAGGATCAATCTTGAAGGGAGATTTGATTCTGCAGGGGACAGGAGATCCTACAAACTCCGAAAGATTTAATTCTGAAGATATTTATAAAGTATATAATGATTGGGCCGATACATTAATTGCCCGCGGTATCGAAGAGATTACTGGTAATATTATTGGTGATGATAAAGATTTTGAAGAAAATGGATATGGTGCAGGCTGGGCCTGTGATTATGAAAGTTACTGGTACTCAGCCCCTACAAGTGCAATTAGCTTTAATGAGAACTGCGTTGACATTATTGTCCGCCCTTCTGATATAGGTAAGAATGCATATATTTCCATTTTACCAGATACAAGATATGTAACTATCATAAATAAAGTAGTGACTGCTCCAAAGGGTACGGTTACTGATATTGACGTTTACAGAGACAGAGGGACTAACGTTATTACTGTATTTGGAAAGATCAGCATCGATTCCGATGAGATTAAAACTTATGCAACAGTAACAAACCCTACGCAGTATTCATTGATTGTTTTGAAAGATGTTTTGAAGAAAAAAGGAATTAATGTAAAAGGGTATGCGGCAAATATTGAAGATGAAAATTTAACACTCGATTATGCGAAGCTAACTAAAATTCTAACTCATCTTTCTGTCCCTTTATCTGAAATTATTAAAGTTACCAATAAGAACAGCTATAACTTTTATGCTGAACAGTTGCTAAAGACTATTGGCCTGGAAAAATATGGTTTTGGAAGTGTTGATAATGGAGTAAAAGCAATAAAAAAGCTTCTTAGGGAAATAGGTATCAATTCAGAAAATATGATAATTGCCGATGGCTCAGGTTTGTCTCGTCTGAATTTGGTAACCCCCAGACAGATAGCAGATCTTTTGAATTATATATACAGGCACAATATATTTCCGACATTTTACCAAACCCTTCCCATAGCAGGAGTTGATGGTAGCCTTGCTTTGCGGATGACTAGATCTAAAGCTGAAAATAATGTAAGAGCTAAAACCGGATATTTAGGTGGTGTACGTTCTATGTGCGGATATGTTTTTACAGCCGACAATGAGCCGGTATGTTTTTCGATAATTGTAAATAATTTTATTGTGCCAGCAACATTGGCAGACAACCTTCAGGACCTTGTTTGCCTGCGGCTTGCTAATTTTTCAAGAAAACAATAAGGAGGAATAGTGGATAATCAGATTCAACATGAAGATGTAAATACACTGATCAAAAGAAGACTAGAGGAATTGGAGGAACTTAAGAAAAAGAATATTGAAACTTTTGAATATAGCTTTGATGTAGACTCCTATTCCCGTGATATTAAAGAATCTTATCAGGAAGAGACCCCTAAAAATGTTCGTGCTGCCGGAAGGATTATGGCAATTAGAAGAATGGGTAAAGCATCCTTTGCTCATATTCAGGACAAACAGGGAAGGATCCAAATATACTTAAAAAAAGATGACGTAGGCGAAAGTTACGATGCTTTCAAGTTAATGGATATTGGAGATATTATAGGTGTTGAAGGCTATGTCTTTAAGACGAAAACCGGTGAAATATCCATTCATGCAAAATCTCTTAAACTGCTTACAAAATCAGTTAGGCCTATCCCTATTGCAAAAGAAGTAATTGATGAGTCAGGCAACAAGGTTATTTTTGATCAATTCGCTGATAAAGAATTACGTTACCGTCAAAGGTATGTTGATTTGATTGTCAATCCAGAGATAAAAGATGTATTTATTAAAAGAAGCAAGATCATCTCTTCAATGAGAAGCTTCCTTGATGCTCAGGGATATCTGGAAGTTGAAACACCAATTCTTCAACCTATGTATGGTGGTGCTTCTGCAAAACCATTCGTTACTCATCATAATGCCCTTAACATTCCTCTTTATATGAGAATTGCTGACGAACTATACTTGAAAAGATTAGTCGTTGGTGGATTTGACGGCGTTTATGAGATCTCAAAGGACTTCAGAAATGAGGGTATGGATAAGACTCATAACCCTGAATTTACTATGATAGAGCTCTATGTAGCTTATAAAGATTATGAATGGATGATGTCCTTTGTTGAACAAATGGTTGCTCATATCTGTACTAAAGTCTTTGGATCTACAGAATTTGAAATTGAAGGTAAAAAAATAAACTTTAATCCACCTTGGGATAGAGTTTCAATGATTGAAGAAATTCAGAAAGCAACTGGCCTTGATGTTCTAAATGCAAGTTACGACGAAGTTAAAGATTGTCTGCGCAAACATGGAATTGAACCAAAACCCGGAGAGAGCAAGGGTAAACTAATTGATGAACTTTTTGAAGTTACTGTACAACCCAAGTTAATTCAACCGACTTTTCTTATTGATTATCCAGTCGAAATGTCTCCATTGGCAAAAAAACATAGAAACAAACCCGGCTTGGTCGAAAGGTTTGAGGGTTTTGTCCTTGGAAGAGAAATCTGTAATGCTTTTAGCGAGTTAAATGATCCAATTGATCAGAATCAGAGATTCCAGGATCAAGTTAAAATGCGTGAGGCCGGTGATGAAGAAGCTCATCAGGTAGATGAAGATTTTGTCCGCGCACTTGAATATGGCATGCCTCCAACAGCTGGTCTAGGTATGGGAATTGACAGGCTCGTTATGCTGCTGACAAATCAACCATCAATTAGAGATGTTATTCTGTTCCCTCAGATGAAACCGGAAAAATAAATTATCTAATTTTATCTATTTTCTGTCGCTGGAAATGATTTGTTTTCGTATTTTGTAGGGCAACTGCCTAAAAGTAGTTGCCCTTAACATTACTCTTTCTGCCCTATGCCGGGGGATAAAGATTTACTCATATATCAAAGCTGTTAATCAGTACGCTTAAAAGGGCAATTTCCATTGAAGTATAGTATCATTATTCCAACATTAAATGAAGAAAAACTGCTGCCTAAACTTCTCGAACAGATAAGATCTAGCAAAATAAAAGAAAAATATGATGCCGAGCTTATCATTTCAGATGGGGGAAGTACAGATTCAACCCTTCAAATTGCAGAAGAATATGCAGACAAAGTCGTCCTTCACTGTGAAAATAGACGTCAAAATATTGCTGAAGGCAGAAACCTTGGAGTAAACGAGGCAAAAGGGGATATTCTAATCTTTTTAGGCGCAGACGTATTATTTAATGATGTTTCCGCTTTCTTTCAGATACTAAATGACAGATTTGAAAAAAGTCATTTTCTTGCTATGACATGCGACGTCAAAATATTCCCAGAGGAAGAAATTTGGAAAGACAAGATTTTCCACAAACTGCTGAATACTTATTTCTATCTTCTTAATGTCTTTGGAGTTGGAATGGGCCGCGGCGAATGCCAGATTATAAGAAAAAAGGTTTTCCAGGACTTTAATGGATATAATACTAAACTTGCAGCTGGCGAGGATTTTGACCTTTTTAAGAGAGTAAGAAAAAAAGGGGAAATACTCTACGCAAGGGATTTGTGCGTCTATGAATCACCTCGCAGGTATAGAAAATATGGATATTTAAATGTATGTAAATCCTGGTTTATTAATGCCTATTATGTAATCTTCAAAAAAAGATCAATGGACCAGGAATGGGAGCAAATAAGATGAAATTTCGACTGTTGACCATTCTTTTTCTAATTACAACAGCCTATGTTTTCCCTCAGGCTGAGTATGTTCCCTATAACCATTCTGTTTATGATTTTCTTCAAAGAATGGATGCCAAGGGATTTATTTCTAATTATAATAGCTTCGAAAGACCACAAACCAGGGCAAAGATCTCTGAATTTCTTAAACAGCTAAAAGAACACTATTCTGAGTTAAATAAAGTAGATAAGCAGATACTTGAGGATTATAGATCCGAATTTGAATTAGAACTCTATGGCACACAGAATAACGCTACTTCTGTTTTGGGCTCGCCGGACTATAACTTCTTTTCTCCTAAGGAGAAATATTTTTATAAAATAGTAGATTCCTCAAAATTTACGCTTTTCATTAACGTGACAGGTGATATGGAAAGTATATTAAACAGGGATAACGATTCAAAGCTAACTAAATCAGCAGCTTTTACAAGATGGGGCGGCACTATTCGAGGAACCATTTTGAACAAATTTGGTTACTATATGAAAGCTACCAATGGCAGATTTTGGGGACAAAGGTCTATTTCACGCTCAATTAACGAACTTAAGTTCAACTATAAGTTTAATGCAAATCCAAATGAAGTTACAGCTACAGATTATTTTGACAATACAGAGGGATACTTCACACTAGATTATGATTTGATTAAGTTTAAGATTGGAAGGGATTATAAGCAAATTGGCTATGGTCAGTATAAAACTATTTTGGATGTAAATACACCACAATTTGACTATGTATCATTTGATTTTAATTATAAAATTTTTAGTTTTTCTTATTTCCATGGTAAATTACTAGGGCAAAGTTCCGTTAGATCAGACTCAATTCAAGGGGAAATTAATTCAGTCGATAGCAAATATATTGGGTATCACCGCCTTGGTTTTAATTTTTCAAAAGATTTTACCCTGGGCATTGGGGAAATGATTGTTTATGCAAACAGACCCATTGATCTTTCTTATTTGAACCCCTTTAACTTTTACAAAGGAACTGAACATGCTAATCAGGATAGGGATAATTCTTTCCTCTTTTTTGATTTTTCAAATAACTCTATTCAGGGATTAAAGTTATTTGGCTCAGTTTTGATAGATGATATTGATTTTGGGAAAATTGGTTCAGGATGGTATGGTAATCAACTTGCATATAATTTCTATCTGTTTTCATCAAATTTATATGATATTGCTCCAATTGATCTGAAATTCCAGTATTTAAGAATTGAACCTTTTGTGTATACTCACAGGATTTTTGATAATAATTATTCAAATTTGGGGTATAGCTTAGTATCACCAATTAAGCCAAATAGTGAACTGTTTTACCTGGGATTAAGTTATCATCCATATTATCGGCTTGGAATTAACCTTGATCTTACATATTCTATCCATGGGGCAAATCAGGTAAATGAGCAGGGAACAATAGTTAAGAACTTTGGTGGTGATCCTAATGTTGGACATAGGCCCTTTGACCAGGAAAGTGTTTTTTTCCTTGATGGAGTGCATGAATATTTGAGAAGTATTGCTTTTTCAGCTGTTTTTGAGCCAATAAGGAATTATTTTGTCTCTGGAAAACTAGTTTTCGAAAATAGTGATTTCGGGAATTCTCCAGGCAATTATGTTGCTGCTTTTGCACTTCTGAATTTAAGGTTATAAGTTAGTTATAGAGAAAATGATAAAGTCGGAGTTTTTTCATATGATAAATAGATTCAAGATCCCATTTTTTTCAATTGCAATTCTTACTGTTGGGATTCTACTCGGAATTGAGTACCAGAAGGTAATTTCGAGCGATAATTTAAGGGAAAGCCTAAGAAAGTTTGAACAAGTACTTACTTTTACAGATAAGAACTATGTAGACAACGTAGATTCACAAAAACTCATTGAAGCAGCAATTACAGGAATGCTTGATTCTCTTGACCCTCATTCTGTTTATATTCCAGCTAAACAGATGGAAGGCGTTGAAGAACAGTTCAGAGGTAATTTTGAAGGAGTTGGAATTGAGTTTCAGGTTGTTAATGATACTTTAACTGTTGTTTCAGCCATCACCGGTGGTCCTAGCGAGGCATTAGGAATTATGGCTGGCGATAGGATCGTAAAAATTGATAACAAAAGTGCTGTGGGTATTACTAATGACCAGGTAAGAAGTAAATTAAGAGGTCCTGCCGGATCCAAAGTTACTGTATCTGTTTATCGCCCTGGTATTAGAGGCATAAATGATTATGTAATTGTAAGAGATAAAATTCCTCTTTATAGTGTTGATACTCATTTTATGTACGACAATGAAACTGGCTATCTTAGCCTTTCCAGGTTTTCAGAAACTACAACTGATGAGATGATCTCTGCACTTAATGATCTGCAGAAAAAAGGAATGAAACGCCTGGTACTTGACTTAAGGAATAACCCGGGTGGTTACTTAAATCAGGCAGTTCAGGTTGCTGATCTTTTTATTGATGGAAATAAAATGATCGTATATACAAAAGGAAGAAAATCTGAATTTGATGAAGAATATCACGCCTCTAAATACTATAATTACGAAAAGGTCCCTCTTATTGTCCTTATTAACTCTGGAAGCGCCTCGGCAAGTGAAATTGTTTCTGGAGCAATACAGGATTGGGATAGAGGCTTGATAGTTGGAGAAACTTCCTTTGGAAAAGGCCTCGTTCAAAGACAATATATGCTTCCGGATAATTCAGCCCTTAGGCTTACTGTCTCAAGGTATTATACTCCTTCAGGAAGGCTTATTCAAAGAAGTTACAAAGATAAAAAATCTTATTACTTAGACGTCAATAGCCGGGTTGAAAGCGATACGGTAAACATGGACCATAGTTTTGAAAAAGATCCAAATAAACCTGTTTTTAAGACCAAAGGCGGGCGCAAAGTTTATGGCGGAGGTGGTATCACTCCAGATTATTTTGTAAGTTCTACTAAACTTTCGTCATATTCGATCGCACTAAGAAGGGCAAACCTGTTTTATTTATATATTTTGTCTTATATGGACCGTCATTCAAGTGAAATAAAAAGAAAATATGGAAATAACCTTGCGGAATTTGTTCGCAACTATCAATTTCCAGAAAGCGATCTTAACCGTTTTACAAGCTTTGCTATTGATAAGAAAGTCGCCTTTATTAAGAAAGATTATGAAAAGGATAAACAATTCATAAAGACTCAGCTTAAGGCTTATATAGCACGGGATATTTGGAAAAATGAAGGTTGGTACCAGGTTTTACTGGGAGTTGACAACCAGTTTATGAAAGCTGTTAAAGAATTTAGGGAAGCCGAAAAACTAGCTAAACTTTAATATATATTCAAATCAAAACACTGGGAAATGAAAACACTGGAAAAGTTCCTTTTCTCGATTTTATTTGTCTACTTTTCAGGTTTCAGCACTTCACCTGAACTTCTCGGAATAAAGGAGGCAAGAAACTTCCAATTACCAAGAGAAATGCACGTTGGAGAGGAAATTACCTATGTTGTCAAGTATGGGCTTTTCAAGCTTGGAGAAGTAAAACTCCAGATACTGGAAAGAAAAGAGAAAAATGAAAGTGTTTTTTATAAAACCAGGGCATATATTGATTCTTATTCCGGTATTCCCTTTGTTGATCTTCATCAGATCTATGAAAGCGATTTTAATTCCGGCGAGTTCTCAAATTACTTCAGACATACCGAAAGAGAAAAGGATTATGTTAAATTTACAGAGTATTTTTTCGATTATACAAATAAGACTGTCCATATAAAAAAAGGGAAATACAAACCCTATCAGATATGGACTGATTCAACAACTGAAGTAAATAATTATTGCCAGGATGGTTTATCACTTTTTTATTACGCTAGACTTAATACCGGGATAAAAAAAAGTGTGGGCGTGCCTTGTTTTATTACTGAGAAATTTGTTTCAACAAAAATAAATTTTTATGATACAATAGATAAAATATCCATTGGTGCTGTTGATTATGATATCCCTTGCTGCCACCTGGATGGATATGCCGACTTTGTCAGCATTTTTGGACTAACAGGCAACTTCGAAGGTTGGTTTACTAATGATGAACATGCAGTGCCTACTATTGCAAAAATGAAAGTAGTAATTGGTAACGTTACTTTAGAGCTTAAATCATGGAGAAAAAAGAATTGGAGTCCTCCCAAATTCAACAGTTAGATTATTCCGATAGACTATATCCTTATTCTGACCTTTATCCTGAAATTCATGAATCTGTTTTTTTAGCTCCTGGTGTAAAGATCATTGGAGATGTTAAGATAGGCCAGGATTCAAGTGTTTGGTATAATACTGTTGTACGTGGGGATGTACATTATATAAAAATAGGCACTATGACCAATGTTCAGGACTGCTCAATGCTGCATGTGACTAATGGCAGATATCCTCTAAACATTGGGAATAAAGTAACTATTGGCCACAGTGTAAAATTACACGGATGTACTTTGATGGATTTATGTTTAGTTGGGATTGGAGCTATTGTTTTAGACGGTGCTGTAGTAGAAGAAAAATCTCTTGTTGCCGCTGGAGCAGTTATTCGCCCCGGTTTCATTGTACCTTATGGTAAATTGGTAGCAGGAGTCCCCGGAAAAGTTGTTAGAGACCTGAGTGATGAAGAAATGAATGAATTTGAAAAATCCGCTCTTAGATATCAAAAGTACACAGAGCTTACTGTAAAATCATTTTTGAATAATACCAGGAAGTAACAAAATTCAATGAAAGTAAAATTTTGGGGGACCAGAGGCTCAATCCCTGTTCCAGGTTCTAATACTCTGAAATATGGAGGAAATACTCCTTGCATTCAGATAACATCTGATAATGATACTATTATTCTAGATGCAGGAACCGGTATTAGAGAATTGGGAAATTCCCTCGTCAAAGAAAATCTTGACCATAGAATTATAAACATTCTGATCTCCCACACTCACTATGATCATATTCAGGGATTACCATTCTTTGCCCCTTTTTATGATGAAAGGTTTGAAATTAACATTTATGCCTCTGTCAATGAAAACAGTAAAGTCGAACATATAATTGATTATCAGATGCAGCCTTTCTTCTTTCCTGTAAAGCGCGATATATTTAAGGCAAAAGTTAATTTTTATATGATCCAGGAAAATTCAGTTTTTGATATTTCCAGGGTTAACATACAGACTTCTATGGTTAACCATTCTAAGGATACTTTATCCTTTAAGCTTACAGAATCTGGAAAATCACTGGTTTATATGACAGATAATGAAATTAAATTTCATAGGCTCAGTATTGATCCTGAAGAAAATAGAATAATAAATCTTAATAACGAAATAATTCAATTTTGTAATAAATCTGAATTTCTGATCCATGATTGTATGTATAACCAGCAGACCTTTGCTGATAAATTGGGCTGGGGACATTCAAATAATATCGCTCTTGCATATTTTGCTATGATAGCAGATGTAAAAAATCTGATCTTATTTCATTATGACCCTGATTATTCTGATGAGATGGTAAAAGAAATGCTTATAGAGACAAGCGGAATTATTTCCGGGTCCGGTAAATTTATTAATTGTATTTCTTCATTTGAAGGTTTAGAATTTGATTGCTGATTTGCATTTAAGTCAGTATATATGTATAGTTGATGTGTTAATAAGAAGCTTTTCAAATTAGGACTTGCGATCGATTTTGAAAATGTTTTTTTTTGCAAAAAATATTTTTTTAGCTAAATTGATCCCCTGATTTTGTGAAATGTATTTCGTAGTATTTTTTTCTTAACGTGGAAATTAACATATTTTGGTAAAGAATCTTACAATTGATTCCGAAAAGGGAATTAGGATCAATAAAACTTTGATCCATAGTGCAATTAATAGCTTAAAATCTGAATTAGCGATCACTATTAGATCCTTATCTATTGTATTCTTAAATTCAGAAGGTATTAAAGAAATCAATAAGCAATACCTGAATCACGATTATTCTACAGATATAATTACTTTTAATTATTCTGGAGACAATAAAGATTTGGATGGCGAAATCTTTATCTCAATTGAAGACGCACTTGAGAACTCAAAAAGATTTGGATGTACGGTTGATAATGAATTGTTTAGATTAATTATTCATGGTCTGCTGCATATGGTTGGGTTTGATGATCATACAATTCCTGAAAGAAATGTAATGACGAAGAACGAAAATAAATATTTAACTGTATTAGAAAATTTGATAAAAGATAAACCTCTTATTTATGACGGCAAAAATAGTTGAAGTTCTGGCTGAGATCCTTGAAGCTCTTGGGAAAAACTATTCTCTTGAGGAAGTAAATAATAGACTTTGCAAGGATAGTAATTTTGATAAACAAACAGTGAGTACTGCCTTTAGTTGGATTTTAGATAAAAAATTAGCAAATGCGAGCTTAAATATTAATAAAAAGCGAAAAAAATTAAAAAGCCACAGATTCTTAACCGATGAGGAAAAGGATATATTGGGCTCGGAAAATTATAATTATATTATCCATTTAATTAACGTTGGCCTTCTAAAGGTTAAGGATTTAGATACTATACTGGAACAAATTTCGTTGTATCCTAGTGAAAGAATATCAAAAGAGGAAATTAACTGGTTAATTTTATTTTCTTTAGTTGATTTTGATGAAAGTATCCTTCCGGGCAGCAGATTTCTTTTGTATACATCGGATACTATAAATTAAAGGGCATTAAATGAGTAAGAATTTAGTTTTAGTTGAGTCTCCGTCAAAAGCGAAGACTATAAATAAGTATTTAGGAAAAGATTTTTTAGTAGAAGCAACTGTAGGACATATAAGGAATTTACCAAAGACAAAACTTGGTGTGGAAATTGAAAATGACTTTAAGCCTCAGCTTGTCAATATCAGAGGAAAAGGAGACGTAATAAAGAAAATTAAGTCTTTAGCCTCCAAGAGTAAAACTGTTTTCATTGCAACTGACCCTGACCGCGAGGGTGAAGCCATCGCTCAGGATATTGCAGATGTAATTGAAGGAATTACTGAAGCTAAGATTAAACGCGTACTTTTCAACGAAATTACAAAAAACGCCGTTCAAAAGGCTATGAAGTCTCCTCTTGAAATTGATTCTAAATTGGTGACTTCTCAAAGAGCTAGACGAGTAATGGATAGAATTATCGGCTATCAAATAAGTCCTTTGCTCTGGAAATCTGTTATTGACCCTTCTAATAATAATCTCTCGGCAGGACGTGTTCAATCTGTTGCTCTACGGCTTATCTGCGAAAGAGAAGAGGAAATAGAAAAGTTTATTCCTACTGAATACTGGGCAATCTGGGCAGAATTTAAGACCGAAAAGAATGAGACCTTCAGAGCCAAATTGGCAGAAATAGATGGAAAGACTATTCGCGTTCTGCCTAAACCGGTGATGACCGATGAGGATTGGAAGGTTTTCTTAGAAAATAATGTAGCTTTGAATAACGAGTCTTCTTCTCAGGAGATTCTCGATAGGATCAGCAAGAAAGATGAGTTCGTTATTTCTGATGTTGTAAAAAAAGAAGGTAGAAGAAATCCTCCTCCTCCATTTATTACAAGCTCTCTTCAGTCAGAAGCTTCCAAAAATCTTCGCCTTAAACCTAGCCATACCATGGCTATTGCTCAAAGTCTATATGAAGGTGTGGACCTTGGAAAAGAAGGTCTTGTGGGCTTAATTACCTATATGCGTACTGATTCAACAAGAGTGAGCCAGGAAATAATGCCTGATCTAAGGAATTATATTCAGGATGTATATGGTAATAAATACCTGCCTGAAGAAATAAGAACATTTGACAAAAAGAATGGTTCAAACGTTCAGGATGCTCACGAAGCTATTCGACCAACATCGATGAAATATACTCCTGAATTTGTAAAACCTTTTCTTGATCCAAAGCAGCTTAAGCTTTATGAATTAATTTGGAAAAGATTTGTAGCTTCTCAGATGAACTCTGCTATTGTTGAAACTACAACAATTGAGGTCAAAGCTGAAGAATTTCTTTTTAAGGCCTCTGGTACAGCTATCAAATTTGATGGATTCCTTCAGGTCTACGAAGAACAATCTGAAGATTTTTCTTCAAAAGATGAAGGCGAAAATGACCTTATTCCTCTTGGATTGCAAAAAGATCAGAAAGTTGATCTCCAGGATTTACATAAGACACAGCATTTCACTAAACCCCCTGCACGATTTAGTGAAAGCACACTTATTAAGGAGCTTGAAAGTAAAGGAATAGGAAGACCTTCGACCTATGCTTCAATTGTTGGTACAATTCAGGACAGGAATTACGTCCTTGTTGAAGAAAAAAGACTTAGACCTACTGAACTCGGTAAGAAGATTAATACAATACTTGTAAAAAGCTTCCCTGAAATATTAAACGTAAATTTCACTGCAAAAATGGAAGATGAACTCGATCTTATTGCTCAGGGGGAAAGCCAATATCTAAAGGTGCTGAATGACTTTTATGGGCCTTTTACAGAAGCTTTAAGCAAGGTCGAAGAAAACGTTGAGAAGGTTTATTGTGACCTTTGCGGTAGTGAAATGGTAATTAAAATGGGAAGATTTGGAAAATTCCTTGCCTGCAGTAACTACCCGGAATGCAAAAACATAAAATCTCTGAAAGATCTACAGCAGGATAAACCACAAGAACCTGAATATACAGGTGATACCTGTGAAAAATGTGGCGGTAGACTGGTCTATAGAATGGGAAGATTTGGAAAGTTCATTGGCTGTGAAAAATACCCCGACTGTGATTATATTAAACCTATAACTACAGGTGTCAAATGCCCTAAATGCAAGACAGGGGATGTAATTGAAAGACAATCCAGAAAGGGGAAAACTTTCTTTGGCTGCAGCCGTTACCCAGATTGTGATTTTGTAGCTTGGTATAGACCAATCAGTATGGCTTGTCCTAATAAAGATTCAGATTATTTGGAAAAAAGATATAGCGCCAAGAAGGGCGAATACTTTAAGTGTCCTGTATGTGGTGAGGAAGTTATTCCAGAAGTATCTGCTAAAGAAGAAGAATGAACTTTCAGTAAGTTCAATTAAAACGGATGTTTTATGCTTCTGCAAAATGTTATAAATGATTTCTTAGATGATCTTTATAAAGTAAAAAGATCATCTAAGAATACATTAAAATCCTACAAAAAGGATCTGGAACAATTTGCTGATTTCTGCACAGAAAAGAAAAAAATAGATATTAAAGAAATATCTGAAAAACTAATTCGTTCCTTTGCCATCAAGCAGAGCCAGAATGATTCGCGCTCTAGTACTATTTCCCGCAAATTATCTGCTATCAGAAGTCTTTTTGCTTATGCTGTCTTTACTGGCATTATTGAGTCTAATCCGGCCCATGATATTTCTAACCCTAAACTCACCAGAAGATTACCGGAAGTAGTTCCTTTCGATGCACTTGAAGAAATTTCTGAAGACCTTTCAGATTCAAACCAATTATTATATAGAGCAATTTTCGAAATACTTTATTGCTGTGCACTTCGTGTTTCAGAGCTCTGTGCCCTAAACTATAAGGATATTGATTCCGATAATTACACTATCAGGGTATTCGGAAAGGGTTCAAAAGTGAGAATTGTACCAATAGGGAAAACTTCATTAAATATCTTGAAACAATATCTTGATTCAAGAGGTAAACTTGAATACAATAGCCCTGTATTTGTGACACAAAAAGGGAGGAGAATTTATCCGCGTTTAGTATACAGAATTGTTAATGAATATCTTTCACGGAAAACTGATTTAAAGAAAAAAAGTCCACATGTTCTAAGGCATACTGCGGCTACACATATGTTAGACAAAGGTGCCGATCTGCTGGCGGTTAAAGAAATTCTTGGTCATGAAAGTTTGTCGACTACTCAGATCTATACACACGTCAGCGTTGAAAGGTTAAAGCAAATTCACAAATTAGCTCATCCAAAATCTAAAAAGGAGCAATTATGAACATTCAAATCACGTCAAGAAAATTTAAAGCTAAAGAATCATTGAAGGATTTTATTCATGCTGAACTTGGTTCTTTGGAAAAATTAAATTATGATATAAAAAGCGTAGATGTAGTTCTAAGCTACGAGAATGTTAAAGATAGTACAAAGATCGCTGAAATTGTTCTACAGATCCCTGGACGTGTTTGCACTGCAAAGGAATCCTCAGATGACTTTGAGAAATCAGTTGCCATAGCAATCCAGAAGATTGAAAAACAGCTAACTAGGGTTAAAACCAAAAGAATAGATACAAAAAGAACAGATGTGGACATAGAAGAAATACAGGAAGAGAGTTCGGAAGAAAATGAAATTGGATGAAAAAAATATAGTAAAAAAAGAAAGTATTACGGTAGATTTCTTTATTAAAAATGTAAAAGATCGATTTAAACTGACTCTTTTTACTGATGAATCCGGCTTTAACCGGAAGATTTTCGATCAGAACCTTCACAGACCCGGCCTTGCACTGGCCGGGTTTGTTGAATTGTTCTCCTATACACGAGTACAAATATTTGGTAATACAGAAAATAAATATTTGCATCAATTAGATAAAAGCGCACGCATTGAGACTTTAAGAAGAATTTTTCAGTTTAGCATTCCCTGTATTATCTTAACCGATGGGAATGTCCCTTTTCCGGAAATGATAGAACTGGCAAATGAGTTTCATATCCCCCTTTTGGGATCCACTTTCTCTACAACTAAATTGAGCTATCTTGTTAGCGATTTCCTTGATGATCAGTTCGCCCCAAGGATTTCTGTACATGGCTCATTTGTTGACGTATACGGAGTAGGTATACTCTTCGTCGGCAAATCTGGCATAGGTAAGAGCGAAGTGGCATTGGATCTGGTCGAAAGAGGGCATAGGCTTGTTGCTGATGATGTAATAATTGTAACTAAAAAGGGCGAAAACATACTTATGGGTGCCGGGACTGAACTTGTAAAGCATTTTATGGAAGTAAGAGGAATCGGAATAATTGATGTTAAAAGTATGTTTGGTGTAAGAGCAATTAGATTCCAAAAGAGACTCGAAATAATAGTGGAATTGGAAATTTGGGATGATAATTCCTACTATACACGTACAGGTCTGGATGAAGCCTACTTCAATCTTCTGGATATTGAGGTACCTTATATAAAACTTCCGATATTACCTGGCAAAAATATAACCGTAATCTCTGAAGTAATAAGCCTCAACTATCTTTTGAAACACTATGGCTATGATTCTGCCAAAGTACTCCAAAAGAGACTAGAAGATAGATTATCAAATCTAAATATGGAAGATAAACGTTTTGTCGATTATTTCGAACACGATTTTGAATAATTAAATTCTAAGGAAAGTTTAAGGCCAGGTGACAATTGTTTTTGCAAACCTGCATTTGAACTTTCCTCTTTGATTTAATATTTCCCGCTAAAATACTCCTTCCACGGTAAATTAGCCCCATAATTGTAATTTGATTTTTTCAGGTGAATTTCTAATTTTTATAATTAAATGATTTTTTATGTCAAATAGTCATTGTTGCAGGGGGAATAAGAAGATAATAAAGCCATCGAACACTGTTTTTAAGATGGTGTAAAATTAAATTTTTCTTGACATATATGACTTATTTTGATAATTTCGCAACCATCTATGAACAGTTTTTACTATTTCTCTAAAACAAGACTAAAACTCGTTGAGATAAAGAGTTTTCCCAAGAAATTTCTAGCTTTATTTATTTCAATGGTTTTACTGGTTTCTTCTTTACTTTTTGGAAGTTACTTTCTTATTAGTGCACTTTTAAGCTCTGGTAGTGAAGTTTCTTCTTTAGAAAATGAGAATAAAGAACTAACAGGTAAGGTCAAAGAATTAATTAAGCTATATGGAAAACTGAATAATCAGGTTGATAGTCTTTCAAAAGCTAATAATGATTTAAGGCTAGCTGCCGATCTGCCACCGGTAGATCAGGTAGATAGAAAGTTTGGTACTGGTGGTGGAGTCTTTGACAATTATTTCAATTTGTCTAAGCATTCATCGAAACTAAATTTTGATGAACTTACAAATTTTGTCGACGCAGTCCAGAATAAAATTGCTTTTGAAAAAACAAATTATTTTGAGATTTCTTCAAAATTAAAGAATAACCGGCTTCTTTATGAATCTATACCTGCAATCAAACCTGCTGCAGGAGTTGTAACAGAGCATGGCTTTGGAATGAGGCTTCATCCCATTCTTAATGTTGTCAGAAT
Organism: Bacteroidota bacterium; assembly: GCA_030706145.1. Lineage (GTDB taxonomy): Bacteria > Bacteroidota > Ignavibacteria > Ignavibacteriales > SURF-24 > JAUZPB01. The sequence goes on from JAUZPB010000061.1 coordinate 21,471, forward strand.
GCACGATGGTATAGATATAGTTGCAGAGGTAGGAACTCCTGTTGTTGCACCTGGAAGGGGAGTCATTAGTTTTGTCGGTGAAAAAGGCGGTTATGGACTATGTATTGAAATTGATCATGGATTTGGTTATAGAACAGTTTATGGACATTTGTCTGAAGCTGATGTAAAAGTAGGGCAAAACATAAAGAGGGGACAAATGATTGGGAGGACGGGAAACACTGGTTTATCGACCGGACCGCATCTTCATTACGAAGTGCATCATGACGGAATTGCCCTTGATCCTGCTGGATTTATGTTTGATGACCTGGAATTATTTGAATTAAGTGCAAAAAATAAAACTTCTGAAGGAGTATAAAATATGATATGGACAGTGGAACTTGCTTCTTACCTAGATGATGCACCATGGCCAGCAACAAAAGAAGAATTAATTGATTACGCAGAAAGAATCGGAGCACCTCTTGAGGTAGTTGAAAACCTTCAGGAATTAGAGGATTCGGAAGAGCCTTATGAATCTATTGAAGACATTTGGCCCGATTATCCTAGCGAAGAGGATTTCTTTTATAATGATGATGATGAAATAATGTAAAGGGCGCATTTGCGCCTTTTATTGCCTAATATGAATAATGATATTTGGACAGGAATTTTCGGACAACAACACACAAAGGAATTACTTCAGAGGATAATTGCTTCTAATCGAATCCCTCATGCATTTTTATTTTCCGGACCTGAAGGAGTCGGAAAATATCTGACTGCTATTAGATTTGCCCAGGCTCTTAATTCTAATCCTACAGATAATGTTAACTCTGAGAATGTTGCTCTTAAGATAGCTCACCATTCTGAGCCTTATCTAAAGTTTATTATGCCTCTTCCCAGAGGAAAGAATGAAACTAGTGACAATACTTCACTCGAAAAGCTAAGCAAAGAACAACTTGACCTTCTAAAAGAGGAAACTGACAAAAAGATCAGTAACCCTTATTACCATATATGCCTCGAAAATGCAAATAATATTAAAATAAGCAGCATAAGAGAGATTAGAAAGTTCCTTTCAATGAACTTTGACGAAGTCAAATACAGGATAATTCTCATCTCTGAGGCACACCTTATGAATGATGAAGCACAGAATGCATTATTAAAGAACCTTGAGGAACCACCAGAAGGTGCAATTTTCATTCTTTTAACTAGTAACAGAAATCTCTTGCTGGATACTATCATTTCAAGATGCTGGTCTGTTAATTTCGAGCCTTTAAGCACTGAAGATATTATTTCCATTTTAACAAGAAATTTCTCAATTGACGAAGATACTTCAAAGTCGCTAGCTTTGTTTTCAAATGGGTCGGTCTATAAAGCACTTGACTTTTTGAAACACGACTTTGATAGCTTTAAGGGCAAAGTAATTAATATTCTGCGTTACTCTATAGCTTCTAAGTTCCATTCTGCCTATAAAGAGATTCAGCCTCTTATTTCGGATAGCTCTGGACAGAGCTTAAAGCTTGTTATTCAGCTGATCATTTTCTGGTTCGTTGATGTCCAGAAAAACAAGCATCAGATTCAGGATTATTTCTTTTGGGAAGATTCTGAGACTGTGGAAAAGTTCAACTTGAAGTTTTCCAACATTGATATAAATAACATTGTTGTAAATCTAAGCAATATTGAACAAGCTGTGGATAATAATGTAAACTTGAATATATTGGCACTTAACATTATATTTGAACTAGCTTCTTTAAGATTTAACAGGATCTAAAGTGAATAACAATGAGATAAATGCAGTTGCAGAGAGTTGCTGTTGTAAAAAGACACAGAATACAGTTGAGAATAAACCTTTATATAATGAGATTTTGGTTCAAAACTTATCTTTGTACCCGCCGGCAAATGGATGTATGGTTTGTGGGGCTGAGCTATCATTAAATACACCTAAGGATGATCGAACTATCATCGAAGCATCTACAAAGGGTATTCTTGGAACATTTTATTGTGTAGTTAATGATGACCTAAAAGACCAAATAAATCTTGATGACATCATAATCGTAAATCTTGATGACATGACAGAAGTCGCAACTGTCATTGAGACAAACCAACTTGTTAGTATTAAAAGACAGAGACTCGGACTTTGCGGAGAACCACTTCCTGTGCTTTTAAGAAAAGTTACAGAAGATGATCTTCTTATTGTTGAAAAGAACCTTGCAGAAGAAAAGAAGGCACATGAACTCTTCAGGGCTAAAGCTCAAAAATACAACCTGAATATGAAGCTTGTCGATATTCATTATCAGTTCGATCGAAATAAACTTTATTTCTTTTATACAGCTGATGGCAGGGTAGACTTCCGTGAATTAGCCAAGGACTTGGCCGGATGTTTCAGAACACGTATTGAACTAAGACAAATTGGCGTTCGAGATGAAGCCAAACGAATAGGTGGATTAGGAACGTGCGGAAGGGAATTTTGTTGTTCGAAGTTTCTCAATAATTTTAAAAAAATAACTACACAACTAGCCTCGGAACAGAACCTGGCTTCTAGTTTCTCGAAATTAAGCGGTCCGTGCGGGAAATTGAAATGCTGCCTTTCATTTGAACATAAAGATGCTTCATTGATTGAAGAGCTTCAGGCTTCTAATCCGGAACAGCAGATAGTTGAAACCGAACAAGTAAAAGAGCAGGGAAAAGTTAAGGAACCAGAGCAAGTCTAGTCTATTTATTTCAATTCTTGCTCTTTCTAATCCGTTTACCTTAATCGGATATTTTTGTCTTAAAAGAATTCCTTTACGGAAGTAAATTCTTATGTCAAATTGCTTTAATCACCGACGATTCTTATCTTAATACATAATCTGTTCGATAAACCTTTTTCCTTCAAAACAATTTCGGAATCTTCCTAATGAAAAAAATCGCTGTTATTGGCGCAGGTACAATGGGTAACGGAATTGCTCATGTATTTGCCTTAAACGGATTTGATGTAATATTAAGTGACATCAAAAAGGAATTTTTAGATAAAGCCACTGAAGTAATAAGAAATAATCTTGACCGCCAGGAAAAGAAAGGGATTATCACATTAGATCAGAAATTATCTGCAATTGATAAAATTAGGACTCTCGAAGGGATTGAAAACATTCCTGCAGACTGCGATTTAGTTATTGAAGCAATTTATGAAAATAAAGAAGCAAAGGGCAGATTATTCAATAGCTTAGAAGCCAGAGTTAAGAAAGAATCTATTTTTGCGACAAATACATCCTCAATATCAATAACAGAATTGGCTTCTTATAGTCGGCCTGATAGATTCATTGGCATGCATTTCATGAATCCCGTGCCGGTTATGAAACTTGTTGAAATTATAAGAGGTTATTCGACTTCTGATGAAACATTTAATATGGTAAAAGATCTGGCCATTAAGATTGATAAAACTCCGGTAGAAGTATTCGATTATCCAGGATTTGTTTCTAACCGTATACTAATGCCGATGATAAACGAAGCCATTTATGCTTTAATGGAAGGTGTAGCGTCTAAAGAAGACATAGATACAGTAATGAAGCTTGGTATGAACCATCCGATGGGGCCGCTTACACTAGCAGATTTCATTGGGCTGGATGTTTGTCTAGCAATAATGGAAGTACTCTATAATGGGTTTAACGACAGCAAATACCGTCCTTGTCCATTGTTAAAGAAAATGGTAGCAGCAAAGAAATTAGGAAGGAAAACAGGAGAAGGGTTCTATAAATATGCTTAAAGAGTACCTGGGACAAGGAAAAGATATAGTTAAACAAAGAGCTGATAGACAGAAATCACTTAAGCGGTTTTCCAGACTTTGCTTTGTCCGATAATGTATATTATGTAAACTACGCAATGTGTGTAAAAAAGGCATCTACGAATACTCGCAAAGACTTGATTAAACAAATTACTATCTGCCAATTACTCTCTCCTTTTGTTTTTGTGCTCTTTTTTCTGATTATGGTTGGCTTCTTTGTTGGCTATATATTTTTTTAGGTAAGATTATTTTGGCTTCTTAGAAGTTGATCTTAATTTCAAAATTAAATTGTTTCTATTGCTTATTCGCTTCTATAGCTTAACAATTTACAGAGACGATTCATTAACAAGAAATTTTAATGATTTGGGATTTACAATAAATTTTATATTTGTTGCCTTATCGGAAATTACTTCTCCATCGACATGAATAAAAGCCTGCTGCTCTGTTTTTATTTC
>JAUZPB010000062.1 GCA_030706145.1 Bacteroidota bacterium
ATTAAGGTCTGTAATGATCATATTCACAGTATTAAAGGCTAATTTATCCAAGGCATCTTTGCCATCTGAAGCTTCAATTACTTCATAGCCGGCCTCGCGGAGTGTAAAGCTCACCATTTGGCGAACACTGGCTGAATCATCAACAGTCATTATTTTTTTTGCCATTTTATCCTCTGTGTATTTCCTGAATTGAACAAAAATCCGGTTCAGGGAAACCTGAAGCCTTAATAATATTTAAGAAACCGGGAAGGTTTGAGCTTGCTAAAGAGAACTCCTTTCCAATGCCTTGGAATGTTCTATGGGCAGAGATAAGCAATTGCAGATATGTGAAATCAAACTCTGCTGCCCGGGAGTGGTCAATTACAAGTTTATCAACAAGCTTCAAAGCTTGCATAAAGTTTTCTTTTATTTCAGCGATCCTTTCTATAGTTAAATTTCCGTCAAGATTAAGGACTGCATTTTTTCCGGTTTCATCAATTATAAGATTCATTTCTTTTCAATTGTTATTTTGATTTATATATCGTTTAATTTTCAAAGAATAGTTTCACCAATGGTTTTTTGATAAAAGAGGTTTTAACCTAAAACAGCTCAACATTATCACCAAGATCATCACTGTTTTCATCAATACTTTCATCGGAAGAGCTCTTTTCAGTTATATTTCCAGCATTTTTTGACTTAAGGAAACTCAAATGTATATTTCTTTCACTGTTCATTGTATACTTTGAAGTCAATTCCTGCATATCTTCGGGTTTATTAAGGAGTTCCGGATCAATATTCATGCTTATAAAATTTGTAATTTCATCAAGGTTCTTTGATATCTGTTCTATAATTTCACCAGTTGTGTTGTGGACATTGATCTTGGAAATTGAATCACTAATATCCTTATTAAGGTCTTCAAAAGAGCTACTAATTACCGAAAGTTTGTCAAAGGTCTCCTTATCTAGTGACAATAGACTTTCAAGCTGAGCCGAAATTTCATTATGAATATGAGCCAGTTCTCTTGAATTTTTTTCTGCTGCATTCTGGTCGATGCTTTTGTATAAACTTTCCGAGACGCTTGAGATTTTCCTAAGGTTCTGTGATACAGACTTCGTTGTGTCTTTAGATTCAGAAGACAATCTTTGAATTGATTCGGCCAAAACACCAAGAGCAGCACCTTCAGATCCTGTATGAGCAGCTTTAACACTAGAATTCAATGCAATTAATTCAATTTCAGAGCCTATTTCATCAATCTCATCAATATACTCTGAAAGGTTTCTAATGGTATTATTAGCCGATTGCATTGAGTTAGTCAATTCTCCTCTTATCTCAGAACTTTTATTAAGCGAAGATGAAATCCCCGAAAAGCCTTTTTCGAGATCTTCAATTATATTAGCGCCATTAAATTCGGAATTATCCTTTAAGATGTTCTGAGCCTCAGCAATTACATCAGAAACATTAGTTCTAACACCATCAAGGCTTTTGATTATTGCTTCGACAGCATTAAACAATTCATTTTTTGTATGTTTTAGCTGCATAGATTGCAGGACACAAAGATTATGCGTATAGACAAGCCTTGACTGATGATCATCTGAAGGAGAGATGACATTTTCCAGGATTCTTTCTCTTAAAGAATTCAGGGCCTGAACAACATGTTCAATCTGCTGTCGAGTAATATCATGGAATTGAATTGATGATACAATATGACTTATATTTTGAGATATCAGTAAAGCCTTGGATTCAATAATGTCAGCTTTTTCTGAGCAATGTCCATATTTTTCATTAAGAGAATTTAAGTTTTCATTAATATCATTTAGAACACTACTTGTCTGCTGTCTCTGTTTTGCTTCAAGGTTAATTATGCTCGATATGGTTTCTTTGACTACGCGAATAAGTTCCTCAGCCTTGTGTTTAATGTTAGCAGATTTATCATTAATGATCGCAGAGAGTTTTTCAACATTCTCTGCCAAAGCGATAAAGCCAGCATCATCATAACTAAGGCGGGCAGTCTCAATCCTGGTCGAAATTCCAAGCATCCTTAAATGCTTAACTATTCTCTTAAAGCCAGAAAGTTCATCTAGAGCTTTATCCAGTACCTTCAATATTTCTGATAATGAGGCTCCTCCTTGACTCATATCTGAGGATGAATTAGTAAGATACTCCTGAATTCTGGAAAGAAGAATGTTAAGGTCATTAATACTATTTTTTAGGACCTTATCGGAGACAGTTTCCGTTACAGTTCTAGTCAAGCCAGTAATATCACCAGCCGATTTATAAAATATTTGAAGGTCGTGTCCAATTGCAAGAAATTCATTCTCGGTATTATTTGTAAGATAGCTGAGTCTATCGATTGCATAGGTCAGGTTTTCCTTTAGATGGGAATAACAACTATCCCAGGTGCCGGTTGAATTTACGGAATTTAAATTTTCACCAGGCAGCAACAATTTCCCATTATTTAAAATATCCTCAGACAATCAAACACCTATATTTTCTTGTAAGTAGAAAAAAATCTAAAACCACAGTTTTATATTCGCTAAAAAATTGAAGTTTTCATATGCCTAGCAACTATTATTTCATATACCTAGTTCTAGGTATTTTTTTATGACCTTTGGGAAATTACACATTTCAGGTGCATAAAATTAAACTAAAGGCTTTACAGGTTGCTTTTTTGGTGGAAGGAGCCAGAGAAAACAGTACAATTAAGATGAGAAGAAATAATAATTTCCATAGATAAAGATCAAGTTTATTAAAGAGAATTTTGGTTTTCAAATCTTGTTTTTATTGCAAACTTAATAAGCTCAGCTGTATTTTTAAGGTCAAATTTGTGCATAATATTCTTTCTATGCTTGCCGACAGTAAAATAGCTAATATAAAGCTTTTCAGAGATTTCCTGGCTAGTTTTTCCCTCGGCAATAAGATTCAGAACTTCCATTTCACGTCTGGTAATACTCGTGTTTTTCTTTTCCTCACTCTGACTTTCGTTTTTTGCCTTATTAACATAATTAGACAAAATCGTCCTGGTAACATTTTCATGGAAATACTTTTTCCCTTCGGCTACTGTTCTAGAGGCCTTTAAGAATTCATCCATATCACACATCTTAAAAATATATCCATCTACTCCAGATGAAACTGCATCCATAATATAGCTTTCATTCTCATGCATAGTGAGCATAAGAATTTTTATTTGAGGATTTTGCGCTTTAATTATGCGTGCTGCCTCAATACCGTTAACTTTCGGCATATTTATATCCAGAATCACAAGATCAGGCTTTAACTGCTCAACTAGTAAAATAGCATCCTCACCATTATCAGCTTCGCCAACAATTTCAAACTGAGGATCGGTCTGTAGCACTAATTTTAATCCATCGCGAAGCATGGCATGATCATCGCTAAGCAGTACTCTTATCATTTTTTTAATATTTGTTATATGATTTAAAAAAACTGTTCTTTAATATGAATAAGAAGTTTCTACTGTTATAATCGGTTAAAAGGGAGAATTATTTAGCCTGCCATAAGAGTGAAAAATATTTACCCATTTATATTTATAAATAATTTTCAAATCTAATTAATTGGGATCTCAATATTTATTTCAGTTCCCTTTCCAGGAGATGACACAACAAGAAAACTTCCATTTAGCATCTCTACTCTTTCTTTCATATTAATAATTCCATAGGATGGACTTACTTTTGAATATTCATTCAGATTCTTAAAAATAAATCCTTTACCGTTATCCTTTATAAAAACAGAAAGTATATTGTTTTCCAAAGACAGAATTATCTCTGCCTGTTGAGCATTGGAATGTTTTGCAATGTTATTAAGGGCTTCCTGGACAATTCTGAAAACATTTAGTTCAATTTTTCTATTCAACCTGGATTCGAGTCCATTTGCACTAAATTTTAATGATGAGGAATTCGATTCTGAAAATTCTTTTATGAGCAATTCAATTGCAGCGATCATTCCATAGTGATCAATTGATATAGGGTGAAGCGAATGTATAATATTTTTTAATTCCTGGCTTGTTGCTGCTAAAAGGCGTCTAGCCTCCTGGAGCTGTTTATTTTCAACCTTTGAAGACTTTTCATAGACCTCAATGTTAAATTTAACAGCTGAAAGCATTTGTCCGACGCTATCGTGAAGATCTCTTGATATTCTTGATCTTTCCTCCTCCAGGTTATTTAATAACATAGCAGAGCTTTTCTTCTTAGCTTCAAGTTCAAGGTTCACTTCCTCAGCCTTAATTCTTTCAGTGATATCTTCCAGAAAGCTTACAACACGAAAGACCTTGCCTTTATCATTAAGAAGGGCATAAATATCCACTATCAAGACTATACCTTCAGAGTCCAGAAGGTAAGGGAATTCATATGGATCAATAAATAAAGGCTTAGTCCTTAAACTACCGCCTTGTTTAAAGATCTTTCTAATTTCTTCCTGGTAGCCGAAATGGCTTAAGATCTTATCTTCAAATATGTTATAACCACTTTGCTGCAATGAGCTCAATTTTGAATTCCATAATCTCTCCCATGCCTTATTAACATAAGTCACCTCTCCCTTTAGACTGTAAATGCCAATAGGAAAAGGAGACTGGTCGGTTAAGGCTTTTATTTCGATTGTACGTTCCTCAACGCGTTCCTCCATTTCATTATGAGCTTTTCTAAGTGCTTCCTCAATTTCCTTACGGTGTGTAATATCTCTAATAATCAGAGTTGAATAAAGAGCCTTCTCATCAACGCGCCATTGTGAGAATGATATTTCTACAGGAAACATAGCACCTGTTTTCTTTCTGGCATGAAGTTCAAGTATGTGAGAAGTAATGGGTTTTCCTACGCTAAGGAATCTTTTTATTCCGTCAACCATGTGGTTGATGAAAACATCAGGAAGCAATTTTTTTATATTTGAGCCATTAATCTCATCTTCTTCATAGCCAAACATGGAATTTACAGTAGAATTAAAAGAAATAATTTCACCATATTCATCAAGTATTAGAACGGCATCTGTAGCAGTTTTTACCAATGTCCTATACTTTAGTTCACTTTCAGCCAGCTTAGCTTCCATTGCATGCTTATATAAAGCAATTTCAATTGTTGTCTGAAGATCTCTAATCTCGAATGGTTTTAATATATATCCATAAGGCTGAGTTATTTTTGCTCTATGAAGAGTTTTCTCATCGGCATGGGCAGTAAGATAGATTATTGGAATACCAAATTTCGCCTTAATTATCTGAGCGGCTTCTATTCCATCCATCTGGCCTTTTAATATTATATCCATAAGTATAAGATCTGGTTTAACCGTTTCGAGTTTACTTATGCATTCATTAGCCGCAGAAGCTGTTGCAATGACATCATAACCTAGTGATAAAACCCTGCGTTTAATGTCCATAGCAATTATTGCTTCGTCTTCTACTATCATTATGCGGGCTATGCCCATAGGATTATCCTCAAATTTGAAATATTAATTGCCAAAAATACGAGTTAACAAAACAATTTATTTTGATAAAAAGCAACAAAATGAATTATCTAAGTCACAGGAAAGCTTATTGCAAAAAGAGTCCCATTTCCCCTTTTTAATTCAATTTCACCATTTAGCTGATCAACAAGGCCATTTACCAGTTGTAAGCCAAGGCTATTAGTGGTTGTAAAATCAAGATTCTCGGGGAAGCCACATCCGTTATCATAAACTGATAAGCAGTAACGTCTGTGTTCACTAATCTTAAAACCAACATCCAATTTGCATTCTTGTAATCCCGCATATGCATATTTAAATGCATTAGTAACAAGTTCACTAATAATTAAGCCACAAGGGATAGCAGTATCTATGGGCAAGTGAATATCATCGGCATCTATTGCAATATCAACTGAATTATCCTTCGATTCATATGTACGACTAATATACCTTACAAGCTCGTTGATATACTCAGCGAAGTTAATTCTTGAAAAGTTTTTTGACTGATACAATTTCTCATGAAGCAGGGCCATAGTTTTAATTCTGTCCCGGCTTTCGTTATAAATTTTAAGGAACTGCTCATCCTGAACAAATTCAGACTGTAAGCTCAAGAGGCTTGAGATAATCTGCAGATTATTCTTTACCCTGTGATGAATTTCTCTAAGTAAAATTTCTTTTTCCAATAAAGAGCATCTTATCTGTCCCTCGCGTGCTTTTACTTCTGTAAAATCAGTAACAAATGTAACATTAGCTTTACCTTCCGGTAAATTTAAGAATGCAATTTCGAGATAAACCGGAAATTCCGAGCCATCTTTTTTCATTCCATAGGTTTCACATTCGCGAGGGATTTCTTGCAGATATTCACTTTCTATGCGATCATCATTTTTTTCATCAACAATATCCTGCCTAACAAGCTTTAGACAATTTTTGCCCAAAAGTTCAGCCGGATTATCATAGCCAAACATTTTCAAAAAAGTGCGGTTAACCTGGACAATCTTCAGATCAACTGTAATGATAATTCCAAGCGGGGAATATTCAAATATTGTTCTAAACTTTTCTTCGCTTTGCTTTAAGGCCATAAGGGCCTCATAGCGTTTTGTAACATCCCTACTTACATTTACATAACCAGTAATACTTCCATTTTCATCTTTTAACTCAATTGCACTTCCCTCAACTATTATCTGTTCCCCATTTTTTCTTATATAAGACATCTCGGTAGTAACATTTGAAATGAAGCATGATTTATCAATTGGGGAATCCTTCTTTAAGGATGAAAGTCTAGGGAGAATAACATCGTACAAACTTCGTCCAATAACTTCCTCCGTAGGCATCATATAGATAGATTGGGCGGCAGAATTCCAAGCAGTTATAAGTAATTTTTCATCTGTAGCAATAATAGCATCGCCTATGTTTTCAAGTAACATTGACTGATATGACAATTTGTCTTCAGCTTTTTTATATTCTGTCATATCTCTATAATGGAAGGAAATGCTTGTAATTTCCCCCTGAATATCCCTGATAGGAGAAATTGTTATACTTACATTTAAGATCTTACCTGACTTTGTTCTTCTTTTAGTTTCATATCCTGGTATACCCTGGCCACTAAGGCAGATTTGTCTAAGTTTCTCATAGATCCTCTTATCCAGCCTCATATCATCAGGGAAGGGCTTATTTACAAGTTCACAAGGAGCATACCCGAAAATTCTTTCAACTGCTTTATTAGCTGCAATTATCTGATCATCAAGGTCTATTATAATAATTGCATCAACGCTATTTTCGAATAAAGCTCTTTTTAATTCGGCTGCGTTCCATTGTTCTGAAATGTTGTGAACCACTGCCTGGATGACATATGGTTGATCCTTGGATCGAATAAGGGAGCATGCAACTTCAACAAAGATCTGTTTATCCGACTTATCCCTTAGCTTAAATATCTTTGGAAAGATTTGTCTTCTGTATGTAAGTAGATCTGCAATTTCTTTTTCAAGTATACTATGATCATCTTTTTCAAAGATATCAAATACATTCTTTTCCAAGAATTCCTTTTCCGAATAACCCAATGAAAGCAAAGCTGCATTGTTTGCTCCAAGGTTCTTTCCATCCAGGTCAAAGATCAGTAGTCCATCTAGAGAATGGTCGAATCTTGCTTCAAATTTATCTTTTTGTCTTTTTAGCTCAATTTCTTGTTCTTTTTTCAGGCGGGAAAGTTCGAATTGGGCAAGCATTTCAGGTCCACTGGCATTAATAGATAATATGCCAGAAGGTTCCAGTTCCCAAATAGCATCAATAAGTCCTGAATTAAAGCAGTTGCTCACAAAAAAGAGCAATGGGTCATAGTTTTTCTTTAGTTTTTGTATAAATTTAGCAATATCCTCAAATTTTATATCATCCAGGAAAAAGATAACTATTTGATAACCATATCTTAGAAGGGAATCCCCAATCATTTCACTATTTAAGCCTGGGATGTTCACCCTCTTAATATTGCCCTTCAGGCCAGAATTTACAAGGCGGGACTTTATATCAGAAAATGGACTAAATGCAGATCCAACTAGCAAAACACCATTATCATACATTCAAACTTGCCTTTTACAAAATATCCAAACAAAATTCTTCTTACCTATATAATTCATATTATCGGCAGCAAAAATAGGTATTATAGGGTGAAAAGAAATTCTTTTGTGTCAAATTTAAAAAACGGTCAGTCTATGTTTGCAGGTGCAGTATAGTCTTAAAAGGAAAGTCTTTCTACCCCGGAAATAATATATTTATTGCTGGGGTAGGATTGCTAATTTTCAAAATAAAGCATAATAAAGCGAAGAACTATCTAGTAATACTTCATGCTCAGAATATTTCATGCTCAGAATATTTCATTTAGATGAAAATTTAATAAGAAATCTGGCACCCTTTTCATCTAGCAGGTCAATTGTTCCTTTAAGCTGATCGACCAGGTTATTTACAAGCTGGAGTCCAAGAGAAGTTGTTTCTCTAAAGTTAATATCTGAAGGAATACCGACTCCATTATCTTCTATTAGAAGCATGTAATCTTTAGAAGATTCTGCCTTAAAGCAAATTTTTATTTCCCCATTTTCCCCAGATGGGAAGGCATATTTTAACGAATTTGAAACCAGTTCATTGATGATAAGACCGCATGGTATGGCCATGTCAATAGAAAGATAAATGCTCTCAAGATCCATTTCAATGGCAACGCTTTGAGAATCAGTTAAATAGGTCCTGGATAGAAATCCTACCAATTCATGTATATATTCCGAAAAATCAATTCTTCCAAGATCACTTGACTGATAAAGTCTTTCATGAATAAGTGCCATTGACTTAACACGATTTCTGCTATCGTTAAACAAAGCTAAAGATTGCTTGTCTTTAATGTATTCAGACTGCAGACTTAAGAGGCTGGAGATAATTTGCAAATTATTTTTAACCCTGTGGTGTATTTCCTTTAACAAGATCTCTTTTTCTTTCAAAGAAGCCTTTATCTGCTCTTCTCTTGTCACAATTTCCGTAGCATCTGAGATCAGAGCCACAGCGACCCTTCCTTGGCTGAGAGTCAGGAAGGCGACCTCAACATTAACCGGAAATCTTGAACCATCACGTCTAAGGCCAAATGTTTCATAGTCAGAGTGCTCAACTTTACCTTCAGCAGCTACATCTTTCGCTTTTGTAAGAATAAGTTCTCTGTATTCATGAGGAATCATCTCAAGAATGTCTTTTCCAATTACATCAGAATGACTTTCATAACCAAACATCTTAACAAAAGCATCATTTACCTGCTGAACCATTCTATTAACAGAGATGGTAATTCCGATGGGAGAATTCTCAAAGACGGCTCTAAATCTTTCTTCACTGAGTTTCAGATCAAATTCAGCTTTTTTCCTTTCAGTAATATCTCTTGCAATAATCTGAACAGCTGGTTTTCCCTTATAAGTTGTAGGAATTGTAGCTGTTTCAACATCAATAATGCCACCATTTAGATCAACAAATTTCTCTTCTTCAAACGGGGCCATCATTTTGGTATCATGCATTAGCTGAACTCTCTCCTGAACTATTTTCCAATAATCCGGATGGACAATGCTGAGAGCATCTCTGCCCAGGAGCGCATCTTTATTTTCGGCCTTCATATATCTAGCGGCAGCTTCATTTACATAAACGATTTTTCCATTAGAATAAATTGCAATTCCATCGGGTGACATTTCCACAAGTCTTCTATAGCGGTCCTCGCTTTCAATTAAAAACTTTTCAACAATTTTTACACCCGTTGTCTCTTCTTTTAGTGCAATATAATGGGTTATTTTGCCCTCATTATTCCTGATAGGAGCAATTTTAACAGATTCCCAGTAGAGGTCTCCATTTTTCTTTTTGTTATGAAACTCGCCACTCCATTCGACCCCGCTTGATATAGTCTCCCACATTTTCATATACACACTTTTAGGAGTATTTCCAGACTGTAGAAGTCGAGGATTTTTCCCTTTTACCTCATTAAAGTAATAGCCGCTAACCTCTGAGAACTTTGGGTTTACATATTGGATTCTTGCCTTCGAATCAGTAATAATGATAGATAATGGACTTTGTTCAACGCACACATTAACTTTTCTTAATTCCTCCTCTACCTCTTTACTTTTAGTTATATCTATTCTAATTCCGCGCAATTTCAGAGGTTTTCCTTCTTCATTTGTAATAACCGATGCAATATCCTTTATCCAAACAATTTTTCCAGAAGCATTAATCATTCTGTATTGAACATCAAAAGCATTCTTTTTTTCGATCTGGTCCAAAAACAATGCCTTTACCCAATTTCTATCTTCCTCATACAAATGGTCAGACCAGAAATCCTTATCATTCATCCACATTTCGGCTGGATAGCCAAGAATATCTTCAACTTTTTTGCTAACGAATGTATTTGTAAAGAAATCAGGGCCTGATTCCCATATAATTCCGCCAATCGAATCGACAAGTGCCTGGTAGTCGAGCTGAACTCTTCTTATTGCTTCCTCAGCCAGCTTTTTCTCTGTAACATCGGCCATAATGCAATGAGCCTGCATGAAATTTCCTTTTTCATCAAAGCTAGCACTAGCTTCCAGAGTAATAATTATCTTTTCTCCGTTTTTCCTCAGCATTTCAAGCTCAGCACCACTTATCGTTTGGCCGGATTTCAGGGTTTCAAAAAAGTCTTCAGCTTCATTTCTATATTCAGGAGCTACAAAATCAAATGCCAATTTTCCCAAAACATCCTGCTTTGAATATCCCATTATTTCAAGCCATTTTTGGTTTACATCGAGCAAAGAAGCATTACTATCTAAGGACTGATACCCCAAAGGAGCTTTTTCATAAAGGAGTCTAAAATGCTCTTCTTTTTTCCTTATTTTTTCTTCAGCTCTCTTTTTTTCAGTGACATCTCTTGAAATTCCCTGGACGGCATAAGGTTTATCATCCCTGAATAAAACATTATAATTTGTTTCTAGTTGCACATAGTCATTTTTTATCGTCCTGATTGAAAAAATTCCGGTACAAGAACTAATAGCTCCTGTCTGCATTTGCGTGAAAAGGTCTAAAAGGCTCTTCTTTTCTTTGGGATGAATTATGTCGAAGACATTTATTAATTTATTTTCAGTATAACCTGTAAGCAGCAGAGTAGCTTTATTTGCTTCAACAATATCGCCCTGAAATTCAATGATAAAGATGCAGTCGGAGGAATTATTAAATAAGGAAGTATAGCGTTCTTCACTTTCCTTCAATTTTTTATTGATCTTGTATTTGTGAAGAGCCAAAGCAACGTTTGTATAGAGTTCTCTTTCATCAATAGGTTTTACGAGAAATCCAGCTGGTTGTGTGAGTTTAGCTCTTTCTAGTGTTGCAGCATCAGAAAAAGCAGTCAGATAGATCAGTGGTGCGTCTGAAAAGCTTTTAATCTCCTCTGCCGTCTGAATTCCATCAACTTTGCCTTGCAGGTGAATGTCCATAAGTATCAGGTCAGGTTTTAACTCTCTTGCAAACTTAACAGCCTCCTCACTTGAAGATGCAATAGCGGAAATTTCGTAGCCAAACTGCATGAGTCTTTTTTGGATTACGAAGGCAATTATCTGCTCGTCTTCTACAACCAGAATTCTTTCTTTAATCATAACTTAATCCCTTAAAAAATTCACTAAGTTTTTATTTATAGTGAATTAGTCAGATTTTTCTCTCCCATTATACACTTAAGGGAGCACCATAAATGAAATAAATTTCAAGTACATATATTTAACACATATTTTTTCTATAAAAAATGGCTAGTTGTAGGTATTTTATTGGTAATATATGCCGCTAAGGTTGACCTTACCAGGATTGGAGAAATTATTTTGCAATTGAAGATGGATTTTATTTACTTAGAATAAAAGGAGAGTATAGAGAGTAAATGAACTATCTTGATAGACCTCAAAGCAAAGTTTTTCAAATCATATTCTCAAGTTTTATAAAAAATATTTACTAACGTTATTTCATAGGATAATGCCATGGATAATGCGAAACTAATCTTAGAAGGCAAAGAATTTCAGCTTCCTGTAAAGGTTGGAACTGAAGGAGAAGTTGGAATAGATATTTCTACTCTCAGATCCAAAACCGGGGCAATAACACTGGATTCAGGATATGGGAATACAGGTTCTTGCGAAAGTACAATAACATTTATAGATGGTGAAAAAGGAATACTTCAGTATAGAGGTTATCCAATTGAAGAGCTTGCCTTAAAAAGCAGTTTTACAGAAGTATCATATCTGCTGATTTTTGGACATCTTCCTAAAAAAGAAGAACTAGAAAAGTTTAATTATGATCTTACACACCATAGCCTTTTGAGAGAAGATATGAAAAAATTCTACGAAGGCTATCCACCTACAGCTCACCCTATGGGTGTACTTTGTTCAATGGTTGTTTCACTATCGGCATATTATCCAGATTCGCCGGATGAACTATATAGAAACATAATAAGACTTCTTGCTAAATTAAAAACCATAGCAGCTTTTTCGTATAAAAAGTCGATTGGGCAGCCTTATATTTACCCAAGAAATGATCTAAGTTTTACAGGTGATCTTCTGCATATGATGTTTGCTGTACCATCTGAAGAATATAAAGTATCCAAGACAGTAGAAGATGCACTGGATCTTCTTTTAATTTTGCATGCTGATCATGAGCAAAATTGCAGTACCTCTACGGTAAGAATGGTAGGAAGCAGTGAGGCAAATCTATTTGCAACAATTGCTGCAGGAATCTGTGCACTCTGGGGCAAGCTGCACGGAGGAGCAAATCAGCATGTAATAGAAATGCTCGAAATGATTCAAAAAGATGGAGGTGATTATAGGAAATATGTCGAGAGGGCAAAAGATAAGAATTCTGAATTCAGACTAATGGGTTTTGGTCACAGGGTCTATAAGAATTTCGATCCAAGGGCCACAATATTAAAGAAAACTGCAGACACAGTTCTAGATGAGCTTGGAATTCATGACCCGCTACTTGATATTGCAAAGAATCTAGAAAAAGTAGCACTTGAAGACAGTTATTTTATTGAAAGAAAGCTATATCCGAATGTTGATTTCTACAGTGGTATTATTTATAGGGCTATGGGAATTCCTACGGAAATGTTTACCGTAATGTTTGCTCTAGGAAGACTTCCGGGCTGGATTGCGCAATGGAAGGAAATGCGAGATGACCCCAACATGCGCATTTACCGCCCGCGTCAGATCTATACTGGATGCACAAAACGCTCTTATACCCCAGTAGAAGAGCGATAGTTTATAACTCATATATAATATAAAAAGAGAGCTTGGGTTAAAAAAAATTATCCTTTTGCTCTCTTTTTTTTACTTACCTTTTATTAAAGAATGCTCTTCTGCTTTCTTGGCTTTGAGGGAGAAAAATTTAGAGATAATGACATTTTAAGCACTAAACAGCACTGTTTTTATACTGATCCTAGTATTCTGATCCCACATTTTAAGCATCACTTTTTAATTATATTGACTTTTCTAGGGATTCGATATAAGTTTTTTATTGTTTGGAAGCTCTGTTTCCTAACTAGTAGAATATATCCCAGAAAATCTAACGTTTTGCAGCATTAAGAGATTTCAGCTACACATAGGTGGTGCAACGACAAGAAAGGAAGAGAAAGAATACCAACATAAACCTTAAATAATCGATCGTTCATAGCGAGAGTAATTCCCGGAAATAAAAAAGCTGTCGTTACACCGCTTAAATCAGGGCATTGCTCTCGCTATTTCTTTTTAATTAAAAATAATCAGGCAAATCCTCATTCAAGATATTTCTCCATTTCATAGTTGCATACTCATTTCTAAAATAACGAATAGAGGATCAATCCTTTATATAAATAGTTTAATAATAAAGATTAGTGGAAGGAGTTGGATAAATGAACCGTAAGCAAGTCGAGACAGAAATACAAGATACATTTGGGCTAATACCAACGATGTTCAAAACTATACCAGATCAGATGATTTCATCGGAATGGGATTTATTTAAGAAGGTACAGTTAGATGATGGGCCGATACCTCAAAAGTACCGGGAGTTAATTGGTATAGCAATCTCAGGAGTAACAAAATGCAGATACTGTGCTTATTATCACACTGAAGTTGCAAAATTGTTCGGTGCAACAGATGAAGAAATAGAAGCCGCTATTCATTATGCTAAGCAGTCGGCAGGTTGGAGTTCATATATAAATGGTTTACAAATACCATTTGATCAGTTCAAAAGTGAAATTGATCAGGCCTGTGAGCATGTCCGTTCTCACAGTACACAAAAGGAAATGATCTAAAGAAGATCAAGATAGAAGGGCTTAAGAAAACAATGCTTAGGCTCAAAAGGCGTAAAAATGGATAAGGGGCTAACAGATAAATGTAACCCCTTATCTTTAAGGAAATCAAATTTCCAATTCCATTATTTTACTTATTATTATTCTATTTCCAGAAGCAATTGACCCTTAGTAACCATCATACCGTTTTCAACACAAACAGATTTAATGGGGCCAGAGGCCTGGGCAATAATTACATTTTTCATCTTCATTGCCTCTAAGGTCAATAGTTTATCACCACGCTGGACAATTTCACCTTTTTTAACATAAATTTCCAGAATGATGCCCGGAATAACGGCACATACCTTTTTCAGATTCACAGGGCTATAAGCTTTTCTCTTTGAGAACTTAGTAGTTATCTGAGTCAGATAAGGAGTATCGTCAACAATAAGTTTATTTAGTTCATTATCGTTATTCATATTAAAATGGTGGTATCCCGTGTTTTTTTGTTGGACGTGTTTCAATTTTGTTAGCTGAGATCTTCAATGCATGAATCAATGTATTTCTGGTCTCATATGGATTAATTACAGCATCGATATGACCATTAGCAGCAGCGACGTAAGGGTTAGCGAACTTCTCGCTATATTCCTGAACTTTCAACTTACGCATTGCTTCAGGATCTTTAGCAGCAGCAATTTCACTCTTAAAGATAATATTAGCAGCTCCCTGTGGACCCATAACAGCAATTTCAGCTGTAGGCCATGCATAAACAAAGTCAGCTCCCAGATGTCTTGAGCACATAGCTATATAGCCGCCGCCGTAGGCTTTTCTTAGAATAACAGTGATTTTTGGTACAGTTGCTTCGCTATAAGCATAAAGTATCTTAGCTCCATGGCGAATAACACCGGCGTGTTCCTGATCGATTCCTGGTAAATATCCCGGCAGATCGACAAGAGTAACAAGAGGGATGTTGAAAGCATCGCAATATCTAATAAAGCGAGCAGCTTTATCTGAAGAATCGACATCCAGAACGCCTGCCAGCACCAAAGGCTGATTACCGACTATACCAACAGTCTCGCCATTTAAGCGTGCAAATCCAACAACAACATTTGCAGCCCACCTTTCCTGAATTTCCAGGAAATCAGAGTCATCACAAATTGATCTAATAATATCACGAATATCATAAGGTTTTGTAGCCTCAGATGGAATAATCTTCTCAACGTCAAAATGAGCCCTTGGAGGTTTAGTAGACAAAGGTTGTGCCTTTCTCCTGTTATTCCATGGAATAAAAGAGATGAGTCTTTTTATCTGCTGGAAGCATTCTTGCTCGCTTTCTGCATAGAAATGAGCATTACCTGTGATCTCAGTCTGAACCTTTGCACCGCCAAGATCTTCCATCGAGATTTCTTCGCCCAAGACAGTTTTAATAACTTCAGGGCCAGTAATAAACATTTTGGAAATCTTATCAACAACAAAGACGAAATCAGTAAGTGCTGGTGAATAAACGGCGCCGCCAGCACAAGGTCCAAGAATAACAGATATCTGTGGAATTATACCAGAGGCCAAAGTGTTACGATAAAAAATTTCTCCGTAACCAGCTAATGAATTTACTCCCTCCTGTATGCGGGCCCCACCAGAATCATTAATACCAATAAGTGGCATACCCATTTTTACAGCATGGTCCATTACCTTTGTAATCTTTCTTGCATGAGCAAGCCCCAAGGATCCGCCTGCGACAGTAAAGTCCTGTGCAAAGATACTGACCGGGTAACCAAATATAGTACCAGAACCAGTTATTACGCCATCAGCAGGAAGCTGCTTCTTATCCATATCAAAGTCTTTGCACTTATGTTCAACGAACAGGTCGGTTTCCTGAAAGCTGTCAGGATCGAGTAATGATTTGATGCGCTCTCGGGCCGGAAGCTTGCCCATAGCGACTTGTTTTTGAATCGCTTTATCTCCACCGCCTGTGCTTAGCTTCTCTTTTTTGGTGAAGAAGTCGATTATTTTGCTCTTGATTGACACTTTATATTTTCCTTTTAGAGTAAAATTAGATATTGAAATCTTTTTTGAATCCCAAGACTCAAAGGTTCAGCAGGGAATAAAAAACATAATCTCAAAATAGTAAAAATCTTTCAAAGATATGAAAGATTTTTCCATTCAGAAATTTTGTCCTTTTATGGGGATAATAAATTTTGGCAAAAAAAATGTGGCAGAAGAATTTAATCTTATGCCACATGAATTAAGATTTTCCAGCTACAAATAAATGGAGTTACCTTTTCGGTCTATAAATATGTGTACTTTGTCCAAAGAAGACCTCAGCAGTTTCCATTACAGTTTCAGAGAGAGTTGGATGAGGATGGATACTTAAGGCAAGGTCTTTTGCAACAGCTGCCATTTCAACAGCAAGGACCCCCTCAGAGATAAGCTCACCGGCTCCAGGACCGACAATACCCATGCCCAAGATTCTTTCTGTTTTTGGGTCCATGAGTAGTTTTGTTACGCCATCATTTCTATCTAGCGTAGTAGCTCTTCCGGAAGCAGCCCAGGGGAAACGAGCGACCTTAACCTCAATATTTTTATCTCTTGCTTCGTTTTCAGTTAGTCCACACCAAGCAACTTCAGGGTCAGTAAATATTACAGCAGGAATAGCAGCTGGTTTAAACTCGACGTTATGGCCTGCAATATTCTCGACTGCAACTTTACCTTCAGCTGAGGCTTTATGAGCAAGCATAGGATTACCTGCCACATCGCCAATTGCATAAATATTAGGTTCATCAGTCTGAAGACGTGAATTAACCTTAATAAATCCCCTTTTGTCGACCTGAACGGCTGTATTTTCAATCCCGAAGCCCTTTGCATTAGGTGTACGCCCAATAGAGACTAATACTTTTTCAAATATCTGTTCTTTTTGCTCCAAGTTTTCACCATCAAAAGTCACTTTAATACCACTTCCAATATCTTCCATCTTGACAACTTTTGTACTTAGTAAAACCTGCTTCATCTTTGGGGAAATCGATTTTGTAAGTATGTTTACCATATCGCGGTCGGCACCTGGTAACAATCCAGGAGTCATTTCAACAACAGAGACCTCAGTACCTAAAGAAGAATAAACCGAACCTAATTCCAGTCCAATATACCCACCACCGACGACCAGCATATTTTTAGGTATATCATTTAATGCAAGAGCGCCAGTTGAATCAATTACTCTAGGTGAATTTAACATAAGTGAAGGTATCTGCGTTGGAAGAGATCCCGTAGCAATAATGGCGTTATCAAATGAAAGTTCCTCAACTGCTCCATCCATTTTTTCAATACGCAGAGTTTTAGGATTTAAGAAAGTAGCACGCCCTTGTATATAAGTAATTTTTCTTTGTTTTGAAAGGATTCCAAGACCACCTGTCATTTTGTTTACGACACTTTCTTTCCACGATCTAAGTTTATCCAGATCAATTTTAGGGCGCGAGAATTCGATGCCCCATTTTGAGGATTCTTCAGTTTCATTTATTAGTTTAGCTACATGAAGAAGGGCCTTTGAAGGAATACATCCTCTGTATAAACAAACGCCGCCAGGATTTTTTTCCAGATCAATTAAAGTAACCTGCATTCCAAGGTCAGCAGCCAGAAAAGCAGCAGCATATCCGCCTGGACCGCCCCCGATCAGTGCAAGTTGTGTTTTGTTTGCCATAGATAAAACTCCATTA
The DNA here is from genome assembly GCA_030706145.1 of Bacteroidota bacterium. Classification (GTDB taxonomy): domain Bacteria; phylum Bacteroidota; class Ignavibacteria; order Ignavibacteriales; family SURF-24; genus JAUZPB01. The sequence goes on from JAUZPB010000062.1 coordinate 17,896, forward strand.
TAATAATTTCAAACTTTAAGTTTTTCAAGGGAAGAAAAATAAATGTTTTATCCCTCTAATGCCATCAAAAATGGTTGTTCAATTGCATCAATGATCCACTTAAGAAAGCGTGCCCCATCAGCTCCATCAATAATCCTGTGGTCATATGACAATGATAATGGAAGCATCAGTCTTGGTTTAAATTCACCATCAATATAGACAGGTTCAAATTGACTTCTTGAGACGCCAAGAATAGCTACTTCAGGAGAATTTACAATAGGAGAAAAATATGTTCCACCGATTCCACCAAGGTTAGTAATTGTAAAGGTTCCTCCCTGCATCTCCTCAAGAGAAAGCTTTTTATTTCTTGCCTTTTCAGCCATCTTATTTAGTTCAATAGAGAGCTCAATTATATTTTTCTTATCCACATTTTTTATCACAGGAACAAGCAAACCACGATCAGTATCAACTGCTACGCCAACGTTATAAAATTTCTTATAAAGGACTGCATTGTTCTGCATATCAACACTTGAATTAAACTGAGGGAATGTCTTCAAGGCAGAAGCTACCACTTTAAGTAAAATAGCAGTAACAGTTAGTTTGCCGCCTTCAGCTTCAGCTCTTTTACCATAATTCTTCCGCAGGTTTTCAAGTTCAGTGATATCAGCCTTACCAAACTGAGTAACATGCGGCACTGTTGCCCATGCATAGGAAAGGTGTTCGGCAGTCTTACGGCGTACATTACTCATATCGCGTTTTTCAACTTCACCCCACTTGCTAAAGTCAGGCAGTTGTTCAGCCGGGACGCCTGCGCCAACTCTAGGGGCCTCCAGAGCTTGTTTTTGTTTTTTACTAACTTCACGTGAATACGCCTTAACATCACTAATGGATATTCTTCCGCCAGGGCCGCTACCCGGGACTTCATTAATATCAATTCCAATTTCCCTGGCAAATCTTCTCACAGTAGGAGCTGCAGGAGCAATTTTGCTTGGATCAGTCTGTGCCCTTTCCTCTATATAGAGTTTCGGTTTTTCGGGTGTTACAAGTTTTTCTTTGGAAGTTTCTTTTCCTCTTTCAGGAGTTTCAGCCTGTTTTTGTTCAGAGATCTCTTCTGGTTTAACGACTTTCTCTTCCTTTTCGGGAGAAGTCATTTTATCGATAATACTTTTATCAATAGCTTCTAAAGTAGAAGCATCAGTTTTGCCAGTAGGCTGAGCGGCAGGTTCTCCTGCTGCTGATGATGATTCTTCTTCTTGTGCAACTGTAAAGATGACCTGTCCGACTGATGCTGTCTGACCAGCCTTTACGAATACTTCTTTTACAGTTCCAGAGACTTCTGAAGGCACCTCAATGGTTGCCTTATCTGTCTCAATCTCAAGTATGATCTGGTCTTTTTTGACCATATCTCCCGGGGATACTTTCACCTGCAAAACGTCAGCCTTTAATATATTTTCTCCCAGCTCGGGAAGTTTTACTTCAATAATTCCGCCCTGTTTTGCTTCAGTCTTTGGAAGAATTTCCGCCTCGGCTTTTGGCTTTTCTGCTATGTTTGCCTCTTTCTTTACTTCTTCTCTGGAAATGATCATTTCCTTAGCCTCTGCTGACAAGCCTTGAGATTGGCTAGAGGCCTTCTGTTTTGAAGAAGTCCCATCTGAAGGAACTTCTTCTTTATTAGATGACGAATCTTCGACAGTAAAGATGACTTGTCCAATTTTCGCTTTATCACCTGCTTTAATATTTACCTCTTTTACAACTCCACTTATTTGTGAAGGGACCTCTATTGTAGCTTTGTCTGTTTCTATCTCCATTACGACCTGGTCTATAGAGACCATATCTCCCGGCTTTATCAGGACCTGCAGTACGTCAGCAGACGTAATATTTTCTCCTAATTCCGGTAATGTAAATTCTTTTGCCATTTTAGACTCACTATTATTAAATTCAACGATTAAGGTTTAAGAACGCATTAATAATTTGTTACTTAAAAAAAATATGCTATTAAGTAAGAAATATTAAGCCTTCAGTGGATTTGGTTTTTCTGGATTTATACCCAAATCTTTCATTGCTTTCTTCAGTGAAGAGCTTTTGAATTTCTTTTCTTTTGTAAGTGCATTTAAGGCTGCAAAGACAATATGCTTAGCGTCAACCTCAAAGAAGTCACGCAAAGATTCTCTGGTTTCGCTTCGTCCGAAGCCAAAAGTTCCCAAAGTATTTAAGGGTTTAGGCAAATACTTTGAGATCGAATCTGCCAATATCTGAACATAATCAGAAGCAGCAAGGAAAATGCCTTCTTCATCCTGAAGTACCTGTGTAACATATGGCACTTTCTTTTCTTCATCCGGATGCAGAGAGTTCCATCTCGTAGCATCTAAAGCATCAAGGTGCAAAAGTTTATAACTAGTTACACTAAAAACATTGGTTGCTACATCATAATCATTTTCAAGAATATCGCGAGCTTTAAGAACTTCATTCATAATAGCACCGCTTCCAAAGAGATTAGCTTTAGCCTTAGCATCTTTCTTTTCAGAACTACTAAATTTATAAATACCTTTAAGGATTCCTTCCTTTGCACCTTCTGGCATTGGAGGCATAGCATAGTTCTCATTCATTATAGTGATGTAATAATAAATGTTCTCACCGTCTTCATACATCCTCTTTATGCCATCGCGTATAATGACAGCAATTTCATATGCAAAGGCTGGGTCATATGAAACAAGGTTAGGTATAGGATAAGCAAGCAAATGGCTATGTCCGTCCTGATGCTGCAGTCCTTCCCCGGCTAATGTCGTACGGCCAGCTGTACCGCCCAACATAAATCCTTTACTTCTTATATCCCCTGCGGCCCAAGCAAGATCGCCGACTCTCTGGAAACCAAACATAGAATAGTAGACAAAAAATGGGATCATGTTAATGCCATGTGAAGAATATGCAGTAGCTGCAGTAATAAATGAAGCCATAGAACCTGCCTCTGTTATTCCCTCTTCAAGTATCTGACCATTTACAGCTTCTTTATAGTAAAGCAGGCTTGCTTTATCAACAGGTTCATAAAGCTGTCCAACGTGAGAATATATACCTACTTGTCTGAACAAAGCTTCCATACCAAAGGTGCGAGCTTCGTCTGGAACAATAGGGACAATATATTTCCCGATATCTTTATCTTTTAGAAGTTTTGCCAAAATTCTAACAAAAACCATAGTAGTTGAGGCTTCTCTGCCTTCTGTACCGGCATAAAATTCCTCAAAGAGCTCTTCAGGTGGAGTCTTCAGAGGAGGGGCCTTTACGATTCTTGAAGGAACGAAACCACCTAGTTCAGAGCGTCTAGCCTTTAGGTATTGTATTTCCTGACTATCTTCGGGTGGTCTGTAAAAAGGAGCTTCAGCAACTTCGGCATCAGAAATTGGTATACCGAACCTTGTACGGAATATCCTTAATTCATCCTCATTTAGTTTTTTCTGCTGATGAGTTATATTTTTTCCTTCGCCAGCCTCACCAAGTCCATAACCTTTAATTGTTCTTGCCAGAATAACAGTAGGCTGTCCTTTAGTTTCAACTGCGGCTTTATAAGCAGCGTAAACTTTCTCAGGATCATGACCGCCGCGTTTCATTTTTGCTATTTGTTCATCTGAAAGATTTTTAACCATTTCCTTTAGTTCGGGATATTTACCCCAGAAATGCTCGCGAACATAAGCGCCATTTTCGACGACATACTTTTGAGCCTCACCATCTAACATTTCATTCATTCGCCTGACAAGAAATCCACTGGAATCCTTTTCTATAAAGGGGTCCCATTCTTCACCCCAGATAACCTTAATAACATTCCAGCCAACGCCTCTGAAACTAGCCTCTAATTCCTGGATAATATTTCCATTACCTCTGACCGGACCATCTAGTCTTTGGAGATTACAGTTTATAACAAAGATCAGGTTATCCAGTTTTTCTCTTGCGGCAAGAGAGATAGCGCCAAGAGTCTCTGGCTCATCTGTCTCACCGTCGCCTAAGAAAGCCCAGACCTTAGTGCCATCCATTTTTTTTAGGCCGCGGTCTTCAAGATATCTGTTAAAGCGCGCCTGATATATAGCCATTATAGGTCCTAGTCCCATAGAGACAGTAGGAAATTCCCAGAATCCAGGCAAAAGCCATGGATGAGGATAAGAAGGAAGTCCGCCGCCTGGTTTTAATTCACGTCTGAAGTTTTGAAGTTGTTCATCTGAGATTCTTCCCTCTAAAAATGCTCTTGAATAAATTCCAGGAGAAGCATGTCCCTGGAAAAAGATCTGGTCACCTTTGCCATCGGCATCCTTTCCACGGAAGAAATGATTAAATGCAATTTCCAGCAGTGTGGCAGCCGATGCATAAGTAGAGATATGACCTCCGATGCCGGAAGATTCGCGGTTTGCTCTGACAACCATAGCCATTGCATTCCAACGGACGAGGCTTTTGATCCTGCGTTCTATTTCGCGGCTACCTGGAAAGGGGGGCTGTTTATCGGCAGGAATTGTATTTATATAGGGAGTATTTGCCGTAAAAGGTATTTGTACTCCTTTTGTTCTAGCGTAGATTTGAAGGTCCCTTAAGAGTTGTTGTACTCTTTCTGGTCCGCTATGATACAAAACATAGTCCAGGGAATCGAGCCATTCTTTTGTTTCAACAGCAGCAATCTCCTGTAACTCCTGAGTATTATTCCCATTCATTATTGATTCTTCCTTTAACTCTTTTTTTTATAAAAATAATTAATAACAGCTTTTAAGTATTAATATAAATGCTATACGCTTAATCAGTTTTATGAACCAAACTATTTTTTTATAATGAAGAAGGATGCATTTAATTTTTAGAGAACTTAATGAATAAAATTGCCCTAAGCACTAAATTCTGTATAAGATATCTTAAATCTTAATTAAATGCACTTTAAAAATTAGATTTTGAATTTTTTGATAGAAAAGAGAGTCTTTTAAGGACTCTCTTAGAGAATCACACTATTGAAGGTCGTTTCTTGGCCGCCAGGGTTAACAATTTTTTCGACACGGCGGCAGAAATCGATCAGGTTTTCAAATATTTTTTCGGGACTTTCAAATTTATTTGTCATAACAAGTTTAAGTGTATCTTTTTGCTGACTGAACTTGACATCTTTTGGATAGGCATCCATAATGAATTTCATCAACTCGGTAAACTTATACTTATAATAATCCTCATTTTCCCCTTTGGGAAGTATCAGCATTATGTTCTTCTGCTGTATAATGATTCTTTCAAAAAGAGCAGAGGAAGCATAGAATTTTAGGATTGCCATAGCGACAAGTCTTTTGACAAGGATTGGGAGTTTGCCAAATCTGTCTTCCATTTCCTCTCTTATTTCAACGGCTTCCTGAAGGTTCTTTATTGAGAATAAAACTGTATAGAAACTAAGTCTGTCGGCCTGATCGGGCATATATGCTGCAGGAATACCGACATCGAAGTAAGTATCGATGGTTGGGTCGGTTTTCATTCTCTGCTGGGGCAGTTCCTTAAAGACATCCTTAAATTCCTGGCGTTTTAATTCTTCAACTGCTTCATCGAGAAGTTTAACATACATATCAAAACCAACCGTATCGATAAAGCCAGTCTGCTCAGTTCCGAGCAGGTTTCCAGCCCCTCTGATTTCCAGGTCGCGCATAGAGAGGTTAAATCCTGCACCCACGTCTGTAAATTCTTCAATAGCCTGAAGTCTTCTTATAGCATTTCTATTTATAGATTTAAGAGAAGGCACAAGGAAAAAAGCAAAAGCCTGCCGGTCGGACCGACCCACCCTACCCCTAAGCTGATGGAGTTCAGCAAGGCCAAAGCGGTCGGCACGGTTAATAATAATTGTATTTACATTAGGTATATCAATTCCAGATTCAATAATCTTTGTTGCCAGAAGTATATCATATTTTTTATTAAGAAAATCATAGATCACATTCTCAAGTTCCGCAGGTTTCATCTGGCCATGGGCAATAGCGATCTTTACATCAGGAATATACCTATGAAGATATTCAGCTATTTTATAAATTGATTGAATCCTATCGTGGACGAAATAAACCTGTCCATTTCTTCTAAGTTCGTTTAATATCCATTCTCTAATCTTCAAAACATCAAAAGTCGAAACATGAGTATAAATTGGCTGACGGTTTGGAGGAGGAGTAGCAATAATTGAAAGATCTCTAGCGCCGAGAAGAGAGAAATTCAAAGTCCTCGGAATTGGAGTAGCCGTAAGAGTAAGGGTATCAACATTAAGCTTCATACCCTTTAGTTTTTCTTTGGCAATAACACCAAAGCGGTGTTCCTCATCTATTATGAGTAAACCTAAGTCACGGAACTTAACATCTTTTGATAAGAGTCTATGAGTTCCAATTATAATATCTACCTGTCCTTCTTCAAGCCGTTTAAGGGTTTCCTTTTGTTTTGCTTTAGGTTGAAACCTGGACATACCCTCAACCTTAACAGGGAACTGAGAGAGTCTATCGCGGAAAGTATTCAGGTGCTGTTCAGCTAGGATTGTCGTAGGGACAAGCACAACGGACTGTTTTCCATCGCAGGCAGCTTTGAATGCAGCACGGACAGCAATTTCCGTCTTTCCAAAGCCAACATCACCACAGACGAGCCTATCCATCGGACTTTCAGATTCCATATCTATCTTTACATCTTCTGTTACTTTTGCCTGATCTGGAGTATCTTCATAGAGAAAAGAGGCCTCAAGCTCCTTTTGCCATATAGTATCATTCTGGAATGAAAATCCCTTTGAAGCTTTTCTTTTAGCATAAAGTTCAATGAGTCCTCGCGCAGCTTCTTTAATCTTCTTTTTTACTTTTTTCTTTGCTGATTCCCATTCACCGCTTCCAAGTAAAGAGAGTTTTGGTTCCTGGTTGTCCTTAGAGGAATATTTTTTTACAAGATTAAAGTAATTAAGGTTTACAAAAACCTTTCCACCTTCAGCATAAAGGATTTTGATGCTTTCCTGGCTCGTATCCCCAATTTTTATTACTTCAAGGCCATCGTATTTCCCAATACCATATGTCTCATGAACGACATAATCGCCACGTTTAATAGCAGCAAATTCCTTTGCTCTGGATTTTTTTACGCGCTGCTTTGAAGAAAACTTCGTTCTGTATGGTTTATTAAATATCTGGTAATCAGTAAGAACAAGTAACTGATCTCGCTTTAATATAAAGCCTTTTCTTACGGCAAGATTTTGTATCCTAACTTTCGAACTTTCAATTAAAGTTGCAAGCTCTTCTTTATAATCGACAAGAAGGTCCCGAAGTCTTTTAGACTGAAATTCATTCTCTGAAGTAATAATGATCTTATATCCTTTATTTGAATAATCCTGAAGGATATTAAATAAGACTTCAAAGTTAGAGTTAATAGCAGGGGCCTCCAATATATCTAGTTTAGCGCCCAGTCCATCTTGGTTGAAGAAAGGATCTTCAATTAGCCATCTTGCATTATAACCAAATAAAGACTCGACTGAGTTTATTTCGTTTTCCTGGGCCTCGTTGTCATAATTACCTACTGAATGATCTAAGTCATTCACATTTTCATCTTGCAACAATTCCCTTGCAAGTTCTTCGTCCTCAATTTTAGGAACAACATACAGTGAAGTTCTGTTTTTGGAGCTGGAGGATTCAAAACTAGCATTCAGATCATATTTTGATGCTAAAAGCAGAGGGTTTTCAAAATAGTCAAAAATGCTTGCAGACATCTCTGCTATAGTCTCTTCAATA
>JAUZPB010000063.1 GCA_030706145.1 Bacteroidota bacterium
ACAGACCTGAAGTTTTCAACAGGCATTTTCCACCAGTATGTTCATAGAATGCCAAGAGGTGTACTGACAAGTATTTGGCTAACTTCAGATGAAAACTATAAGGGATCAAGCTCATGCCACTATATTCTTGGCTTCCAAAAAGAGATCAGTCAGGTCTATGAGTTTGAATTAGAAGGGTATTATAAAACATATAAAGATATTTATTCTTATAATCAGAATTTCCTCGCAGATATTAAAGCTGGCAGATTTGATGAACAGAATAACCCGGTTTACAATAATTCAAAAGGCCTGTTAGACCACGGCAATGGTAATTCTCTTGGGGTCGAACTCCTGATACGAAAAGATTATGGCGCAATAACTGGCTGGATAGGTTATTCTCTTTCGAGAACTGAATATAAAGTAGATGGAATAAATATGGATAGGTCTTTTGTCCCACGCCACGACAGATCTTCTACTATTAATCTGATGTCAAATATTGATATTAATGCATTCTTTGACGAAATAAAAGATGAGAGCGCAACTAATGAACACTCATCTAAGTGGCTCCTGGGAGTAAATTTTGTCTTTGCTACTGGCCAGCCAATTACTATTCCTTCCTCAACTTATATCGTTGGCGCTATGCCAGACTTTCCAATAAATAAAACAAATGTTTCTTTATACCCAACTGAGCTGAATACTGTTAGGTTACCTGCATATTCAAGATTGGATTTAAGTATAACATATGAAAAGAACTATGGAAGCTGGACATTGGCCCCTTACCTACAGATCTTTAATGCGGGAAATAGAAAGAATGTTTGGTTTATTCAGTATAAGAATGTAGTTAAGGATAATATGGTAACACAGGAAGTTAAAAATGTAAACATGCTGCCTATACTTCCTAGTATTGGCGTGAACATAAAGTTTTAATTATTAAGAAATTTCTTTTCCGGAGGAATTAAAGAATGTTTATAAATAAAATCTTGATCTTTGCCCTTGTCTTTTTATCGGCCTTGCATCTGTGCTCTTGTGGTGAAGGTAATGTAGATATTACACAGGCCAAATATGAACCTAAAATTGTTATCGATGGATACATATATCCAGGTAGAAAAGTTGACGATATAAAAATCACACGGAATTTTCCACTAAATAGTACAATAGATGCTGCTCAAATTGTTTTATCTTCTGCCGATCTAACCCTAACGGAGCTTTCATCAGATGGAAAGTCTTACAAACTTACATATGACCCGCAGAAACTTTCTTTCTTTTATAATGGAAGTGATCTTACTATCAAACCTGGTCTAAGCTATAAGCTGGATGTTAAAGCCACAGTTGATGGAAAATTATTGCAAGCAAGCTCAACTACCACTGTTCCGCTTAAAGGGTTTCAGGTCGAACAAAAGTATCTTACTTCAATGTACTATAGGGAAAAGGATGCTTCTGGAGTCTTGAAGAACTTTACTCTAAAATTCAAACCATCTTCTAACACAGACTTTTATGCTATTTCTATTGTTCCACAGCAGGCTGATTTGACTTCTTTTATTTATAATAATGCCTACTTTAAGCCTGACTCTTCTGATATTAAAGATGATTTTGATAATTATAAATATCAGTCACGCTGGATACAAAATGTTAATGCAAATGCTCCTAGTATTGAATATAAAATTGAATGGTTCGATATCTGGTTTTATGGTGAGTATAAGGCTATTGTCTATGCAGCAGATAAGAATTTTGCAGACTTTATTGTTACAAATGGATCTGTTCAGGAGATGGATGGAAACTTTCATGAGCCAAAACAACACGTACAGGGAGATGGAATTGGAGTATTTGGTTCTGCTATAGCCGATACGGTCTATTTTTCTATTAAGAAATAAAATTTAGTTTCATAAAATTAAAGCTGCCTGCATAATACAGGCAGCTTAATTAAGTACTAATTATCGATATGTTTCATATTCGATGTTTCACAAGCTTTTTTTCTTTAAGCCTTCATTCTCATGCCTTTTTCTTCAATTATGAAGATCCAGCCAACAACTTTCCCAATATCAACTTTTTCGAAATTGCTCCAATACTCCTTTGTCCTTACATGACCTGAACTGGTATCATAGTTCGGAATATTTTCGGCTTCTTCGATAATATTTCTCAATCTTTGTTTCCAGATTTTTATATTTTCTACTCTAAGGTCAACCCAACCATTCTTTGCCCAATGATTGAGTGAGTCTTCAGTTATTTCAAGCTCATCTTCACCGCGGTATGGAGGAATTTTCATTTCGTTTCCGCGAAGAAGTGATTTCCCATCTGGCAGCAAGATCGGTATACCTATTGATATTATTTCGCTTCTTAATTTCTCATCTTTCGATATTCTTTCCAGGCATCTTTTTGAAAGTTCTTCTGCTTCTGCTTCTGCGATTTCTTTCATATTGCCCCCTATAAGTCTTAGCAGATGAATTTCATAGAGAAGTTTTGATAGTCTTGGGGGGCCTAGTAATTCAAAGGCTACACTGCTTACATCGTTTTCTTTTTCAAGCCTTTCCAGCCTTTCAACAGCTGTATGTTGCAAAAAACCTGCTCTGTAGCTTGGTTCAAGAGTTGCATTATCCAGTGCATTAATGATATCATGCCCTGTATTGCCGCCTTTTATTTCATAGACTACATCTTCGGCTATCTCTTCTGGTGTAACATATTCCATTTGTCCCTGGCTTGTAATTGCTTCAAATTCACCGCGGGAGAATGTCCCGTTTTCACCTGTGTCAATAAATACTGATTTTAGTGTCTTGCCTGTCTTTATTACAGGGATCGTTTCTTTGAGATTTAATTTGTTTTCCAGACATATAGCAGAAGAAACCGGAAGATCAATTAGCTCAATAGGTTTTCCACGTTTTTTTATCTCGTCAAAAGTTATTTTCTTCCAGGCTATTGCTGCTGTGGGCTTTATCTCTTTGGTTATTGGGCCCTCTGGCGTTCTTCCCATTAGGAATAATAACAATGTATGCGCTCCTGCTACTGAAGATTTGCTTAAGAGAACCCTTGAAGGTTTTTCCTCGCTATGCGTATATGGGATGTTCAGCCCCATACCTCCGGTACCACTTGTACCAATTTTTATGTATATTTTTGTGTTTACTTCATGCATCGAAGAATATAAAATCTGGACATGCCTTATAAGCTGGGGAACATATAGCGTGCAGAGAAGTTTTTCAGTTTCATCTGATATCTCATCGGCTGAAGTCTTCTTTTCAATTACTTTCTTAATATTCCTGTAGGTAGTGTAAATATCCTGATAAGCTATTCCTGTTGCGGAGTTTATACAGTCGATTATTATATCGGGTTTGTGTTTTACAAGAAGTTGATAAATTGAGGAATTCTTTAGGATCTCTTCGTCTAGTTCTTCCATCGTGTCTTTTATGAGTCTCCAGCGATTTTCCTTATTAGCTAAAAGCTCAAACCTGTCTTCATCCTTGAATTCATTCCTAACAAATATATTTCCCCACCAGGGTATAAAATAATCATTGGGAAGATTGGGAAACTCACTTTTTAACCTTTTTGCTACATCTTCAGATTCTTCCTTCTTTAGAGAAGTGATGATGATCCTCTGGGGTTTTTCATGAACAAGCTTACGAACCACTGCATTGCCTACCAGTCCCCAAGCACCTAGGACTAGTACCGTACGGTTTTGAATATCCATAAAATCCTCAATTTTAGTTAATTGATTAAGAACTTTGAAAGTAAAGTTAATCTTTATTAACACATTAGGCAAGTGAAGACTTTAGGAATAAAAATAGGAAAAAAATAAGGGGAAAAAGTAAAACTAAAGAAAAAGAACATTTGGCGGGCTTAGAAAAGGCGAATTTGTTGGCCTTTGACCATCTCTACGCCTTGAGAAAGAATTAAGACATATAAATTGATTAACTAAGGTATCTTTGTTAAATTAGTTATTGTTAAATTTAATTATTAACAAGGATTATCCGAATATTATGAAAATTTGTGACATTATTAAATCGGACCAGATAATAGCTGAACTTAGCGGAACATCTAAAGAAGATGTTATTAACGAGTTGATTAATCTTTTTAAGAACGATGAGCGTGTTATTAATCTTGAGAAAGTAAGGACAGCTGTCCTGGAGAGAGAGAAGATTATGTCAACAGGTGTGGGTAAGGGGTTCGCTATTCCACACGGCAAGACAGATGCTGTTAAGGAAATAATTGCAGCTTTCGGAAAAACTAAGAATCCAATAGATTTTGCTGCTTTAGATGAGCAGCCGGTACACCTTGTATTTCTTTTAGTTGGAAAAGATAGCTTGGTGGGACCACATATAAAATTATTGAGCCGTATTTCCCGTATGATGAATAAAGATGAATTCAGAGAAAGTCTTATAAATGCAAAGTCTTCTGAAGAAATTTATTCGATCTTTCAGGAAGAAGAAAATAATTATTTTGAAATAACTTGAGAAGAAGAGAGGAAATTCTGGTTTTATGATAAAAGCAATTACTGGTACTAAAGATATCCTTCCCTTCGATATTTCAAAATGGAGATACCTGGAAAATGTTATCCGCGAAAAGATGCAAAGCTTTAATTACAAGGAGATCAGAACTCCTGTCTTTGAAGAGACTGCTCTCTTTAGCCGTGGCATTGGAGAGGCAACTGATATTGTTAGCAAGGAAATGTATACCTTCCTCGACAAAGGAGGTACAAGTCTTACACTTAGACCTGAAATGACTGCCTCAGTCGGCAGGGCCTTCATTGAGCATTCGCTTAGTGCAAAACAAAACCTTAATAAATTGTTTTATATTGCCCCAATGTTTCGCCAGGAAAGACCACAGGCTGGAAGACTTAGACAGTTTCACCAGTTCGGTGCCGAGGCCTTAGGAAGTGATTCTCCTGCACTTGATTCTGAGATGATCATTTTGGCCTTCGATATTCTAAAAGCCCTTGGATTAAATGGACTTACAGTAAAGGTTAATTCTCTGGGAGTCCCGCAGTCAAGAGAGGCTTATAAAAATGTTTTGAAAGAATATCTTTCTGATAAGCTTAATTTGCTCTCAGAGGAGAGCAGAAAAAGGTTCTATACAAATATACTCAGGATATTTGATAGCAAAGAGGAAAACGACCAGGAAGTTATGAAAAACGCTCCCTTGCTTATAGATTATCTTGATCAGGAAAGCCTTCAGCATTTTGAGGCCGTTAAGAAGCTTTTAAGTTGTGCCTCAGTGCCCTTTGAAGTTGATCCTAGATTAGTAAGGGGATTGGACTATTATACAAAAACTACTTTTGAAATAATTAGCGGAGCTGTAGGCTCTCAGAGTGCATTGTGTGGCGGAGGAAGATATGACCTTCTGATCGAACAACTCGGCGGAAAACCTGCTCCTGGCGTCGGATTTGCTGCTGGTATTGAGAGAATCCTGCTTGCTTGTGAAAACGAAAATAGTTTGACTATTGATGGAGAATCTTTAGATTTATATATAATTAGATTAGATAAATCGCTCCAGGATAAAACATTCGATTTAGGACTTTCTTTCAGGAGAAAAAATATCAATACTGAATTTGACTATCTTGACAGAAGTGTTAAAGCCCAGATGCGTGAGGCTAACCGCTTAAATGCCAGATATGTTATTATTTTGGGCGGTGAGGAATACTTGAACGGACAACTTATTCTGAAAAATATGAGCGATGGAGTACAAGAAAATATATCTTTGGAACAACTTGACTACATTTGTAGTAAACTAAGCAAAAAAGGAGAGTAATGCCTCTTAAAAAACCTGCTGATGTCCCAAGATTGCCTAAAACAAGGCAAAAAAACCCCGAGGCAGCTAAAGCTGCTATCCCCCAGAAAAAGGAGGATAAGATAGAGTACGTGCTTAAGGCTTTGTTTAGCTATGATGAAACCTTGCACAAACAATTCTGTCTCCTCAGGCTTGAGACAATTGCTGAGTTTACAAGCTTTGCATATGAAATATCAGTCGATTCTCATATTGAGAAAAATGAGATTGATATAACAATAATGGGTCTGCAGACAAAAATGAATTATCTCCCTAATATTGAACATGCAAAAGCAAATGTTAGCTATGAAAACCTGGTCGGTGATTATACAGTTAATGTTATTAAACAGGATGGCTGCATAAATACGGCCATCTTTAATTTTAATATTTACAGCAGGAAGATCAAACTAATTAATAAGTTTATGCCGCCAAAGAAAAACAACAGATGGTTCTGCGATTTCGAAGTTGCTGAACAAGAATTTACTTTCCAACCGGAGTAGTTTACTTTTATGATGCCAAGACTTTTTCAAATTGGGCCATTTACAGTCTATAGCTATGGCCTGATGTTAGGTATTGCCTTTATTGTTGCCAGTTATATACTGACCAAAGAACTTGTAAGAAAAAAAATGGACCCGAATATTGGAACCGAAATTACACTATATGCAATTATTTTCGGCCTGCTCGGTTCTAAGGTTTTCTATGTGTTTGAAAACTGGGATATGTTTGTTGCTAATCCTTTAGGTGAATTCTTCTCTCCAGGTGGATTAACCTTCTATGGAGGATTTATATTTGCAACTCTTGCAATTTATTTTGCAGTTAAAAAAAGAAAGATCCCTTTCCTTGTAATTACCGATACAGTCGCTCCTTCACTTGCAATTGCCTATGGTATAGGCCGAATTGGTTGCCATCTGGCTGGTGATGGTGACTATGGAATACCTACTAGTCTTCCCTGGGGTACCAATTATGAAAATGGAACTGTCCCTCCATCCTTTGCTTTTAAAGGATCTGAAATTGCGCGCCATTTCCCTAATGGGATTGTCCCTGATAATACTCCTCTTCATCCGGCTCCTTTATACGAGTTTTTTATAGCTCTTATCATTTTTGCTGTCCTTTGGTCATTAAGGAAAAAACTCTGGCCTGATGGAAAGTTATTTATGTGCTACCTGGTTATGGCTGGTACTGAGAGGTTTTTGATCGAGTTTATTAGACTTAACCCTCGATTACTCTTTGGACTTTCTGAAGCCCAGCTTATAGCTCTGATCTTAATCTTTTCTGGACTTTTGGGTCTTTTCTATTTCTCAAAAGACAGGGAATATAAAAAATATGTTCCACCTCCACTTAAACTTGAACCAAAGGTAAGCAAATAAAAAATGAACCTTATTATCGGTAGAAAACCTGTTCTTGAAGCATTAAAGTCTGGCGAAGTAATTGAACAAATATATTTCCTTTTTGGCCAAAAAGGTCCAGCCATTTTTGAAATTCAGAAGCTTGCTAAGCAAAAAGGAATAAAAATAGGCGAGCTTCCTCAGAAAAAATTTAACGATATTTCGGCCGACCCCCATACTCAAGGGGTCGTTGCCCTAAAAAGTAACCAAAAATATATTGAACTAGATGAGCTGATTGCTAGATCAAAAAACTCAACTCTTCCTCTTTTATTAGTACTAGATTCTATCCAGGATCCACATAATCTTGGTGCAATTCTAAGATCAGCCGAATGTGCTGGGGTTGATGGCGTAATAATCACAAAACATAATAGCGCTTCTGTAACAGAAACTGTCGTTAAGACCTCTGCCGGGGCTTCTGAACATTTGGCAGTTGTTAAGGTTAGCAACCTTAGCCAGACACTTTTGCAATTAAAAGAAGAAGGATTCTGGATAGTTGGCTCTTTTCTTGAAGGAGCAAAGAATTATTCAGAGGTAAACTATAATATGCCGGTTGCTTTGGTCATGGGAAACGAGGAAAAAGGCTTGCGAAGGCTAACAGCTGAAAATTGCGACTTCCTCGTAAAAATACCTATGAAGGGAAAAATTCAGTCACTTAATGTCTCTGTTGCAACTGGTGTGCTTTTATTTGAAGTCCTAAGACAAAGGACGTCTGCCAGGTAAACATTTCTTTCAAATCCCCCCAAAAAGTTTCTTTTTAGAAAAATATTCTTCAATATTTATTGAAAATTTATTGAAAAATGACACCTATAAAGAAACGATTTTGCCTATTCAAGTGTTTTATACTAAAAAAGGGAAATATTTTTTCTCTAATCTTGACAATTTTATATAGATTGTATAGTTTTCATAAGTTTATTTCAAGAAAAATGAATTTGAATCCAAAGGAGATATAATGAGTACTGAAATAAAAACCATAGAAAAGCTTGCCAATAGCGAATATAAGTATGGTTTTGTAACTGATATAGAGATGGATTCTGCCCCGAAAGGGTTGAATGAAGATATTATTAGATTTATTTCTGCAAAGAAAGGTGAGCCAGAATGGATGACTCAGTGGAGATTAAAATCTTACAAACATTGGCTCACAATGAAAGAACCAACCTGGCAGAATGTAAAGTACTCACCTATTGATTATCAGGATATTGTATACTATGCTGCTCCAAAAGCAAAGAAAAAACTTGCAAGCATGGAAGAAGTCGACCCGGAACTAGTAAAGACTTTCGAAAAACTTGGAATTCCTTTGGAAGAACAAAAACTTCTTTCAGGAGTCGCCGTTGATGCCGTATTTGATAGCGTCTCGGTTGCTACAACATATAAGGAAAAGCTCTCTGAACTTGGAATAATTTTTTGCTCTATGTCCGAGGCAATAAAAAATTATCCTGATCTGGTTAAGAAATATTTGGGGTCGGTTGTACCTTTTACAGATAATTTCTTTGCTACACTTAATTCGGCAGTCTTTTCTGATGGATCTTTCGCATATATACCCAAGGGCGTTCGTTGTCCTATGGAACTATCTACTTATTTTAGAATTAATGCAGAAAATACAGGACAATTTGAGAGAACTCTAATTATTGCTGATGAAGGAGCATATGTAAGCTACTTGGAAGGATGTACAGCTCCGATGAGAGATACTAACCAATTGCATGCTGCTGTTGTTGAGCTTGTTGCTCTTGATAATGCAACAATAAAATATTCTACTGTTCAGAACTGGTATGCTGGTGATGTTAATGGAGTTGGCGGTATTTACAACTTTGTCACTAAGCGTGGAGCTTGCAGAGGCAAGAACTCAAAAATATCCTGGACTCAAGTGGAAACTGGATCCGCTATTACATGGAAATATCCTGGATGCATACTTCAGGGTGACAATTCCGTCGGAGAGTTTTATTCAGTCGCAATGACTAATAATCTTCAACAGGCAGATACAGGTACCAAAATGATTCATATCGGTAAAAATACACGCAGTACGATTGTTTCAAAAGGAATTTCTGCTGGAAAAAGCAATAACTCTTATAGAGGACTTGTTAAAATTGGCCCCAAAGCTGAGGGAGCTAGAAACTATTCTCAGTGTGATTCACTTTTACTTGGTGATAAGTGCGGAGCCCATACGTTCCCATATCTGGAAGTTGATAATCCTACTGCAACAGTCGAACATGAAGCAACAACTTCAAAGATAAGTGAAGATCAAATCTTCTATCTTAATCAAAGAGGCATTTCAACTGAAGATGCTGTAAACCTGATCGTAAATGGCTATTGTAAAGAAGTTTTTAAGGAACTTCCTATGGAATTTGCAGTTGAGGCTCAAAGACTTCTAAGTGTTAGCCTTGAGGGAAGCGTTGGCTAATTGATTTTTTGCAATTGAGCCAAAATATTTTTCTGGCTTTGTGTTCTTTTTTGAACCTCAATAAACAAAAATTTAACAAAAGGAAATAAAAATGCTGTCAGTTAAAGATCTCTATGTTTCTGTTGAAGGTAAAGAGATATTAAAAGGTATTAATCTTGAAATTAAAAAAGGCGAAATTCACGCTATTATGGGGCCAAATGGGTCAGGTAAGAGTACTCTTGCAAATGTGCTTGCAGGAAGACAAGATTATCAGGTAACCTCGGGTGAGGTTATTTTTGAAGGTAAGAACCTCCTTGAACTTTCTCCCGAAGATCGTGCCAGAGAAGGTGTTTTTCTTGCCTTTCAGTATCCAGTCGAAATTCCTGGAATAAGCAATGCTACATTTCTTAAGACTGCTGTAAATGAAATAAGAAAGTATAAAGGCCTTGAACAATTAGATGCAATGGAATTTCTCGCTTTGATGAAAGATAAAATGCAAGTAGTTGGAATGGAGCAGTCACTTATTAGCCGCCCTGTTAACCAGGGATTCTCTGGTGGAGAAAAAAAGAGAAATGAAATATTTCAATTGACGGTACTGGATCCTAAACTTGCTTTGCTTGATGAGACTGATTCAGGATTAGATATCGATGCTCTTAAAATAGTAGCCAATGGCGTTAACTTATTTAAAGCACAGGGTAAAGATAATGCAGTTGTTGTCGTTACTCACTATCAGAGACTTTTGGATTATATAGTCCCAGATTTCGTTCATGTACTCTATAACGGAAGAATTGTCAAGTCTGGTTCAAAAAATTTGGCTCTTGAACTTGAAGAAAAAGGATACGACTGGATCAAGGAAGAAAATCAGTTCTCAGATTCAGTTAAATGATTGCAGGGTTTTCACTAATATGCTGCACCTTTTAGAAACTGCAACTGCGCAGCCTAGATCTTGCACTAATTCGTAAGGATATTTAAGGGAGAAAAATTAAATGACAGAAGTTCCTGAAAAAGAAGAAATAAAGAACTGGTATTACTCAAATTTTGAACTATTTGAAAACAGCCTTAATGGTCAATCAAAGGCTCCTGTGCATAAGATCCGCAAAGAAGCTATTGCTGAATTTATTGAACTTGGGTTCCCTACAACTAAAAATGAAGAGTGGAAGTATACTAATATTGCGCCTCTTCTTACACAAAATTTTAAGCCGGCTTATCTTTCAAATAAGATATCTCTTAGTAAAGAAGAAGTCTCCAAATTCCTTTTTACAGGCGTAAATGCTAGCATTTTGGTATTTGTAAATGGAGATTTTAGCAATGAGCTTTCCTCACTCCTTCCAGAAGCAAAAGGAGTAAAATTTGAGAGCTTAAGACAAGTACTTAATAATGAACCTGATTTTATAGAAAAATATCTGCTAAAAAGCAATAAGACTATAGATGGATTCTCTGCACTTAACCGTGCCTTTATTTCTGATGGCATTGTACTTAGAGTCCCTGATTCGACTATTCTTGAAAACCCGGTTCACTTACTCTTTATTTCAGGAAGCGATGAAGAGAACTTACTTGTTCAACCTCTAAATTACATTTTTGTAGGTAAGAATAGCCAGATAAAAATAATCGAAAGTACAGTTGGTGTAGGATCAAAAGCTTATCTGTTAAATTCTGTGACTGAAATATTTACCGGTGAAAATTCAGTTACAAACTACTATAAAATTCAGAATGATCCGGATACTTGCTTTCAGGTTAGTAGAACGCTGATCCATCAGGAAAGGTCCTCCGTCTTTACTTCTAATGTAATTTCAATCGGCGGAGAACTCATTAGAAATGATATCAGTACGATCTTTGAAAGTGAAGGCTGCGAAAGTAATCTTTATGGACTCTATCTTGCCGATGGCAAAAGGCACATTGATAACCATACTCTCATTGATCATGCTGTTGCACATTGCCATAGTAATGAACTTTATAAAGGTATTTTGGATGAAAAGGCAAGAGGCGTCTTTAATGGGAAGGTTCTTGTAAGAAAAGATGCTCAGAAGACACAGGCATATCAGTCAAATAAAAATTTGCTTCTTTCTCGATTAGCAAAAGTTGATACAAAACCGCAACTCGAAATTTTTGCCGATGATGTTAAGTGTAGCCATGGCGCTACTATTGGACAACTGGACGAGCAATCAATGTTTTATCTTCGCTCACGCGGGATTGGCACTGAGAAAGCACGCTCATTGCTTCTAAATGCTTTTGCAAGCGATATTGTTGATTTAATTAGTATTGAACCATTGAGAGAAACCATGAACCGAATTATACTCGATAGGCTGCATAAGGTTTCTCTTTAAGAGGAAATAAATGAATAAAGAAAATACACAAACAGTTTTGGAACTTAGTGAAAATCCTCTAAGAAACTTTGACGTAGAAAAAATTAGGCAAGACTTCCCAATTTTGCAGAGGATGATAAAGGGAAAACCGCTGGTTTATCTGGATAATGCTGCTACGACTCAAAAACCATTAAGCGTTATTGATACAATTAAGGATTATTATACAATGCTTAATGCAAATGTTCATCGTGGTGTGCATTTCTTAAGTGAACAGGCTACACTGGCCTATGAAGAATCCAGATTAAAGATAAAGGAATTTATTAATGCTGTGAGTGCCTGTGAAATTGTTTTTGTAAGAGGCGCTACTGAAGCCATTAACCTTGTCGCTTCCTCCTACGGACGGAAAAATATCAAGGAAGGCGATGAAATAATAATTTCTGCAATGGAACATCATGCTAATATTGTCCCTTGGCAGATGCTTTGTGAAGAAAAAAAAGCTAAGCTGCGCGTTATCCCTATGACAGATGATGCAGAGCTAATGCTTGATGAATATGAAAAACTCCTTAATGAGAAGACTAAACTTGTTGCTGTTGTCCAGATCTCGAACTCATTAGGAACAATAAATCCAGTCAGAGAAATAATTGTAAAGGCTCACCAAAGAAATATTCCCGTTCTTGTCGATGGAGCCCAGGCAGTTTCACATATTAAAGTTGATGTACAGGACCTTGACTGCGATTTTTATGTCTTTTCCGGACATAAGCTTTTTGGACCTACCGGTATTGGCATCCTGTATGGTAAAGCTGAACTTTTACAAGAGATGCCCCCTTACCAGACAGGCGGTGATATGATCCGTATGGTTACATTTGAAAAAACTATTTTTAATGATATACCTAATAAGTTCGAAGCCGGAACTCCAAATATTGCAGGGGCTATCGGCTTGGGTGCTGCTATTGATTATCTTAAATATCTTAATATGAACCAGGTCGCTAAACATGAGCTTGACCTTCTTGAGTACTCGACTCTGAGGCTTTCAGAAATTGAACAGGTGAAAATAATTGGAAATGCAAAGAATAAAGCCTCTCTTATCTCTTTTGTACTTGAAAATATTCATCCTCATGACATTGGTACAATCTTAGATAGCGAGGGTATCGCAATTCGTACGGGGCATCATTGCACTCAACCTGTAATGCAACGTTTTTGTATACCTGCTACTGCTAGGGCATCTTTTGCATTTTATAATACAAAAGAAGAAATTGACAAACTAGTCTCAGGAATTTATAAAGTAATTAGGGTATTTGGCTGATATGTCTGAATTAAGTGATCTTTATCAGGAGGTAATTCTGGACCATAATAAAAGTCCAAGAAATTACCGTAAATGTGAAAATTGTAACCACGATGCAGAAGGTTATAACCCATTGTGCGGCGATCATATATTCATCTATATTGACCTGGAAGATGATAAAATAAAGGATATTTCTTTTCAGGGCTCGGGCTGCGCAATTTCAAAATCTTCAGCCTCTCTTATGACAACTATTCTTAAGGGAAAGACAAAGAAGGAAGCTGAAGAATTATTTAGCAAATTCCATGAAGTAGTAACTTCCAAAATTGGAAGTGAACAAGATCTCTCCAATCTTGGAAAATTGGCTGTCTTCTCAGGCGTGAGAGATTACCCCGCACGTGTTAAATGTGCAAGCCTTGCCTGGCATACAATGCTTAATGCACTTAAAGATGAAAAAAATCTCTCTTCAACTGAATAAATGAGTGCACTATAGCTGATCTTAGTTTAATGATTATTTATACATAAAACTTACCTTCCTTAAGGTAAAAAATAAAAGGATTAAATATGGACAAAGGATTTCTAGAACAGGAAATTATACAAAGATTAAAGACTTGTTATGATCCGGAAATCCCTGTTGATATATATGAGCTTGGATTGATATATGAAATCAAAATAGATGACCAGAAAAACGCCTATTTAAAAATGACTTTGACTTCACCAATGTGCCCGGTAGCTGGTTCTTTGCCAGGTGAGGTAAAGAGTAAAATTAAGGCTATCGAAGGTATTAATGATGTCTATGTCGATCTTGTTTGGAATCCTCCTTGGGATAAAGATATGATGTCTGACTATGCAAAGATTGAACTTGGACTTTTTTAATAGGCTGTGTTTGCACAACTTATTTTTGTCTTCAATTTATTTTTGAAGACAGTATCCAAATGTGGTAAAATCGAAGAGCTTGTAATTTATTAATGCAAAGAAGAATGTCAAAAAAAATGTACTAATGAAAGGTAATACGAATGTTTAATATAAATTTAAGACCCCCGATTTATGATCCCGAAGCTGTTCAACCAATGCGTGATGAATTAACTTATACAGGTTTTGTAGAACTCAGAACTCCAAAAGAGGTTGATAAATATCTTACAGATACTTCTTTAGGAAGTGTCCTTGTGATGATTAATTCAGTCTGCGGATGTGCTGCCGGGAGTGCTAGACCAGGTGTAAATTTAGCTCTTCAAAACGATATTATTCCTGATCATTTAACTACAGCTTTTGCTGGACAGGACAGAGATGCTGTCGACAGGGTCAGAGAGTTTCTGTCTGATTTTCCTCCTAGTTCTCCATCTGTGGCTTTGTTTAAAGATGGTAAGTTAGTCTTTATGATGCCTAGATATGATATCGAAGGGCGTACTCCATTTGAGATTTCTGAGAAGCTTAGAGAGGCCTTTAACCAGTTCTGTTCTGCAAAGGGACCTTCAATTTCTGTAGAAGAGTATGAAAAACTACAACATATAAAAGCTTGCGGATCAACTATTCCACGTAATAGAATTAATTGAATCTTAATAGAATCATGAGCAGTACTTTTGTAACTGCTCATGATTTTTCTTTTCATGAGATGAAAATAGGGTAAACAATGAAGTTCAGCGCACAAGAAGAATATGGCTTAAGATGCCTTTTAAGAATTGCTAAGTATTATAGAATTAACAAATCTCTTACAATTCCTGAAATTAGCCAATACGAAGGAATTACTACTCATAATGTGGCAAAACTTCTAAGAATTTTGAGACTATCGGGATTTCTTGAAAGTGAGCGCGGACAGGTGGGAGGATATACACTTGCTAAACCACCAGAAAAGATAATCTTAAGCGAAGTACTGGCTTCCTTGGGCGGAAGACTTTTTGTCGAGGAGGAGTTCTGTGGCACACATGCGGGTGTTGAAAATACAATATGCACTCACACCATTGACTGTTCTGTTAGATCTTTGTGGAGAGTTGTGCAAAATCAGGTCGATAATGTACTAAAAAACACTTCCTTAAAAGACCTGCTTGGAAGTGAGCAGGATCTGGAAACAAAGGTTAATAACATAAGTAATTTTGTCGACCTTTCCTGAGAAAAAAGAAAAGCCGGTTCATATAAAACTTTTTTATAAAGAAGGGGAAATAAGACAATAAAAATATTACTTTAAGAATTTTATTGCCTTATTTCCTAACTTAAATTTCCCTTCTCTTTTATTCTTAAATTAAACCATAAGACTTATTTTAGCTCATTTAGCCATGACTGGACAAATGAACGCGCAGCCTCAGTTGTACCTTTTCCTGCTCTATAGCATAATTTCCATAAATGAGATTTTTTCTCATATTCTGAATTAATAAATTTTTTCTTGCCATTTTCTTCCCTTAGGGCCGCATTGAAGTCTATCTGACTCGTCTCATCAAGAAATTTCTCTAACCACTTTTTAACTAGGGGGGTAGGGCTGCCATTACTGTCTTTTTCCCACTGCGAAAGCTTTTCATTATATTGTTTCATCTGTTCTTCATAACTTGCCTGTGAATATGAATCAATTTCATTACTCCTGCTGTTCATTGGATTATCTGGACTGTCTATTTCCTTCAACTGTTCCTTCACTGCTTTAATTGTACTTTCTATTATTGCTTGCTGATCGGAAGTCATATTTTTCTTGTTGGCCTCCATTTCTGCTATGCTTTTTGTTAGCTCTTCTTTTTGCTTTTTCTTTGAGTCATCGACCGATTCTGGTTTTTGTGGAGGCTCTGGTTTTAACGAAAGCATATAGTTTTTATACTTTGCCGCAAATTCCTCTGACTTGGTGTACGATTCAACAAATGAGCCAACTATTTTTACAATTGAAGTGCGTTCTGCTCCTGACAGGCTCTTCAAAGCTTTGGGAGCTGGATAGCTGAAACTTGAATAACAGACGTTAGACCAAATATGATCCTTTGCATTTTCTTCTGAAAGATCAAGCTGCTTCAATATGCTTGTAATAGTGTGTTCAGCTAAAATAAATGAATAAAAAAAGAAGGTTAGAAATAGAAGTGCAAAAATGGTTGTGACTTTTTTCATGTCAGGTCCCCTCAATATATTAAAAGAAATATGCAATACATCTTAAAGGTTAATGAATAATTAAACGTTGAATAACACAGACGCCTGCCTATGATCAAAATTTGTCAGCAATTTTCAATGCAATATAGTGTGTGACTTTCCGAGTGTCAAGTAATTATATATCTAAGATGTATCTGCAAGAATAATGACTTAATAGTGAGGGCTTGTATCTGACAAAGCATCCTTTAAGGTTTGAACACAGATTCTCTCAAGGTTTTTTTAATAAAGAGGACTTGCTATCTGAAATTAATTTTTGTAATTTAAAATCAGAATAAAAAGTCTGAAAATAACGACTATTATTCCAAAATATTGCTAGATGCAATAAATATAGCCCTCATCCTGATAGGGAAACAAATATTTACATAGAGATTAAATTGTCTTTTAATTAAAGAATGATTTTTATAGCCTTTAATAAAAGACGATTTTTACTTCTGTTACCCAGGTTAGAAAAAATATGATCCATCACAACTCAACATGGATCTGCCTTATAATACTTATTTAGCTTTTTGAAATATGAATTTATGATAAAAAAGGACATGATATCTATATTGTTCAGAAGATTTCAACAGAAAACAAAATGGGAGAGGTAGTATTATGAATTATAAGCGGTTATGGATAGGTTTTGCAATTGTTGTAGGCTTATCCTTCTTAGTTTTGGGTTATTATGGTGCAGACATTTACCGGCAGGCTCCTCCAATTCCATCGCAAGTTGTAAGTGAAGATGGTAGAGTAATTATGTCCGAACAGGATATTAGGGATGGACAAAATGTCTGGCAATCGATTGGTGGTCAGGAGATGGGAACTGTATGGGGCCATGGTTCATATATTGCTCCTGACTGGACTGCCGATTGGCTTCATAGAGAAGCAAATTACATCCTGAATAAATGGGCAATTAATGAGTATAATACGCCTTTTGAAAAGCTTGATGTAGAAAAAAAGTCGCAACTTCAGGCTAGACTCACTAATCAAATTAGAAAAAATGGTTATGATCCATCAACTGATAAATTAACTATATCTAAAGATAGGGCAGAGGCCTTCGATTCTTTAAGCAACTATTATGCTGGGCTATTTGGAAGTGATCCCAAATTTGAACATTTACGCGAGGCCTATGCAATACCTTACCAGGCAATAAAGGATCCTGCCCGGCAAAAACTAATGAACTCATTTTTCTTCTGGGCCTCTTGGGCATGTGTTACTACTCGTCCTGGCTCGGATGTATCATATACGAATAACTGGCCGGCTGATGAAATGATTGGAAATAAACCTTCTGGTAGAATTGTTGTTTGGTCAGTTATAAGCTTCGTCCTTCTGCTTGCTGGAATAGGTGCTCTTGCTTGGTATTATGCTGCAAGTAATAAAAAAAGAGAGGAAGATCACGCTCTTCCTGAATGGGATCCATTACTTTCTGTGAAAGCTACTCCTTCGATGAAAGCTACGCTAAAATATTTCTGGGTCGTTGCGGCTCTTATTGTAGTGCAGGTCCTGCTTGGAGCTGTCACAGCTCACTATGGAGTAGAAGGCGCTGGATTCTATGGCATCCCTCTTTCAAAAATTTTACCTTACTCTGTAACTAGAACTTGGCATACACAACTTGGAATTTTCTGGATCGCTACGGCCTGGCTCGCAACGGGCCTATTTATCGCACCTGCTATTTCCGGCCATGAACCTAAACTCCAAAGAGCAGGAGTTAATTTCTTGTTTATAGCTCTGCTGATTATTGTTGTAGGTTCCATGATTGGTGAGTGGATGGGTGTAATGCAGAAATTAGGTTTTACTACTAATTTCTGGTTGGGTCATCAGGGATATGAATATGTTGACCTTGGAAGATTCTGGCAGATTTTTCTCTTAATTGGCCTGTTTTTATGGCTTTTCCTCATGGGACGAGCAATGTGGCCAGCCTTTAAGAAAAAAGATGAGAATAGACACCTCTTAGGATTGTTTCTTATTGCTAGCACTGCTATTGCACTGTTTTATGCGGCAGGACTTATGTGGGGTAGACATACAAACCTTGCGATTGCTGAGTATTGGAGATGGTGGGTTGTACACCTTTGGGTTGAAGGTTTCTTCGAAGTTTTTGCTACTGTTGCAATTGCATTCCTGTTTACTCGTATGGGACTCTTAAGAGTAGCTACTGCTACTTCTGCAGTCCTATTTTCAACCATCGTTTTCCTTTCTGGCGGAATAATCGGTACGTTCCATCATTTATATTTTACAGGCACTCCAACTGCTGTCATGGCCCTTGGCGCAACCTTTAGCGCACTTGAAGTGGTCCCTCTAGTTTTAATTGGCTTTGAGGGCTATGAAAACTTAACTCTTAGTAGAGCAACTAAATGGGTCCAGGCATATAAATGGCCAATTTACTTCTTTGTAGCTGTTGCCTTCTGGAATCTTGTCGGCGCAGGTTTGTTTGGATTCTTAATTAATCCACCTATTGCGCTTTATTATATGCAAGGATTGGAAACCACTCCAGTACATGGGCACACAGCACTCTTTGGAGTATATGGTATGCTTGGAATTGGACTTATGCTCTTTTGTCTAAAAGGACTTTCTGGCAGAGCTGTTTGGAATACTAGGACCATTGCCTTTGCTTTCTGGTCTATCAATATAGGACTGGCTTTAATGGTTCTTATTAGCATTCTGCCGGTAGGCCTGCTTCAAACATGGGCAAGTGTTGAACATGGCTATTGGTATGCTAGAAGTGCAGAATTTAATAAAACACCATTGATGGATACTTTGCGGTGGCTGCGCGTTATTGGTGATACTATCTTTGCAATTGGAATCTTGGCTCTTGGTTATTTCATTCTTGGACTAAAAACTGGTTGGACAATCAAAAAAGGAGTTGAAATTGCTGAGCCCGATATTCCAGGCACAGTGAAAGATGAAAGATAAAAGTTAAAAAATAATAGCTATCTAGTTATCTGAATACTCTGTAATCCTAAAGTCGTCATATGGTCTGAAAATTGCCATTTTACATAAAATACGATTTATGCATAAAAGTTTAGGGTTACAGAGTATATTATCCGCACATTTCCTGTCTTAATTTTTACTCCATCTTTTCAAGAATATTTTTTCAAGAGAATACTTTTTCAAGAGAATATTTCTTCAAAAATATCTATTCTAAAAGCTGCCGATAGATTCAAAATTTTTCTTTTGCTAGCTTTAATTTTTGTTATTCCCTTGGCGTAAAGTGGTTGCCTGTAGGCGTAAATAATAAGTAGTTGACCTTAAAAATGAAATCGGATATATTATTCGTCAATGTGAAGAGGGCAAAATTCCTCTATGTATGTTCTGCAAATTATATATATGCCTAACAGTTGATAAATATTGTATAATCCTTATTTTAGTAGAAGGCACACTCTTTTTAAGCTTACTTACCAAATGATTCTTAAGGGCAAACAGAAAGAATTATGATAGAAGAAAAGTTACAAAATAATATTATCTATGAAAAAATATGCTTCCACTGTGGCCAAAATTGCCTAGGCTCAGAAATATCATTAGGAGATAAATATTTCTGCTGTGCAGGTTGTAAGACTGTATATGAAATATTGTATCAGAACAATCTGTGCCAGTATTATAATATTGAGAAGAACCCGGGTAATAAAATAAATAAGAATGTTTCGACTAATAACTTTGAGTTTCTTGATGATCCTGATGTAAAGGAAAAACTGGTAAGTTTCTCTGATGGAGAATATACTATTGCGACTTTTTTTATAAGCCAGATGCATTGTAGTTCGTGTATCTGGCTGCTTGAAAATTTATATAAATTCAATTCAGGTATTATTCAATCTCAGGTTAATTTTATCCAAAAACAACTGACAATACGCTATTCGGAAAAAAATACTAGCTTAAAAAAAGTTGTCGAGCTTCTAAATTCAATAGGTTATATGCCTGAACTGAATTTCAGTGACCTGGTAATAGATGAGAGAAAAAGGGAAAGTTCCATCTCAAAAAAACTATATTATAAAATTGGAATTGCGGGATTCTGTTTTGGTAATATTATGCTGTTGAGTTTTCCTGAGTATCTATCGTTTGTAAATAATATTGATACATTTCTTAGACGAGTATTTGCTTATGTGATAACTGTGCTTTCCTTGCCAGTATTTTTCTATTGTAGTTCCGAATACTTTAATTCTGCATACAAATCATTAAAAAGAAAAGTCATTAATATTGACTTCCCGCTTTCTTTGGGTATAGCTGTTTTATTCCTTAGGAGCCTTTATGAAATATTGTTTAATATGGCCCCAGGTTATATGGATTCGCTGGCTGGCCTGGTATTCTTTTTATTAATTGGAAAATTATTTCAGGAAAAAACCTTTGAAACACTAAACTTTGAAAGGAGCTATAAATCTTATTTCCCTGTCTCGGTTACTATAAAGAAAGATAATAAGGAATTTAGTATTGCCGCTTCAAAACTGCAGATCGGTGATACAATGATAATTAGAAATGATGAGCTTGTCCCATCAGATGCTGTACTTATGAAAGGGAAAGGATATTTTGATTATAGCTTTGTAACTGGTGAATCAAAAATTATTGAAAAACAAACCGGTGATGTAATTTATGCTGGTGGCAGGCAAAAAGGTCAGGCTATTGAACTTGAAGTAATAAAAGAAACTTCTCAAAGCTATTTGACTCAGTTATGGAACCAGGACTTCTCTAAGAAAAATGAAAACAAACTTATAGTATTAAGTAATGTAATAAGTAAATACTTTACTATTGTTGTGCTTTTTATTGCTTTTACAGCCTCGCTATTCTGGATGCACTATAGCTTATCGGTTGCACTTAACGTATTGACATCGGTATTGATAGTTGCATGTCCCTGCGCTCTTGCACTTTCAACGCCATTTACTTTCGGAAACACTCTTAGAATCTTTGGACGTAATAAATTCTATTTGAAAAATACTTCTGTTGTCGAAAAACTAGCTAATATAGATTCAATTGTTTTTGATAAGACAGGTACAATTACAAATTCAGAGCAGTCAACAATCACCTTTTCTGGAAGACCACTTTCTCATGCAGAAGAAGTTCTAGTAAGCTCAGCCCTTAGAAATTCTTCTCATCCTTTAAGCCGCTATATTTTTGCGCAGTTAAATACAGATGCACTAATTGATGCTGACTATTATAATGAAATTCCTGGCAAAGGTATAGAGTCAATAATTGCAAATAATAAAGTGTCGATTGGCTCAAAAGATTTTGTCTTTGCTGATGCACTTGAAGCAACTGACAAATTTAATACTGATAAATGTAATAATGTAATTTCTGAGGCAATAGATACTACTGTATTTATTTCAATTAACGGAAAGAACAATGGCTTTTATAAAATAAGCAATTCCTATAGAGAGGCTTTAGAAGAAGTTATTAATGCCCTTAAGAATTACAAGCTCAGTGTTTTGTCTGGCGATAACTCAGGAGAGATGATAAGATTAAAAAAAATCTTTAAGGAAGCTTCTACACTTCTTTTTCGGCAGACACCAGAAGATAAACTAAACTATATAAGTTCACTTCAACTTAAGGGACAAAGGATCCTTATGATTGGCGATGGACTAAATGATGCTGGTGCGCTGCTAAAAAGTGACGTGGGCATTTCCATTTCAGAGGATATTACGAATTTTTCTCCTGCATGTGATGCAATTCTAGATAGCACTAGCTTTAGTAAAATAGGCAGCTTTCTGGATTTCTCAAAAAGCAATTTAGGAATAATAAAGCTTAACTTTATTATATCCTTGCTATATAACATTGCTGGTCTAAGCTTTGCAATAAAGGGAAATCTATCGCCGATTGTTGCAGCTGTTCTTATGCCTTTAAGCTCAGTAACAGCCGTGACCTTTACTACTTTAGCTACAAATTTTATGGCTAAAAGAAAAGGATTATTATAATGTGGGTGATAGCTGTATTGATGTTTTTTAGCCTTCTTGTTGCTTGTGGGTTTCTTGCTGCATTTATATGGGCTGTAAAAAGCGGGCAGTATGATGACAAATATACTCCATCAGTCAGAATACTTTTTGATGATAACGAGGTCAAAAAGGAAAATAATAGAGATATTCAAAAATGAAGGAGCCTAAATGGACTTAATGAATGCTAATTCGGATGATGATCTTCTGAAAAAAAGGAAGGAGGAAGTTTCAGGAACATCATTAAAGATTGGACAAGTAAAATATGATAACCAGATTGTGAGAAATTTTGCACTGGCTGTTCTCATATGGGGTGCTGTTGGAATGCTTGTTGGCCTTATAATAGGCATACAGATGTATTTCCCCCGGCTTAATCTTGGTTTGCAATATATTACTTTTGGCAGGATCCGTCCGCTCCATACTAATGCCGTTATCTTTGCTTTTGTTGGCAATGCAATCTTTATGGGCCTTTATTATTCTCTCCAAAGACTCTGCAAAGCTAGACTTTACAGCGACTTATTAAGTAAGATACACTTTTGGGGCTGGCAACTGGTAATATTAAGTGCTGCTATTACTCTTCCACTTGGATTAACTACAAGCAAAGAGTATGCTGAGTTGGAATGGCCTATTGACATATTGATTACTATTGTATGGGTTATTTTTGGAATCAATATGCTTGGGACTCTGATAAAACGACGCGAAAAGCATATGTACGTTGCTATCTGGTTCTATATTGCTACTTGGGTCACGGTCGCTGTCCTTCATATTGTAAATTCCTTTGAAATTCCAGTCTCCATTTTTAAGAGCTATTCTCTCTATGCTGGAGTCCAAGATGCTCTTGTACAGTGGTGGTATGGGCACAATGCTGTTGCATTCTTTTTGACTACACCATATCTTGGCCTTATG
The DNA here is from genome assembly GCA_030706145.1 of Bacteroidota bacterium. Taxonomy (GTDB): domain Bacteria; phylum Bacteroidota; class Ignavibacteria; order Ignavibacteriales; family SURF-24; genus JAUZPB01. Next base: position 22,977 of record JAUZPB010000063.1, read on the forward strand.
TACTACTTTCTGCCCAAGGCTGCTAACCGACCAATTTATTCCTATAGGCTCTCTATAATCCACTTCTGGTCTTTAATATTTCTTTACATTTGGGCCGGTCCCCATCATTTACTATACACCGCACTTCCGGACTGGGCTCAGTCTTTGGGCACGGTTTTTTCAATAATGCTTATTGCTCCTTCATGGGGGGGAATGATAAACGGACTGCTGACTCTAAGAGGTGCTTGGGACAAGGTCCGTGAGGAACCGGTTCTTAAATTTTTAGTCGTAGCTGTAACTGCATATGGTATGGCTACATTCGAAGGACCAATGCTCTCACTTAAGAGTGTGAACGCTATGCTTCATTATACAGACTGGATAATAGGACATGTACATGTCGGAGCATTAGGATGGAATGGATTTCTGACCTTTGGCATTCTTTATTGGCTCATTCCACGTCTATACCATACTGAGCTTTTTTCAAAGAAACTTGCAAATTTTCATTTCTGGATTGGTTCACTTGGAATAATTTTCTATGTCTTGTCGATGTATTGGGCTGCCATTACACAAGCTTTAATGTGGAAGCAGTTTACTTCACTTGGAGTACTTCAGTACCCTAATTTCCTCGAAACAACTTTACAGATAATTCCAATGTATGTTTTTCGATCTATTGGTGGCGCCCTATTTTTAATTGGCTTTATTGTGATGATTGTAAATCTGACAAAGACAATGAAACAGGGAAGTTTTCTAAAAGATGAAACTGTTGAAGTTCCGCTTCTTCTTGGCAATATTGATAAAGAAAAAGGACACAGATGGCTTGAAAGTAGACCAGTCCAGTTTACAGTGGTAGCTGCAATTGCTATTTTAATTGGTGGAGTAATTGAATTCTTGCCTACTTTTTTAATAAAATCCAATATCCCAACTATCGCTAGCGTTCATCCATATACACCACTTGAACTTTTAGGTAGAGATATCTATCAGCGCGAAGGATGCGTAAATTGCCATTCACAAATGATACGCCCTTTCAGATCCGAAACTGAAAGATATGGCGAATACTCCAAAGCTGGCGAATTTATTTATGATCATCCATTCCTCTGGGGCTCAAAGAGAACAGGCCCCGACCTTCAAAGAGAGGGAGGTAAGTATTCTAACGTATGGCATTATTATCATATGCAAAATCCGAATTCAATGTCTCCAGGTTCTATTATGCCCTCTTATCCCTGGCTGTATACACAAAAAATTGATCTGGAGTCTTTACCTTCCCAAATAAATGCTCTTAGAGCTTTGGGAGTTCCTTATGAAAAAAACTTTGAAAATAATTCCACTGCTGACCTCCTCAGTCAGTCAGACCTAATTACTAAGGATCTACTAAAATCAGGAGTTCCTGCCGAAGCTGACAAGGAGATAATTGCTTTAATAGCTTACCTTCAGAGACTTGGTATTGATATCAAAGTCGGCAGGGCAGTTCAACAATAAAAAGGGAGGTCGAAATTGTTTGGCGTTCATTTGAAAGACATAAAGAATCTGGGGATCTACCCGATCATTTCACTTATTATCTTTCTTTTTGCATTTGTCCTCATTTTAATTAGGACATTTACAGCAGATAAGAATTATTTAAAAAAGATGGAAGAGCTTCCTCTGGATCTGAACAATGAAGATAATAACAACTTTGGAAGAAAAGTCTTATGAATATTAGCCCATTTTCTAACTTTATTAAAATCTCTTTAAAGTCGAAAAAAAGGAAAGTATTTCCTGCAATAAAAGTGACCTTCTTTTTGGTCATTATTGGCCTGCAGAATTTGCTGTTTTCACAAACCCAGGATTCTGGAACAACCATATCCGAACAAATGAATATGGAGAGTTTTCTAAAAACCGCTACAATTATTTTTGCTCTGTTGCTCATGACGATCTTGTGGTTCATTATTGTCTATTCAACTCGTCCGGAAAAAAAATCTACACAGAGGAAAATATCGATTTGGGCGTTCTTAAAAGATAAGCTTAGTGCTGCTGCACCTCTGGAAAAAGAACAGGATATACTCCTCGAAGATAACTTTGATGGAATTAGAGAATTGAATAACAAGGTCCCACCCTGGTTTAACATATTATTCTATGGTACAATTATTTTTGCCGTCATTTATTACTTCTCTTTTCATGTGTTTAGTACAGGCAAATTGAGTTTAGATGAGTACACCGAGGAAATGCAGTCTGCTGAACTACAAAAAGAAATACTCTTAAGGACAGGTAAGCTCCTAACAGAGGACAACGTTACACAGCTTAAGGATTCTGGATCACTTCAGGAGGGGAAAGAAATATTTATATCGAAATGCTCAATTTGTCATGGCCGCCAAGCCGAAGGATTAGTAGGACCAAATCTAACTGATGATTACTGGATCCACGGTGGAAGTATAAAAGATATTTTTAAGGTGGTTAAATATGGCGTTCCATCCAAGGGAATGATTACATGGCAGAATC
>JAUZPB010000064.1 GCA_030706145.1 Bacteroidota bacterium
AACAGGCCCGAACTGTTCAACTCTTTTATTGGAATTAGCCCATGGGTTATTTATGATAACGGATTTATGATAAGTCATGCAAATTCAAAACTTACAGATACTAAGTCGATCAAAAAGTCATTCTATTTTACTACGGGTTCTCTTGAAAATGATCTTATTCCAAAGATGAATGAGTTTGTTGATCTACTCAAGAATAAAGCTCCAAAGGATCTCGACTGGAAATTTAAGCTCATGGAAGGGGATGATCATTCTTCACTTTTACTTTCAACGATATTTGACGGATTAAAATATATTTACAGGGATTGGTCCTTGCCTGCAGAGGCATCAGACAAAAAAGTAGATGAACTAGTTAAGCATTTTTCTGATCTTTCATCAAAATATGGTTATGAGGTTGTTATCCCTGAGTTTACACTTAACAATGCAGGTTACCTGATGCTCTTCAGGCAAAGGTATCAGGATGCAATTGCAATGTTTCAAAAGAACATTGAGCTGCATCCCGGCTCAGCTAATGTTTATGATAGTATGGGAGAGGCATATGAAAAAAGCGGGCAGATGGCTCTTGCAAAAGAGAATTATGAAAAAGCCTATAACACAGCAAAAAAAGCAAATCATCCTTTACTGAATGCTTTCAAGACAAACTTTGAACGTGCATCAAAAGCCGTAGCCAACTAGACCTATTTTAAAAAGAAGGAGGGCACCTGTTGTTGCTACAGATGCCCTTCCTTTTACCCATCAACTACTAAGCCCTCGCTCATCAGTTCAATTTATTTATCATCTATTCTTTCAGCTTCAGGCTAAGCTTTCCTGTCCCATATTCATTCATATTCTTTGTCTAATCCATCCTAATCTTTTACCTTACTTAGCCAGTACCATCTTCTTTACTGAAGTATAGTTTCCGGCTCTTAATTCATAAAGATAAACACCACTGGACAAGTGTCCTGCGCTGAAACTGAACTTATATTCACCTGCATCGAGTTTTTCATTTACTAAAGTTGCAACCTGCTGTCCAAGCAAGTTGTATACTTTCAAAGTTACAAACTGCTGTGTTGGAAGCATAAATGATATCATGGTTGAAGGATTAAATGGGTTTGGATAATTTCCAACCAGTTTTATCTCCGTCGGAATCATTTTCCTATCATTATTTACACCTGTAGTACTCTGTGTAAGACTTACATTTGCAACCTGTTCAGACTTTGATGCATCAACACTAACAGTCGAAGTTGCACTTTGATATTCAACGCTTGAGACTGTAAGAGTGTAGTTTCCTTCCGGAAGTCCTGCCATCTGATAGCTGCCCTGTCCGTCTGTTATTGCAGAGGCAACTGCTTCATTCTTTGAGTTCTTAAGTATTACAAGTGCTCCTGAAATAATGCTTCCTTTAGTATTTTTAACAATACCAGAGATGTGGCATTTTCCAGAGTCTGTTGGAGTCTCTCTCAGTTCTGCATTTATTCCAGTTACGTTGCCCGAAAGGTAGATTGCATCTGCATCTTCCCACCTGTATGCATTGTTATAGAATTCAGGTATATAGCCTTGTGCAGCAAAGAGGAGATAGTACTTACCTTCTTTCAGGTTTGTAAGGCTATATTTACCATCTTTGTCTGTAATTGCAAATACAATCTCACTCGAACGGCTAGTAGCGCCAATTACAAATGCTCCGCTCAAAGGTTTTCCTGCTGTTCCGCTTACAGTGCCACTTATAGAGAAATAATTCTGTGTATTAACAGGCGAAAGTGAAAAGTCGATACCGCTTATTGTAGTATCCTTTGTTATAGTAATAAGGTCTGCCTCAAAGAAAGAGGTCTTGTTGTTATAGAATTCAGTTACATAACCATCTTTCTCGGCAGAAACTGCGACCCTGTTAAGAATGAGGGCTGCCATATTTAAGTTAACCGAGTAGTTTCCCTGTGCATCGGATTTTGTTGCAATGAATCTTAAAAGGCTGTCCAAAGGAGCAAAGCGTGGTGAATCATACATATAGTGGAACCATACTTTTACTACTGCACCTGCAATTGCATTTCCCTTATCATCTTTTACGGTACCTTTAATTACAGTATTTATCTGTGTATTGTTCTGTGGCAGTCCGAAATTTATATCAGTAAGTTCAGTATTAGCACCAACTGTAAGGACCTTTGCCTCGGCCTGTGATTTTACGTTATCGTAGTATTCACTATAGAAATATCCAAGCGATATCTTAGTACATGATACAATGTATTTACCCTCATCAAGAGTGGTCTTATAGTAGCCCTGTTTATCTGTAGTAACCATTATAGCCCAGCCATTCCCCTCGGCAGGGAATATTCCAATCTGCGCTCCAGGAACCGGTAGTCCACTTCCATCAAAAGTAACTCTTCCTGAGATTGAACTTCCATAAGCCTTTGTCATATAGATGTTCAGACTATTGCTTCCCTGGATAATTTTAACGCCTGAAATATTCTTTTTATTATATCCTTCAGCTTCTGAAATAATTTTATAAACACCTGGCTTCATATTGTTGATCAAGTAGCTTCCATCCTTACTGTTTACTGTCGAATATGAGACAGAATCACCCGTTACAGTTACTCCGTTAGCTGTAATGGTAGCAGGATATATTGGGGTAGAAAGATCCTTGCCAGATGTAGTATCGATAACAAATTCTTTTACGAATCCCGACAATGATGCTGTAGCATTCTCAAGTGGAGTCATCTTAAAATCAACTCCCGCAAGGTCATTGTCATTAAGTGTATATGTTCCAGGCAAATCAGCAATCAGGTAACCTTCGGCAGCAGCTGAAAGTATAAAATTACCATTAGGAATTCTTTCGATCTTATAGTCGCCTGTTGCATTTGTTTTAGCACCAAAGGCAACCGATACTTCCGGATGATCGGCATATTTAGCAACAACTCTGGCTCCCTCAATAGGTTTTCCTGTAACAGCATCAGTTACTTTTCCGCTTATTGAGCTTGCATAAAGACCCGATACAAATACGATCTGGGCAATAAAAACAAACAACATCAGTTTCAAAGTTTTCATGTCATAGCTCCGTTTAATAATATTGAATTTAGATTGTTGAACTTCTTCTTCTTTGGAAATGGGGGTGTTTACTTGCACCCCCGGCATAACCCTCAACCCATTTTCTACTTCCGTCTTCCTCAAGGCGGCTTATTAAATAAAATACAATCAATATGCCACAACAAGTTAATTTGCGTTAAGCGGTTATTTTTTTCGGTAAAAGGATAGATACGGCTTGCACTAAGGGGAGTTTTCTATACCCCAACATAGACTAGCTACAATTTTTTAGCCCATTAGCTATGCAAATTTTGCATAGCAGGTGCAAATTTTGCATAGTAGTTTTCCTCTTTGTTTTTATTTGAAGGGGATGCTAAAGCCGAAGCTTATCATATCTGGCTGCGTGGATTTCACATCAGGCTTTATCTCGGACTTAAACAGGTCGTCTGAAAAAAATAAAATGTCAGCCTGGCTGTAAAGCCAGATCAGTGCATAGGCTGAAAGTGAAATATATTTCATCTTATTTGAAGAGTTGTACTTGTCATATTTATCAGAAATTAAAAATGGATCTCTTTCATTTAAGTAGCTCTTTTCCTTTGCCTTTGAATCAGAGAGGAAATAAATAAATGAGCTTAATGAAGCAAAAGCAGTTGAGCTAAGTATAAGACCTTTTGGCAAATTGCCATAATAAAGATGTCCCCATCCGGGAAAAATTATTGAACGCACAAGCGAGTTTTTAAGCCTGTCGTTATATTCAGTAAGGCTGACAGACGGGAATGTATTTATTATATTTGGGCTAGTTTTCATCTCCTGTTTTTCAGGAGGCCTGAAGCGGCTTTTTACACTATTAAAAAAAGCAATTATCTTTGGCGAATTATTAAGTGAATCCAGGCTATAGGCAGGAAAAACCATTAGTATCTCCTCAAAGCTTTTACCTGCACCAATAGTATCTGAAAGTGAATACTGCGAAATACCCTTCATGCGCAGCAGTTCAGATCTATCCTCTTTTGAAATATTTTCTACACTCAGAAGTACTGAATCTGCAAGTGTTATAACTCTGCCAAATTCAAAATTATCGAACTTCTCTCTTACCTGTTTTATTGGTGAGGTCTGTTCCTCCTGAGCCTTAGCTATATTTAAGAAGATCACTAGCATGCTTATTGCAAGCATGCTTATTGCAGATCCAATATTTCTGTAGATTATTAGCATAAGAATATTTTTTTACTTCAGGTATAACATTTTCTTAGAAAATATCTGCTTTCCAGTCCTGAGGCAATATATGTAAATTCCGCTGGAAGAGGTAAGTCCGTCTTTTCCTATTCCATCCCAGTAAACAGAATGTTCTCCCTGGGAGTATTCACCGCTTGCAAGATTTGCCACATGTTCACCAAGCATATTATAGAGGTCAACTGTAACAAAACTTCTTTCTGGCAGAAGGAATTTTATCGTTGTACCTGAATTAAATGGATTTGGATAATTATCAAAAAGCCTAAAATCTTTCGCAACTGAGTTGTCTGGTTGTTCTACAGAAGTCACAATGTCAAGTTTCTCAACTGAGCCTGTACTGTGGCCAGAGGTATTATCGAAGCCCCCAAAGACATATATGCTTCCTTTGTAAGAGACAGCGGCAGGATTTTTTCTCGGGTAATTCATCTGTGGTCCTGCTGAAATAATGTTATCCGGAGCGCCTGGAGCATATACCTCCACAGTTGAGAGGGCCTGAGTTTCGTTGTAGCCGCCGATAATATAGATCTTACTTGTTCCATCATAAACTGCCTCGCCCCCGGCACGAATGGAGATGAGTGATGGGTCAACGGTTTCAAAGTTCTTTGTCTTTATATTAAACCTGTAGATGTTACGGCTTATTGTATTTGACACTCCGCCAAAAAGATAGACATCTTCACCTACAAGTGCACTCATCTGCTGATAGGTAAAAGATCCCTTAAAGATAGCGTCATTAGAATAAGAGATAGTTTTACTTTGAAAGTTATACTCGATCAGAAAAGGTCTGTGCACAGTATCGGCGGCACTGCTTGTTGTATTGCCTCCAAAGAGAAATAGTAAATTTTCATAGACCTCAGCCGTTGCAAATATGCGGTTAAAATTTATATCTCTGTGCAGAACGACTGTACCTTGCGAAAATCTCGGGTCAAAATATTCCAGTCCTGCTGCGTTTTGGTTCAGAGAATCTATTCCGCCTAAGATGAGAATTCCATTCATATATCTTTTAGCTGTAAAGCCGCGCCTTCTGCTGCTCATCTTTGGGAATTGTTTAAGCCAGCTATTTGACTGTGGGTTATAGATCTGAATAAAATCAAGGTTAAATGGAACCGATTCGGAATATCCCCCAACTATATAAATAAGTGAATCGATAACAATAGCCTTTGCGCCTCCTACGGGATAAGGCATCTGTCCAGGCAAAAGCTGCCAGGTTAACTTCTGCGCCAAAATTATAGCGCTGAAGCTTTGAAGAAAAGCAATTATTAGTATTATTTTTGTCTTTCTCATTTTTTACTTTCCTGCTGCGGAATTCATTACATGGTGACTAAACCTCATAAATTAAATCAGGAGCACTACAAAAAGGCATCCCCTCATAAGTTAATAAGGCAATTTCTGTACCAAATGAACTTCGACATGTAGCTGGATCTGTATATTTCTTTACCGGTTTACAGTGCCTTGTCTGTCCAGGTTATCTGTAAAACTGTATTTATAGTGATACGTCTCACCTTTGTGAATAACTATTTCATCATGTTTATCTGCATAGTTTGGATTTTTCATTATAAGGCTATGTCTGCCGGGCATAAGGGGCACAGGATCCTTAAGAGGTGTCTGCCCAACCTTTATTCCATCAATATAAAGGTCTCCCCAGGGAGAAATATCACACCTGAAGTAACCGATCAGATTCTTAAAACTTATGTTAATTAGGAGTGTATCATTTCCTTTTATATTGATCTGCTGTGAGTAGGGGGGAAAGCCGGGGTTCTTCAGAACAAGTCTATGCATTCCTGCCTTAAGGGTTATATGACTATTTAGTGGTGTTGTCTCTGCCTTTACTGAGTCAATATAGATATCGGCCCAGGGCTGGCATAAGACCATCAGTTTTCCTAAAGAAGATGTTTTTGTTTCAAGTATACTACTGCCTTTTGCTTTATCGCCACTTGGGTTATTGTCTCTTGGGTTATCATCTTTAAGGCTAATATCATCTTTTTTAATCTGCTCTTCTTTTTTCTCTACCAGCTTTTTTTCTTTATCAGTTTTATTTTCCTTGTCAGTTTTATTTTCATTTTGTGCAGCATTTTTTTGTTGTGCCTCACTTTGTCCTGTTAAGGATATTGAAGGAGACACATTAATGCCTTTTACACCTTTTATACTTTCTTTCATCTGCATAAATGCTATTAAAGCTAAAAGGACAGTTATAAAAGCCAAAGCAATAAAAACGTATTTTTTATCTATAGCTTTTCTTCTTGAGTGAGATTTTGTCTTTTCTATACTAATACTTTCGCTTTTTGATCCATTAAGGAGAAGAGCATCATTTTGAGTTATTGCAAAATTTTTTTTAGGGTCATCTCCATTTTTTACTACTTCAGCTTCAAACATGCAAAGAACATCCTGCGCAGTTTTTGCTCTTTGCGTTTTATTTTTTACAAGAAGGAGTTTAATAATTTCTTTTATTTCATCATCTGGCAACCGGGAAATCTTCTCTTCAAGAGAGGATTCACGGAATCTTAATATATTATTTATAGTTTCATTTATGTCTTTTCCAAGGAAAGGATTTTCTCCTGTAAAGAGTTCATAGGCAATTATGCCAGAGGAGAACAGGTCAGATTGAACGCTAAGAGTTTCACCTCTTATCTGCTCAGGCGACATATAGCCCGGTGTGCCAACTATGCCATACTTGTTAGTTACCATATTGTCTTCTGCAGACTGGGCAAGGCCAAAGTCGGCAATCTTTATTTCGCAGCAGTCGTTTATCAGTATATTCTCAGGCTTAAGGTCCCTGTGAATTATCTGCTGCCTGTGTGCAGCTTCTAGTCCCTGAAAGATCTGCCTTAAGATTGATTTCTTCTCTTGAAGGCCAATACTCTTTGACCTTACTGCTTCCCGAAGGTTGCTTCCTGTAAAATACTCAAATGATATGTAGAAATATTTATCGAATGTTCCGAAGTCGAGTACCTTTATTATATTAGGGTGATCTAACTGTGCAAGTATTCTGGCTTCTCTTTTGAATCTTTCTGAAATGTTTTTATCCTGAAGGCTCTCTGTATCTAGCGTCTTGAGTATAATTTTTTTATCCAGGTATACATGATAAGCAAGGTACACACCCGTATAGATATCCTTCTTAAGTGTATCTATTATTCTGAACTTATCAAATAATACTGCAGGAAAAGTATCATTCATCTCTATGCTGATTCTCCGCAATTTCCTTTAGTTTACCCTGAACCCATCTGAGTGAAACTCCAAGAGATTTTGCTGCAAGCGTTCGGTTACCGTCAAGCTCTTCCAGTCTTTTCTTTAGCAGCAGAAGTTCATACTCATCTAATGTCCCCTTAAAGTCCGTAATACTCTCGAGGCCCTCGATCATTATATGCTGCGGAAGTATTCTCTTTTCATCGCAGACTATGAGTGCTCTTTGAATTACGTTTTCAAGCTGGCGCACGTTACCGGGCCAGGCATACTCCTCAAGTTTCCGCACAGTATCAGGGTCAAGTTTTACATCGTTTCTTCCGCTATACTTTTTTATAAAATAATTTGCAAGAAGGAGCACATCGCCTTTTCTTTGCCGTAGAGGCGGAATCACAATAGGGAAGACATTCAGCCTGTAGAAAAGATCCTCTCTGAACTTTCCCTCGCGTGTAAGCTGCCTGATATCCTTATTTGTTGCCGTAAGTATCCTCACGTTTACATGTCTGACCTGTGTATCACCCAGGCGTATTATCTCCTTGTTCTGAAGTACCCTAAGCAGTTTGGCCTGCAGTGCAAGAGAGATATCACCTATTTCATCAAGAAAGAAAGTACCACCGTTTGCAACTTCAAACAAGCCTTTTTTATCTGCATTGGCCCCCGAAAAAGCTCCCTTTTTATAGCCGAAGAGTTCGCTCTCAAGGAGAGTATCCGGAATATTGCCGCAGAACTGTGCAAGAAAAGGGTTGTTATTTCTTTGGCTCAGCTCGTGTATAGCCTGCGCGGCAAGATCCTTGCCCGTTCCGCTTTCACCTGTAAGAAGCACTGTAACATCTGTCTTTGCCACCTTATGAATTGTAGCGGCCAAAGTACGCATTACAGGACTATTGCCTATCATATTAGGGATTGACTGAAGTGATTCAACCTTTTGCCTTAGTATTAAATTCTCATCCCTAAGGTGCTCAAGGTGCATTATCTTATCCAAAGAAAGGGATATCAGATTAGAAAGGAAATCGAGGAACACCAGATTATCTTCGGTAAAATTCCTTCTGTCTTCCAGGCTGTCTGCAAGTATTACTCCCCAAACCTTTCCATTACTTGTAATAGGAACGCCCAGAACGGATTTAATTTTATATATCTGCACACTTTCAAACTGCGAAAGATTTGGGTCGGATAAGGCATCGTGAAAAAGGCATGGTTCACCGGTTTTAATTACTTCCCCAATTATTCCTGAAGAAAAAGAAGTTACATCCTTTACAGTTTCTTTATTTATATTTCTGGCTGCAACGATTGAAAATTCGTTTGTCTGTTCATCATATTTTACAACTATTCCTCTTTCTGCATTTATAACTTTTATAATTACGTCAAGCGTCTGCTCAAGGAATGATTCCCGAAACTCAGAGGAGTTAAGCTCCTGGCTAAGGCTATAGAGAAATCTGAACTGTTCGCGGCTTATATCTTTAAGCTGTCCTATATCGGTTTCCATTTTTTTTGTTTAGCCCTGAAGTAATTGAAAAAGGTAATTAAAAAAGTCAGATCACTTAAGGCAAAAATTGTTCTGCTAAAAAATGATCTTTCCCACTTAAATCATTTAACCGTAAAGGTCGCCGGTTTAGATTGTCCTGCATTCAGAAATTCATCTGTACAGTATATAAACCAGAAATATTCACCCGGCTCCAGTTGTTCTTTAAAAGAATAGCTGTTTTGATCTGCTGGAATATTATAGGCCTCTGCTGAAAGCTGCGGAGGAATTGTATTTGCAAAGACCTGTATAGAATATGTGAACTTAAACCCAGGTGAAATGCTCTGCCACTTAAAGACGGGTATGCTGCTTGTCTGCTCGCTGTTGGCCGGGGATTCAGGGACAACTTCCTGTGTGATTATTCTCTTCAGGAAACTACTCCCAAGCTGGTAGATTCCGCCTGTCCTGCTTATGGCTGAGATCATAATTTTCTTACCTATAAACTTCTCTATATCCTCCTGATTCTTGTAAGTTACTGTTTTTTCATATAGTCTTTTTTCAGGGTTATAGAAGAGCACCTGCCTGAAATTCAGTTCATCGTTATAAGCAATAAGGCTGTCTATATCGTTACTTCCGAAATCATTAATGCGTGCATTGATTATAAGTTTATAAAGACTCCAATTTTCATAATGATTCTCAACGACCGAGAAAACAGAAAGACTATCTAAAGATGGCATTTTCTTAAGGAAACATTCAACTGAGATCTCTCTTTTTTCATTCCACTGCACCTGGAGTGTATCTGTAAGATAACCATCTTTCTGAAATATCAAAGTCCCGGAAATTCTTTCCAAATTAAGAAATGAAAAATAGCCTGTAGAAGCCGTCTCTGTATAAATGTTACTTTTCCCATTTATGCTTACCCTTACTCCCTGCAAGGGAAGATATGGAGGGGTCATAGATTTTGCGTAGCCTTCAAGTTTTGAATACAGCCCCTCAGGGTTCTCAGGGTCAAAGGGATTGCTGTGCGGAGCATCGCATGAAGAGCTCAGGCAGAGGAGCAGTGAAAAAAATATGCATATGCACTTATACAGTTTATTCATCTTAATCACAAAGGCCCAACTGTGGGAAATGAGGTTAAGTAATGCTAAGGCAAAAGGAACTTCAGCTAAGGAACTTCAGTTTTTAGCTAGGTTCACATTTCTCTAATTTTAAGACTAAAATCGGAAAAGTTCAATCTATTTTATTAAAAATCGGGGAAAATATAGGATGAAGGCTAAGTTGCAAGCTGCCTGGATTGCATTTGGACAGAATTTCAAAGATATTTTTATTAGTTGGACCTTAAAAAAAATTAAAGGCTAAAGTTTATGAAAACTGTACGTGAAATCCTTAACAAAAAAGGATCGGTTGTCTATTCCGTTACTCCCGATACTACGGTCTATGATGCTCTTCTTATTATGGCCGAAAGAGAAATCGGTGCCCTTGCTGTTCTTGAGGGGGATAGTCTTTCAGGGATAATTTCCGAAAGGGACTATGCCAGGAAGGTGATATTGCGCGGAAAATCTTCAAAAGAGCTCCCTGTAAAGGAAATAATGTCGCCCGAGGTTATATTTGTAAGGCCGGGTAATACTATAGAGGAATGCATGGCCCTTATGACTGCAAAAAGAATACGCCACCTTCCTGTAATAGAAGATAAAAAGCTTGCGGGGCTTGTTTCAATAGGTGACATTGTAAAGGCCACAATAGACGAAAAGGAGTTCATCATAGATCAGCTTACAAATTATATTAGCCGCACCCCAGGCATCTGAACTCCTTATAGAATTGCATTTTTATGCAATATTATTCATCACAGAAGATTCTGTCATTGAATATTTGTGCATCTTTAACTAAATTTGTTTTGGTAATCTGGAAAAAGTATAGTAAGGATATTTTGGGCGATATATTAACAAAGGAAACTCAAGTTTTTGTTGCGAACTTCGGCAAATACGAAGTAGTATTTCCTTTTTTAATTAATCAGGAGGCCCCGAATCCTTGCAAAATAGATTTTGAAATAGATTTTTAAATGGCCACTTCTTTTAGTGGCTATTTTTTTGCCCGGAATAATCAAACTTTAACTATTTAATATAGAGACAAATGATAGACAAAACGAATAAAGCAAAACTTATACTGCAGGATGGTACAGAGTTTTCAGGTTATTCTTTTGCATACCCAAAGAATACAAACGGTGAAGTTGTATTCAACACGGGTATGGTAGGCTACCCTGAGACAATGACAGATCCTTCTTACCGCGGACAAATACTTGTCAGCACCTATCCGCTAATTGGAAACTATGGTGTTCCCGATAGCGAAAGGGAAAACAACCTTTATAAGAATTTTGAATCCGAGGAGATACACGTACGTGCTCTCATAGTTTCAGACTATTCGGAGAACTATTCGCACTGGAGTGCCACTAGATCACTCTCTGAATGGATGTGCGAACACCACATCCCGGGCATTTGCGGCATTGATACACGTATGCTTACACGCAAGCTTAGAGAAAAAGGCACTATGCTAGGCAAAATTGTAATAGATGAAAAGGAAGCTATCGACTTTGAAGATCCAAATCTTCGCGATCTTGTAAAAGAAGTAACTGTAAGTGAGCCAGTTAAATATGAAAAAGGTGAAAAAAAGATAGTTATTGTCGATTGCGGGGCAAAGAATAACATTTTTCAGGCATTCTTAAAGCGCAATATATCTATAGTGCGTGTTCCTTATGATTATGATTTTACAAAACTTGAGGCAGATGGAGTAATTATCTCCAATGGCCCTGGTGACCCCAAGATGTGCAAAAAGACGATAGCCAATGTACGCAAAGCAATAGATACAGGCATACCTATGCTAGGCATCTGCCTGGGCAGTCAGATACTTGCTCTTGCAGCAGGAGCCGACACATATAAATTAAAGTACGGACACAGAGGCCACAACCAGCCATGCAACGAAGCAGGTACAAAGAGATGCTATATAACCTCTCAGAACCATGGTTATGCCATCAATACAGAGACACTTCCTCTTGACTGGCGTGAATGGTTCAATAATGATAACGACGGCACCAATGAGGGTATAATTCACATTGCAAAACCTCTTTTCGGCGCACAGTTCCACCCGGAAGCTTCACCAGGTCCGGATGATACTGAATTTATTTTCGACATGTTTGTGAGGGCATTGAAATGATTATAAAAAGAAAAACAGATAAAGTTCTTATTTTGGGCTCCGGTGCACTGCAGATTGGACAGGCAGGCGAATTTGATTATTCCGGCAGCCAGGCTATAAAAGCCCTTAAGGAAGACGGGGTTAGTACAGTTCTTATTAACCCTAATATAGCTACTATTCAGACATCCGAGCAGTTTGCCGATAAGGTCTATTTCCTTCCCTTAAAGGTTGAATTCGTTGAAAGAGTAATAGAAAAGGAACGCCCCGATAGTATACTTCTGGGTTTCGGCGGACAGACGGCACTAAATGTTGGAGTTGGACTCTATGAAAGAGGAATTCTTCAGAAATATAACGTTAACGTCCTGGGTACACAGATAGAGGCTATAAAAAATACAGAAGACCGTCTTTTATTTGCTAACAAGGTAACTGAGGTTGGCCTTAAAGTAGCAAGAAGCAAGACAGTTACTACAGTTGAAGAAGCCATAGAAGGAGCCGAGGAGATTGGCTACCCGCTTATGGTCAGAATAGCATATGCTCTTGGCGGACTCGGCTCTGGAATAGTTAAGAACAAGGAAGAACTTCAAGAGAAGGCAAGACGCGCATTCTCATTTACAAACCAGATACTCCTTGAAGAATCACTCTACGGATGGAAAGAGGTCGAGTATGAGATCGTTCGCGACAAGTACAACAACTGCATAACGATCTGCTCTATGGAAAATGTCGATCCTATGGGTATACACACAGGCGATAGCGTAGTTGTCGCTCCTGTACAGACACTTTCAGCAAGAGAGAATTTTAAGCTAAGATCTATTGGTATAAAACTAATACGCCATCTTGGCATTATAGGCGAGTGCAACATACAGTATGCTCTTGATCCAAATTCAGAGGATTACAGAATAATCGAGGTAAATGCAAGGTTAAGCCGTTCAAGCGCACTTGCATCTAAGGCAACAGGATATCCTCTGGCCTTTATTGCAACAAAACTTGCTCTTGGCTATGCATTAAATGAAGTAGAAAATATTATTACACAGGAAACTTCGGCCTGCTTTGAGCCTGCACTTGACTATATAACTCTGAAATTCCCAAGGTGGGATCTTCAAAAATTCAGCCAGGTCAGCACACTCCTTGGCAGTGAAATGAAGTCCGTAGGCGAGATAATGTCAATCGGGCGAAGCTTTGAAGAGGTACTCCAGAAGGCAATACGTATGCTGGATGTAGGTATGAAAGGCTTTGTATGCAATGGAATTGAGCTAGAAGACCTTGACAAGGCAATACAGGAACCTACAGATAAAAGAATTTTTGCCGTAGCACTTGCCTTAAAGCAGGGCTATACAGTTGAAAGGATCCATGATTTATCAAAGATTGACTGCTGGTTCCTCTACAAGATGAAGAATATTGTAGATACTTATTACGAACTGAAAAAGTACACACTTGCAAACATTTCCGAAGAACTCCTCTGGGAAGCAAAGCAGAGAGGATTTTCTGATATACAGATAGGAATGATAACAGGAGAGACAGAGCTTTCGGTAAGAAATAAGAGAAAAAAATTAAATATCACTCCATGCATTAAGCAGATAGATACACTTGCTGCTGAATATCCTGCAAGGACAAATTATCTTTATATGACATATAATGGAATTGAAGATGATATAAAGACAGGGCAGGGTGATCAGATAGTCGTCTTAGGAAGCGGAGCATACCGCATAGGTTCTTCTGTCGAATTTGACTGGTGCTGCGTTAATTCAGTTGAGACACTCAACAAGCTTGACTATAAGACAATTATGATAAACTGTAACCCTGAAACAGTAAGTACAGACTATGACATATGTGACAAGCTATACTTTGAAGAGCTGACGTTTGAAAGAGTTCTTGATATTTATGAAAAAGAAAATCCACAGGGACTTATTGTCTCGATGGGCGGACAGATACCAAACAACCTTGCAATGAAGCTTCACAATGCAGGCTTAAAGGTACTTGGAACAAGTCCTCTTCAGATAGACAATGCAGAGAGCAGACACAAGTTCTCAAAAATACTGGATGATCTTTGTGTAGACCAGCCTGAGTGGAGTGAACTTACATCACTTAAGGAAGCAAAGGAATTTGCAGCCAAGGTTGACTATCCTGTTCTTATTAGACCAAGCTACGTACTCTCCGGAGCAGCAATGAGCATTGTGCTTAATGAAGACGAGCTCGAATTCTACCTCAATAAGGCTTCAGAGATCAGTAATGAGCACCCGGTAGTAATCAGCAAGTTCATCACCGGCGGCAGGGAAATAGAGGCCGACGCAGTTGCTAAAGATGGAGAAGTATTCTGTTATGCAATCTCAGAGCACGTAGAAAATGCAGGCGTTCACTCAGGTGATGCCACTATAGTGCTTCCGCCACAGAGGACTTATCTTGAGACAATGAGAAGGATCAAGATAATTACAAAGAAGATAGCAGAGGCACTTGAGATAACAGGTCCTTTCAATATTCAGTTCATTGCAAAGGATAATGATGTTAAAGTTATAGAATGCAATCTGAGAGCTTCAAGGAGCTTCCCATTTGTATCAAAGGTCCTTAAGATCAACTTTATCGACATAGCTACAAAGCTTATAATGGGAGAGAAGGTAAACCGAATTGATAAATCCTCATTCGACCTTGATTTTGTAGGTGTAAAGGCATCTCAGTTCTCCTTTACAAGACTTAAAGGGTCAGATCCAGTCGTAGGCGTTGAAATGTCCTCGACAGGTGAAGTTGCCTGTCTGGGTGATGATTTCAATGAAGCATTCCTTAAGAGCATATTCTCAACAGGCTTCCGTGTTCCAAAGAAGGGTGTCCTGCTTTCAACAGGTACAATGAAGGACAAGGCAGAGCTTTTAGACAGTGTAAGATCACTTTACTGCCGTGGACTCAAACTATATGCCACACAGGGTACAGCCGACTTTTTGAAGAAAAACGGGATGGAAGCTGAAGTACTCTTTAGACCTTATGACAGCGTTGAGCCAAATATTATGACATATCTTGCAGAAGGGAAAATAGATCTTGTGATCAACATTCCTAAGAACAATGATAAAGAAGAGCTCGACAGTGATTACCTGATCAGGCGTAAGGCAGTAGACCTTAACATTCCACTTGTAACAAACGCACAGTTTGCCAAGAGGTTTATAAAGGCTATATCACTGCACACACCTGAGACGCTGAACATTAAGAGCTGGGATGAATACTTATAAAGAAAAGTACATATAAAGTGCTTTGTGCTAAATAGATTTTGGCAGGAGATTCGGGGGTCAGATTCTGATCCCCGGCTTTGCCGGTGAAAGTATCTGCTTTTTAATAACATCATGCGGTGGAATAAACATACCTATAATTCTCTTTGAGGAACCTATTATATTTACCTTATAATTCTTATCATAAGAAATCACATCAAAAATTGGCTTATATATTTTTATTCTTTCGGAAAGGCTATATTCACTAAGTATCTTATTTACTGCAAAAGTATCGTGATAGTTACAGAAAATAACTATCTGCCTGAACTTTTCAAACCTATCCCTTTTCCAGAGGAGCACCTCATCTGGAAACAGGGGAGTCTCTTCTTCCAAAAGATCGGGCATAATAGAAATGAACAGCTCATCAATATTCATCTGAACTATTGCAAGCTCTGTATCCCGCTTTAGATCCTCAAGTACACGGGGTGTTCTCTTCATTATCTCTAAAAAGTAAGGTGTTCTCAAAAATTCAATTTCAATAAAATTACGGAATGAGGCCTTAAACCTGTTAAAGACCCTGATAAGAGTATCAAATGTCAATGCATCCCCCTCGGGATCCAAAGATTCCAGCTGGATGTTTATTGCGCTAGTCTTCTCGGAGAACTCGGGTTGTTTCATAATATGAAAATAAGACATTTAATTTTGCCTAGCAACAAAAATAAAAAGTCGAGACAGAGGGGAGCATATATAATCAATCATATATAATATAGTCTTTATCTACAGATCAGCACCTGTTTAGTTATAATAGTTTTTCAAGGCTAAGTAAAGTGGGAAATCGCGATAACATAATGATTATTTATTTTATGATTACTATATTTCATTATTGTTTTTTATATTCCATCACATTTTCTGCCGTACACTTAACTTAGAAAGGTTTAGCACTATGGGCCATAGAATAAATAGATTTCTCAGGTATTTTGTTTTGTCATTATTACTGCTTCTCTCAGCAGGAAACACATTCTCCTCCTCCTGGGCACAAGTGCAGCTTGAACTGCCTACACTTAGCCAGAAAGCTTCTGTAATGCAAAGGATCGGACTGCTTGATGTGACTATAAACTACAGCCGCCCGAATGTTAAAGAAAGAACTATCTGGGGAGATCTGGTTCCTTTTGGTCAGGTCTGGAGAACCGGAGCCGATGAGGCTACAACTATATTCTTTAGTGAAGATGTAAACTTAAACGGCAATAAAGTCCTTGCAGGAAAATATGCACTCTTTACAATTCCTCAGAAAGATGAGTGGACAATTGTTATTAACAAGGTTGCAAAACAGTGGGGGGCATTTAACTATGACTCCACAAAGGATGTAGTAAGATTTAAGGTTAAACCGCAGGAGAATAATTTTACTGAAAGTCTGGAATTTGCTTTTGAAAATGCAACTACAAAGTCCGCCGACATACAGATAAAGTGGGAAAAGCTAAAAGTATCATTTACAGTTAATTTTGACCTGGATGCAAAAGCTTATTCAAACATAAAAAAAGCAATCGAAAGTGCACAAAAAGATGACTGGGTAGTTTATGCAGCTTCAGCAAACTATGCAGTAGATAATAACATACATAAAGATGAAGCAATGAATTGGGTTGACAAATCCATTCAGATAAAACCAACCTTTTACAACTATTTCGTAAAAGCGAAACTACTTGCAAATGAAGGAAAATCAAAAGAAGCAATTAACTATCTGGAGAAATCAAAGCAGGCAGGCAAGAACGACTCTGAATATATAAGAACATATTCTTCCCAGGTAAACAAAATGATACACGATCTGAAGGCAAAAAAGAAATAAAAAATTAGTATTAATACCAATTGAATTTTTATTTTTAATAATCTAGTTTACCTACAGAGTTTACAGCTTCTTTTTAACTTTATCGAGGAAACACAGCCTATCCTTATTGATACTGTTTTAGTCTGAAGGGATCAATAATATTCTTTTGGTTTTAGCTAATTCACACATTTTAATGTGGAAGTACATTTTCTTCCATTTCCATATCTTTATTATTTATGCAGTAATCTCTCTTAATGCTTAAAATAATAAAGAGAACAAAAAAAGATCCTTACAATAAGACTAAGACACATATCCACTAATTAAAGGAGCTTAAGACATGTCTTATTTCAGGTTCTGCATTGTCAATCTCTTTATTTTAATATGTGCCTGCATAATACTCCAGAGCTGCAATGATGATCTAAACACTTTAGACCAGATAAGCAGTCCAATCTTGTCGGAAGATCATAATCCTTTCCTTATCTTTCAATCAGATGGATCCCAAATGGGGTGGCACACATCTGCCGTTGTCAATTCAGGGAAAGGCGAGCTTTTTCTTCACCAGCTTACAGCCGGAAGAATGGACTTCACGCCGGATATATCCTTTGACAAAAAATGGATAATCTATCTCCATAAGGCAGATGGAGAGGTAAACTACCGCATATGGAAAATGAAGGCAAATGGTGAAGGAAAAAGGCCGCTTACTCCTTTGGGCAAAAGCTGTCAAAGGCCAAGATTCTCCAAAGATGGAAGCAAGATAGTCTTCGTTTTGACAGAAGCTAACAGATCAGACATTTGCATTATTGATTCCTCCGGTGGAAACTGGCAGCAGCTTACAAGTTCCTCTAATATCCCTTTCTATAGCACAACTGAGTTCAATTATCCAGACTTTGATCCAAGCGGCAACAAGATAGTATGCAGCTATAAAAGGACCGATCTTGCAAAAATGGGGCTTGCAACCTTAGATGCTGTAACTCATGAATTTGTTTACATTCACTCTGCAGATGACTTTTCTCCTGAATCACCAAGATGGTCCCCCCTTGGAGGGGAAATAATTTTTACCGGAGAAGTGCTTAGTTCCGAAGGACCAAAACTCTTTAAGATGAAAACTGATGGGTCAAACTTAAAGGTAATTTATTCCAAAGCCTGGGGCGTCTATTGTCCGGACTGGGAGAACAGCAATAGTGCAAGCCGCATTGCATTTGCAAAAAAAGACAGTCTTAATGGTTTTTTCAGCATATGGGCAGTAGATGAAAATGGCAATAATGAACGCCTTGAGTATGGGTACTATAATGAAAACTGTACAGAACCATCATGGTAGCAAAAGGAGATAATAAAGAAATGAAAAAATTAAAAATAGAAAACCCGCTCTTAAAGTTTTTTTTACTGGTTTTATTAGTATTTCCTATATGTACATCCTTAGCTCAGACTCAGCAATTAAAAGACGGCCAAAGCGTACCACCGACAAAGGAGCATAAAGGCAATATTTCTGCTGGAATAAGAGTAGGATATGGTCATAACCTTTTTGGGAGCAACCACAGCTCATATATTCTTCCTGCCCTATTTTTTGAATATTCACTTAGCGACAGCTGGGAGATGCTGGCAGGAGTAGAATATTTCAGGACAAAAACGCAATCGACATCCTACAGCTTTTACTATAAAGACACTGAATACCGGGCGCAGCATGGGCAGCTATGGAAGAATTATTCAATAGAGCTTGGAATAAAAAATCACATAACAAAACTCTCAAGTGCCGGCATTGCACTTAGCCTCGAAAGCATTTTCGTAAGGGAAATAAATCCAAATGCAAAAGAGTATTTATATGCTTTCAGGGTCGATCCGGTTACAGATAATGTCAGCTACTATAGTCTCAAAACAGAAGACAACCTTTTGGTCCCGGCAGTTTCATTTTTTGCAACAACAGACCTTCTGAAAAATTCGCCTGTAATTCCATTTATTTTCTTTCAGTACAAGCTGTCATTTGTAGGTGAAAAATATGGTTCTTCACCACTGGAGACTCTAGGCAGTTTTCGCCTGGCTTTCGGCACAAGGTACAGTTTTTAATTATCTTTCCTTTTTCTTACTCAACTGGCCGCCTTGAAATTGCCTGAAGGCGGCCTTCTTTATATTTTCCAATTTTTATATTTTTCCATTTTTAAGCCTCCAGAAAGACAATACTTAACAATAAATTAGATATTCTTTCTTATTTTTGTTTAATTTATTGAAAACATTTGAAAATAACGGCTTCAGGATAATGACAATTACTAGATCCCTGGGAATATGTATAGGCGCCTCTACAGTTTCGGCAGTTATACTAAAAAAACAAAACAATTCTATAGTAATAGATTCTGCAAACACGGTCTTTCATAACGGCAATCCACGAAAAATCATTTCAGAGATATTCGCTAAAGGTGTACCGGAGAAGATAGCAGTAACGGGAAAAAAGTTCAGAAACTTTTTAACGCTAAGCTCAATTTCAGAGGCCGAGGCAATTGAACTAGCCTCAGGATATCTGGAGCTTTCTTCAGATATAATAGTAAGCGCAGGTGGAGAAAACTTTATTGTCTATGCCTTGGATAAAGACAATAAGATCTCGCGCGTGGCTACAGGCAACAAATGCGCTTCGGGCACAGGTGAATTTTTCCTGCAGCAGATAAAAAGAATGGATCTGCCAGTTGAAGAAGCTATCAAGCTTGGTGTAAAAGGTGAGCCATACAACATTTCAGGCAGATGCTCTGTCTTCTGCAAATCTGACTGCACGCACGCCCTAAACAAAGGAGTCCCAAAGGAAAACGTCGTCTCTGGATTGTCACGCATGATGGCCCAGAAAATAATCGAGCTTACTTCAAGAATAAAGCATGACTCGGTTATTGTAATTGGCGGGGCGTCAAAGAACAGGGCAATGATGAAATTTCTGAAGGATTATTTTTCTAAGCTCATCGTACCCGAGGAAGCTCCATACTTTGAAGCACTCGGAGCTGCACTGTATGCTTTGCAAACTGAAACCTTAAAGCTTAAGGCTGAAAATATATTCAGGGAAAAGCACTCGGCATTTACTTTCCACAGACCTTTAAGTGAATTTACTGGTAAAGTACATTTCAGAGAAATAAGCCGCCAGGAGGCAAAAGAAAACGACTGCTGCATACTTGGACTCGATGTTGGATCTACAACGACAAAAGCCGTGCTCTTAAGAACGAGTGATAATTCAATTCTAGCCTCAGAATACCTGCGCACAAACGGCGACCCTGTCCATGCAGCAAGAGAGTGCTATAAAAGTCTTAAAGACCAAATTAAGTGCAATATAATTATTACAGGCCTTGGCGTTACAGGCTCAGGAAGGCATATTGCAGGACTGCATGCACTAACAAAGGGAATAATAAATGAAATAATTGCACATGCTTCTGCAACAGTATTTTTTGACAAGGAAGCAGATACGATCTTTGAGATAGGCGGGCAGGATGCAAAATATACATATATAACTTCAGGAGTAGCCTCTGACTATGCAATGAACGAGGCCTGCTCTGCAGGTACAGGCTCATTTTTGGAAGAAGCCGCAAAGGAATCTTTGGATATCGACTACAGGCAGATCGGTCAAATCGCAATGAAGTCCAAAAATCCGCCAAACTTTAACGATCAGTGTGCCGCCTTTATAAGCAGCGATATTAAAAATGCACTTCACGAAGGGCTTTCAAAAGAAGATATTATAGCTGGCCTTGTCTACTCAATATGCCTTAACTACACGAACCGTGTAAAAGGTAACCGCCCGGTTGGGAAAAAAGTCTTTATGCAAGGAGGTGTTTGCTATAACAAAGCCGTACCTGTTGCAATGGCTGCTCTTACAGGAAAAGAGATAATTGTACCGCCTGAGCCAGGGCTCATGGGGGCTTTCGGTGTCGCTCTTGAGATAAAACACAGACTTGAACTTGGGCTGCTTGAAGAAGATAGATTCTCTTTAGATGAACTAATTAACCGCAGTGTAGAATATGGCAAATCATTTACTTGCGGCGGCGGAATTGAAAAATGCGACAGAAAATGCGAAATATCGCTTATAAATATTGGCGAGAAAAAATTTCCATTCGGCGGAGCATGCGACAAGTATTACAGCATTAGTTCATCTAAAGCAGAAGAGAGTTCTATAGTGGATTTGGACCTAGTGCGCCTTAGGGAAAAACTTGTATTTGATAAATATATTCACAAAGATGATTCAGTTCATACAAATGCTCCTAAAATTGGAATTACAAGGTCATTCCTTACAAATACGTTTTATCCTCTCTACTTTAACTTTTTTACTAAACTTGGATTTAACGTTATCTTAAGCAGTGAATCAAAAATCTCTGGAGTAGATAAAAAGGAAGCCGCCTTCTGCTACCCGGTCGAACTGGCCCATGGATTTTTGCAGGACCTCCTAGATAAGGATCCCGACTATATTTTCCTGCCTCATATTACAGAAATATATAATCCAAATACAAATCTTCCGAAGAAGACCTGCGTTCTTCTTCAGTCGGAGAGCTACTACCTTAAGGCAGCATTCAAAGATGAGCTTAAAAAGACAAGGCTAATAAGTCCTGTACTAAATTTTTCAAATGGCTATAAAAGTGCAAAAGAAGATTTTATCAACTTGGCACTTGAGCTTGGAAAAGAAAAGTCTAAGGCCGAGGAAGCTTTTGACTTTGCCTGCTCTGAGCTTGAAAAGATGATCTCAGAATTTAAGCAAACGGGGATAAAGGCCTTAAAAGAAATAGAAAGTGATCCTGAAAGTTTTGCCGTTGTTTTATTTGGACGGCCTTATAATGCCTTTGCAAAGGAGGCAAACCTGGGAGTGCCGCAAAAATTTGCTTCAAGAGGAATAAAAATTATTCCTCATGATTTTCTTCCATACGACGGCCTTGAAAGCTACAGCCATATGTACTGGGCAATGGGGCAGCAGATCTTAAGAGGTGCAAGATTTATTAAGGGCCACCCTCAGCTCTTTGGAGCATACGTAACGAATTTTTCATGCGGCCCGGATTCCTTTATAGTTCCATACTTCAGGAACATAATGGGAAGAAAGCCCTCACTTACACTTGAACTCGACAGTCACTCGGCTGATGCTGGAATAAACACGCGAATTGAAGCTGCACTGGATATAATAAAAAGCTACAGGGAACTCTCAAGGCACGGCAGTATAGAGGAAAACTCAACAGACTTCAGAGCCTTAAGGCTTATTGGTGAAACAAAGATCATTGATTCAGATGGCAATGAACTTGCAGTTACCGATCCTTCCGTTAAGATACTTGTCCCAAGCATGGGAATGCTTGAAACAGAAGCCTTTTCGGCAGCTTTAAGATATATGGGAATAAGATCTGAACCTCTGCCTTTATATACTATGAGCACACTTACTGCCGGCAGAGGCAATACTTCGTGCAAGGAATGCCTGCCTCTTATATTAAATGCAGGATCAATGGTAGAATATTACAATAATAGAAAAGACGACAATGAAAGAACACTTTTCTTTATGGCAAAAGGTGATGGCCCCTGCCGCTTAGGACAATATTATGTTTATATGGAAGATATAATAAAGAAAAGAAAGATGAAGAATTTTGGCATCTTTACGCTTTCAGATGAAGACTCCTACGAAGGGCTTGGAAACAAGTTTGTAATTAGGGGCTGGACAGCCCTTACAGTAGCTGCAATTATGAAGGACATATATTATTCCATTCAGGCACTGGCCAAAGATAGAAAAGAAGCCTCCCAAATATTCAGGGAAGAATACGACAAGATCATTCAAAAGCTTGAAAGTTCTCCATCAAAACAGATCTATGCCCAGCTAGAGAAGACGGCAAAAAGGCTGAAAAAAATTGAGAAAAAGGAAACTATTGAAAAGGCAAAAAAGGTTGTCATAGTTGGTGAAATCTTTGTCCGCCATGATGAATTCTCAAGGATGGACCTTATGGAAAGACTTATTGAAAAAGGTTTTGTTGTTAAATCCATTCCTATAGGTGAATATGTCTACTATTCGAACTACCTTGCAGAAAGGGAAAACAAAAATAATTCTTTATTCAAAGATAAGATCAAATTTAGTATAAGAGATTATGTTCAGGAAAGTATAGACAAGAAAATCAGAAAAATTCTATCTGGAAGCAGCTTTTTTGAATATGACCTTCCAAAGGTCAGGGAAGTAATTGGAAGAGCTGAAAAGTATATTAGGCCTGATCTTCCAGGCGAGGCAATACTTACAGTTGGTTCAGCACTAAGAGAGATCCTTGATCATGTCTCTGGGGTTATTTCACTTGGCCCATTTGGCTGCATGCCTTCAAGACTTGCAGAATCTATATTAAATGTAGAGATGAATATGAAAGGCAAACTATATGCCGAGAATAAAACAGAACCGCTTGTAGACTCTGTTGATGATCTGCCTTTCCTTGCAATTGAAACAGATGGGAATATCTTTCCGCAGATCATTCAGTCAAAAATTGAGATATTTATGCTTCAGGCCGAAAGACTTCACCTGAAGATGCTAAATACCGACATTTCTTTCGCAGAAAAATATAAAGACATTTTCTACAGGATGCTTACAGGAAAAACAAACGGGAAAAATGTCATTAAAAAACATGGACAGGAAGAATACGAGGGTGCCTTAAGGGAAGCCGACTAAAAACAATAGCTAAAAAGAGTTAAATTAACTGACACAAAAACTTACCTGGGACAAAAGTATTATGGCAGCTGATCTTAAAACAGTACTTTTTAAGCTAGATGATCGTACATATGCGCTTCATCTTGATAATGTCGAAAGGATAATTCATGCTGTTGAAATAACTCCTCTGCCCAAGGCTCCCGAAATAGTTCTTGGAATTATTAACCTGCATGGAGAGGTGATTCCCGTAGTAAATATAAGAAAAAGGTTTTCACTGCCGGAAAAAAGGCTTTCCATACACGACCAGATCATAGTTGTAAATGTGCAAGGAAGAAAGATGGCATTTATTGCCGATTCTGCACCAGGCTATAAGGAAATTCCTACCGGGAAGATAGTTCAGGATAAAAAGATATGGAACGGCATAGAATATATTGATGGTGTAGTTGAGCTTTCAGGTGACCTTGTACTTATAAATAACCTGAACAAGTTTCTTCTTCTTGAAGAAGAAAAACAGATCGATAGTGCACTAAAAGATGCAAAAAGTGAACAAAAATAGTGTATTTCCCTTAAAGTCAGCTCTAGTATAAATGGTTGGCTGTAGAAAAAGAGGGGTAAATTGTTTATAATTAGTAATAATTCCAAACAATATAGATGGAAACACTACTTTCAGAAAGAGAATTCAGGGAAATAAGCAGATATATTTCAGAAAACCTTGGACTTTACTTTGCACCCGACAGGCAGCCTGATCTTGAAAGGGGCTTAACCAGCGCAGGACTAGAAGCCGGATTTGAGGATGTTAGACTGTATGTAGATCATCTTCTGAAGTCACCAATAAGAAAAGAGCAGACAAATCTTCTTGCACTTAAACTTACCATAGGTGAGACCTATTTTTTCCGCGAAAACAGGATATTTGAAATACTAAAGAGTGATATCTTACCCCCCTTGATTAAATCCAAAGAAAAGATCAGAATATGGAGCGCAGGATGCTGCACTGGTGAAGAGCCATATTCGGTTGCTATGGCAGTAGATGAGATTTTTCCCGAGGAGAGGAAAAAAGACGTTTCCATTTTAGGAACCGACATAAACACCGAATTCCTTAAGAAGGCAGAAGAAGGGAAATATGGGCAGTGGTCCTTCAGAAATGTGCCGGAGAGAATAAAAAGCCTGTATTTTACTAACGTAGAAGATAAAAAGTTAAAGATCATCCCGCAGATCAAAAAAATGGTCAGTTTCAGCTACCTGAACCTCATTGAAGACGTATTTCCATCGCTGCTTAATGAAACAAATGCAATGGACATTATCTTCTGCAGAAACGTATTACTTTATTTCAACAAAGAGGGAGCCATAAAGGTACTAGATGGCTTTTTTAATTCTCTTGTCGAGGGGGGCTGGTTCATTCCTGGTATGTCTGAGCTTTCTCACCTTAAGAGTCCCAAATTTCAAAGTGTAAATTATCCTGATTCAATTTTATATAGAAAGGTCTCTCTGCCTGCTGCTGCAGCCCAGGCAGAAAG
>JAUZPB010000065.1 GCA_030706145.1 Bacteroidota bacterium
GTCGAATCTGGTCAGATTGTCTTTTCACTTGTTCTCTTTACTTTTATCTACCTGCTTTTATTCGTACTGTTCATCTTCTTGCTCGACCATAAAATAAAGGCTGGTCCCGGACACTCAGACGAGATTGAATCTGAATACGACAAGCAGAAAGAATTATTTGCCAAGCATTAAGATGATTAAAGCTTATAATTTTCTGAAACATAAATTGTAAAACAAAGAGAGCATAAAACAGACAAGCGTAAATGGAGTCTTAGATGGATCTGAATATTGTATGGTTTCTGTTAATTGGAATTCTTCTTGCAGGATATGCTGTTTTAGATGGATTTGACCTTGGAGTTGGCACATTACATCTACTTACAAAATCTGATAAAGAACGAAGAATTATGATTAATGCAATTGGTCCGGTCTGGGATGGAAATGAAGTCTGGTTAGTAACTAGCGGTGGAGCTTTATTTGCTGCTTTCCCTGAAGCCTATTCTACAGTCTTTTCTGGATTTTATAATGCACTTATGCTTTTGCTTTTTGCTCTTATTTTCAGAGCCGTCGCAATTGAATTTAGAAGTAAGCAGCCAATGAAATGGTGGCGAAATATGTGGGATGTTGCCTTTAGCCTTGCAAGTTTCTTTATTGCCCTGCTTGCCGGGGTTGCTCTTGGCAATATTGTTACCGGTGTCCCCCTTGCTCATGATAAAGAGTTTGCTGGATCATTTCTTGGATTATTAAGGCCTTACCCAATTCTTGTCGGCATTACTACAGTTGCTCTTTTTATGATGCATGGAGCAATTTATCTTGTTATGAAGACCGAAGGTGAAATGCACAATAAAATTAGACCCTGGGTTAATAATACTATTATATTCTTTGTCATATGTTATGCTACAACCACTATGGCAACACTTATCTATTTCCCGCATATGGCCATTCATTTTAAGGAATATCCTGTTCTTTTCCTTGTAGCTTTCCTAAATATGCTTGCCGTTGCAAATATACCGCGTGAAATTTACCATGGACGCGATTTTAATGCTTTTCTCTCATCTTGCGCGAATATTTTCGCACTTTTTGCCCTTTTTGCTATTGGAATTTTCCCTAATATTGTAATATCTGAACCAAACCTTGCAAATAGCCTAACTATATATAATGCTGCATCTTCACAAAAGACTCTGCTTATTATGTTAATTGTTGCTATTATTGGCTTTCCTTTTGTTATTGGATATACGGCAAGTATTTACTGGATTTTCAGAGGAAAAGTTAAACTAGATACAACGAGTTATTAGCTAGCTTCCCTCTTTTTGGAATATTATTCAGAAAAATGAAAGAGTGTAGAATTTTATAACATATAGTGTTTTTTTATACATCCTTTTTTCTCATTATACTGGTATTTTGTTTAATAATTCAATATTTTTGCACTTTGAATTTCCACTTTACTATTCCATTATCCCTTGACATTACTTGGGTCAAGTATTATTTTGGGTTAAAAATTTTAAAAGATTATGCTAACTGAATTCGGTAAGATATTCGTTTTTATTTTACTAGCTGCTGTATTTGTTGTAGTAGCTATATTTGCCTCTAAGTTAATACGCCCGGCAAGGCCGACTAAAGAAAAACTCCTGACATATGAGTGCGGTGAAAATCCTGAAGGCTCTCCCTGGATTAAATTCAACATCAGGTTTTATGTCGTTGCTCTTATATTTTTGATTTTTGACGTTGAAGTAGTTTTATTATTCCCTTGGGCTTTGGCTTATAAGGATTATGGACTATCTGGATT
This sequence comes from Bacteroidota bacterium, assembly GCA_030706145.1. Classification (GTDB taxonomy): domain Bacteria; phylum Bacteroidota; class Ignavibacteria; order Ignavibacteriales; family SURF-24; genus JAUZPB01. The sequence goes on from JAUZPB010000065.1 coordinate 1,763, forward strand.
TTTAGTCGGAGCAATTTTTCTGCTTGTCTTGGGTTTAGGTATGGCTTATGAATGGCGCAAAGGTGACCTTGAATGGGCCCGCCCTGTTATTAATCCTCCTGTTATTAAAAAACAACCTTATGTTAAGGAAGTCGCTTCACAAATTTCTGCAGACGATAATCAAACAGTTTTACAGGATCAGGAAATTTAATTTAGAATTAATTCTGCTGATAGAATAAAGAAGAACTACAATGAAAAGTTTACTAGATCAAGAATTTACAGATGGTAATATTGTAATTGCCAAAACAGAGGATTTGTTGAATTGGGCACGTCTTTCCTCTTTGTGGCAGTTAGGATTTGGACTTGCCTGCTGCGCAATTGAAATGATGGCAACTTCAGCTTCACATTACGATTTTGACAGATTCGGCGTTATTCCCCGCCCATCTCCACGCCAGGCTGATATTATTATCATCTCGGGGACTGTTACTCTAAAGATGGCAACTCGTATAAAACGTTTATTCGAACAGATGCCCGAACCTAAATATATTATTTCTATGGGCAGTTGCTCTAATTGCGGTGGCCCATATTGGCAACACGGCTACCATGTCCTTAAAGGAATTGATAGGGTTATTCCTGTCGATGTTTATGTCCCAGGCTGCCCTCCTCGTCCTGAAGCTTTGCTTGAAGGCTTGTTAAAATTACAGGAAAAAGTTAGAAACGAATCTCTGGTTAAGAAAACTTTATGAAAACAAGAGAAGAAATATTTAATATCTTAAAACAGGAATTTCCACAAGATGTTTTGGAATTCCAAAATATTCCTACTGAACCAATCATCACTGTTAACCCTCTTGCAATACACAGGGTTTGTCTGTTTTTAAGAGAAACTGCAGGACTTGAGTTTGATACTCTTATGTGTCTTTCCGGTGTTGATGATGCAAATGGTGAAAAAACTAATGATCCTGACGGTTCAGTTACTATTAAAGGTGGAACACTAAGTGTTTATTATCATCTCCATTCAATGAAGCTTGATCATAAAGTAACTCTTAGAGTTTCAACTCCCCGTGAAGATCCCGAAGCTGAATCTGTTGAAAGTATATGGAAATGTGCCGATTGGCATGAACGTGAAGCATATGATATGATTGGAATTATATTCCTGCATCACCCTGACCTTAGACGCATACTTATGCCTTATGATTGGGATGCCGGTTATCCTTTAAGAAAGGATTATAAGAATCCGGAATTTTACCAGGGAATGAAAGTCCCTTACTAATTTTATAAGAATTTTACAAAGAATTAATACATACAAGATGGCTTTAAAAACTGAAGAAATGGTTTTAAATATGGGTCCTCAACACCCCTCTACTCACGGTGTGTTGAGACTTGAAGTTGAACTTGATGGTGAGCTCATCATCAATGTTAAACCCCATATTGGTTATTTACATCGTTGTTTTGAAAAGCATTGTGAAGCAATGACTTATCCTCAGGTAATCCCATATACTGATCGTTTGGATTATCTTTCTTCGATGTATAATAATTTTGGTTATGTTGTGACCATGGAAAGATTCCTTGGAATACAAGTACCTGAGCGTGTTGAATATATACGTGTGATAATGGGTGAGTTACAAAGAATTGCTTCTCACTTGATTGCATTAGGCACTTATGGCCTTGATATTGGTGCTTATACTCCATTTCTTTACTGCTTCAGAGATAGAGAAACAATATTGAGCCTTTTTGAAATGACCTGCGGTGCAAGGCTTCTTTACAATTATATGTGGGTTGGCGGGTTGTCGCATGATCTTCATCCTGACTTTGTTCCTAAATGCAGAGAATTCTTAAAGGTATTTAAGCCAAATATTACTGAACTTAATAATCTGCTTTCTTATAATAAGATTTTCGTTGAGAGAACTGCAAACATTGGCATTCTACCTGCAGAAACAGCTATCAATTATGGCATTACAGGACCAATGCTGCGCGGCAGCGGAGTAAAATGGGATTTAAGAAAGAATGATCCTTATTCAATTTATGACAGGTTCGATTTCGAAATTCCTGTTGGTACTGGTGCTCAGGGTACCCTTGGTGATTGCTGGGATAGATATTTTGTTCGTGTCAGAGAAATGGAAGAAAGTGTAAAGATTGTTGAGCAGGCTTTAGATCAGCTTCCCGAAGGTGATATTAATGCTGCTATTCCAAAGAGAATTAAACCTCCTGTTGGATCCATCTATGGACGCGTCGAAAACCCCAAAGGTGAACTTGGTTATTTCATTATGAGCGATGGCTCAACTAATCCATTCAGAGTAAAACTCAGGGGACCTTCCTTTGTTAATATGACTGTCTTTGGCGAATTGTGCAAAGGACACCTGATAGCTGATGTAATTGCAATTTTAGGAAGTGTAGATATAGTACTGGGAGAAGTAGATAGATAATGTATAATTTACTTAACAACCTTATCGGCAATGATTACCTTGCAGCTGTTGTCGCTGCATTGCTTCCATTGTTTGTATTTATTCTGCCATATGCTCTTATGGCCGTTCTTGCTGAGAGAAAAGTATCTGCTTTTATGCAGGACAGACTCGGCCCAAACAGACTCGGCGGTAAATATGGCCTTCTGCAAACCGTTGCAGACATATTAAAGCTTTTCCAGAAGGAAGATATTGTTGCTTCTGAGGCAGATAAAAAGCTTTTTAATATTGCTCCCGTACTCGTCTTTACAGGTACTTATGCTGCTTTTGCTGCAATCCCATTCTCAGGTGCCTACATTGGCAGCGATATTGACTTGGGATTGTTTTATATAGTTGCTATTTCGAGCCTTGTTGTAGCCGGTATTCTTATGGGCGGCTGGGCTTCAAATAACAAGTATTCTTTAATTGGTGCAATGAGAAGTGCTGCTCAAATTGTTAGCTACGAAATCCCTACGGCACTCGTAATCCTTGCTATGGTTATGGTAACCGGCTCTCTTAACTTAAGAGAGATCAGCGAAATGCAAACAGCTTATATCTGGAACTGGAATATTTTTGGCGGTGCTTTCTCGGGTATCGAAAAATTCCTTTTGATTCCTTTTATGCTTATCTCTTTCGTTATTATTTATATAAGCACACTTGCTGAGGTCAATAGAGTTCCTTTTGATATCCCTGAAGCTGAATCAGAATTGGTTTCAGGCTTCCATACTGAATATTCCGGAATGAAATTTGCAATGTTCTTCCTTTCTGAGTATGCCAACATGTTCGCTGTTTCAGCCGTTGTTACATCACTTTTCTTCGGTGGTTACCAGTCACCATTCGGCTATCTTGGTAATACACTCGGCATCTCATGGCTCGTTCCACTCGAACAGCTTTTCTGGTTTGCTGCAAAGGGATTATTCTTTGTCTTTGTCCAAATGTGGTTACGTTGGACACTTCCAAGATTAAGAGTCGACCAGCTAATGACGGTTTGCTGGAAATATTTGATCCCTTATGCTTTCGTGAATTTGATTATTGTAGGTTTAATAACATTACTATAAAATATGAAACAATATCTTAAAAATACTTGGGAAGGAATCTGGACAGTTCTTGTTGGTATGAAAATTACTTTCAAGCATTTATTTGTCCCTGCTGTTACTATTCAGTACCCAGAAGTTAAGATCGACCTTCCGGACAGATCTAGAAACAGGTTATATGTTAATATAGATGATTGTATTGGTTGTGACCAGTGCTCAAGAGCATGCCCTGTTGATTGTATTACAATAGAGACTGTAAAGGGTACCCCCGATGAGGATTTGGGTAAAACTTCAAACGGTAAGAAAAAGGCACTCTGGGTTACTCAATTTGATATAGATTTTGCAAAGTGCTGCTGCTGTGGTTTATGTACATTCCCTTGCCCTACTGAATGTATTAAAATGACTGATGTATATGAATTCTCAGAATATGAAAGAGAGAATCTGTTATATAAGTTTGCAACTTTGTCTGAAGATGAAATTGCTATTAAAAAGCAAAATTATGCAAAAGTAGAGGCTGAGAAAGCAGCACAAAAAGCCGCTGCCGCTGCTGCTGCAGCTAAGGCAAAAGCTGAAGCTCAAAAACAAGCTGAAGCAGCCCCAAAAACTGAGACAGCCCCTAAAGCTGAAGCTGCTCCTTCTGCTGCTAAGCCAGATACAAAAACATCGGAAACCAGGACAGAAGCCGGAAATTAAAAATAAATTTGGTGAAGTTTATACATGAATATTTATGACATAGTTTTTTATCTCTTTGCTGCAATTACTCTTGTATCGGCATTCTTTGTCGTTACTACAAGAAATATTGTCTATTCAGCATTTAATCTCCTCTTTACCTTTTTTGGTGTAGCCGGACTTTATGTATTACTCGGAGCGGATTTTGTCGCTGTAGTACAAATTATGGTTTATGTCGGCGGTATTCTGATACTTATTCTCTTTGGTGTGATGCTGACTAACAAGATTACTAATGTCCAGATTAAGACAGGTACGCTACAGGTTATTCCTGCTGTTATTGGGGTCCTTCTCCTTGCAGGTGTTCTGATCTTCAAAGTGTTTCTCGGAACTGAATGGAAATCAGTTAAAACTGACATTCCAGTTAAAACAACCGCGTTTGCTCTGGGCAAACTTTTAATTACAGATTATGTTCTGATTTTTGAACTTTTGGGAATTTTGCTTCTGGTTGTTTTAATCGGTGCAGCTACAATTGCCAGAAGAGAAAAATAAGTTCATTCTCGTTTTAGTTAATTTCTCTTTCTCGTATACTGTGATTTTTTAATAAGCGAGTTTCGATTTTTCACAATCAAGTTATCACAGTATTATTTATAATGGATGGATATAATGCTTCTAAAAAAGAAAAGTAACAACAAAGGTAAACTCTTTATAAAAATTATTAACAGTTATTTCAAAATTAGATTCCGGAGCCTGAATTGGTTCAAGTTGGATTAAATCATTTTTTAATAGTTAGCGCAATTCTTTTCTCACTTGGAATATTCGGTATTGTTACTAGAAAAAATGCCGTAATGGTCCTTATGGGAATTGAACTTGTTCTTAACTCTGCAAACCTCAACTTTGTTGCGTTTGCAAAGTATGGAAATTTCGGCCTAAGCGGACAGATTGCTGCTCTTTTTGTCATTATTCTTGCTGCTGCCGAAACTGCCATTGCACTTGCAATTGTATTAAATATTTACAAAACTTTCTCCACTGTTAATGTGGACGAAATTGATAACCTAAAAGAATAGCTATGACTGAAGCAGTACTTCTAAATATCTCAATCGCAATTTTGCTCCTTCCAGCACTTGGATTTATTACTCTTATCCTTTTCGGAAAGAGAATCCCGGGTCCGCAGTGGGTTGGAACATCTCTTATTTTCCTTGCTCTATGTATATCAATCTACGTAGGCTTTGGAAAACTGGCATTCTATGCCGGGCAAAACCTTATTATGGAAGGAAGATGGATCCAAATATTAAATGTCCCCGTCTTAGGACAAGTTAATTTTGATCTGGGCATTAAGCTTGATAACCTCACTGTTATTATGCTCTTTGTCGTTAACCTTATAAGCTTCCTTGTCCATCTTTTCTCAATGGAGTATATGAGAGGTGATATAAGATTCTCAAGGTACTACGCTTACCTTGGTATTTTTACCTTCTCTATGCTTGGAATTGTACTTACTCATAATATACTTATGATGTACATCTTCTGGGAACTTGTTGGTATTTCATCGTATTTACTGATTGGCTTCTGGTTTGAGAAAAAATCTGCTTCTGATGCAAGCAAAAAGGCTTTTCTTGTTAATAGAGTTGGCGATACCGGTATGTTTATCGGTATAATGATCCTATTTACAAATTATCATACATTTACTTTTGATACGATTTTTGCACAGATTGCTGCAGGAAATCTTCCTTTCCACAGCTCGGCTTGGCTTACTGCATGCGGCATTATGATCTTTCTTGGTGCTGTCGGTAAGTCCGCTCAGTTCCCTCTTCATGTTTGGTTGCCTGATGCTATGGAAGGTCCTACTCCAGTTAGTGCCCTCATACATGCCGCAACAATGGTTGCTGCAGGTGTTTATTTGGTCGCCAGAATATTTGTAATGCTTACTGCTGATGCAATGCTTACAATAGCTGTCATCGGTATGATCACCTCTTTTATTGCTGCAACTATTGCACTAACTCAAAATGATATTAAAAAAGTTTTGGCCTATTCAACTGTTAGCCAGTTAGGTTACATGATCATGGCTTTAGGCGTTGGTGCTTATAGCTATGCTTTCTTCCATTTAGTAACTCATGCTTTTTTTAAGGCATGCTTATTCCTGGGCTCTGGTTCTGTTATTCATGCAATGCACCATGAACAGGACTTAAGAAAAATGGGCGGCTTAAGAAAGAAAATGCCTATTACTTATTATGCATTTCTTATTTCGACTCTTGCCATCTCGGGAGTACCATTTACTTCTGGATTCTTGAGCAAAGATGGTATTCTTGCTGGAACACTTGCTTTCGGAAGTTTAACTGGACATTGGTTAATTCCTATTGTTGCATTCCTTGTTGCAATGATGACCGCATTCTATATGTTCAGGCTTGTTATTCTCGCTTTCCATGGTGAACCAAGAGACCTTCATAAATATGAACATGCTCATGAATCTCCTTTCGTCATGGCTATGCCGCTTGTTCTTTTATCAGTCTTGTCAGTATTTTTCTGGTATGGTCTGAATCCATTTAACCCATCTACTGGATGGTTCCTTGACAAATGGATAAAAACTCCAACTACTATCGTTCCTCAGAATATGAGATTCGATTTCATGAAGACTGAAGCTCCGGTAGCTGGTTCACTTGAAAATGCTAAGGCTGGTGAGGTTAAAACTACGAATGCTCCTATTGCAGTAGGTGCACCTAAAGTTACTAAACAGAATGAAAGTGAAACTGCTATTGTTCATTCAGAACATTATATGCATGCAATGCATCAGGCACATTACCCTGCAATGGCCTTGTCACTTTTACTCGGCGGAATTGGAATTCTATTTTCATTCTTGCTTTATCAGTGGAAGAAGATCGATCCTGATAAGCTGGCTGAGTCTTTAAAACCTTTGTATAAGTTGTCATTGAATAAATGGTACTTTGATGAGATTTATGCCGCAACATTTATTGGCGGTACACTGGCTTTTAGCAAATTCCTTGCATGGTTCGATAACAAAGTCGTTGACGGAATTGTTAATGGGGCAGCTACTTTAACTCGTATGGTTTCAAAACTAGGCGGCTTGTTTGATCATGTAGTTGTCGATGGATTTGTAAACTTTACCGCATACCTAAGCGGCTTCATTGGAATTTTCTTCAGGAAGTTTCAGACCGGTAAAGTTCAGACTTACGTTGTATTCGTAGTCTTTTCTGTAATTATTTTACTGTTTATTTTCAGACCATTTTTCTAGTGTCTGAAAATAATATGTTTATAACTATTTAAAATTATTAGAGGCTGAAGTTAAACATGGCGTATTTCCCAATTTTATCTTTTATCACTTTTCTTCCTATTCTGGGTATGTTAATCATACTTTGCATACCTGGAAAACAAGAAAAATTTATAAAAGTATTTTCTGCTGTTATCACAGGCTTGCAGGTATTGTTGGCTGGAATCATTCTTAATAGCTACAATTACAGTCTTCCTGGTGTATTTCATCAGAACTCATATCAATTTATTGAAAAATTCCGTTGGATAGAGATCTCCGGACTATCTTGGATAGGAACTATAAAAATCGATTATTTCTTAGGAATCGATGGTATTAGTGCCCCAATGGTACTTCTTACAGCATTGATCTCCTTTATAGCTACACTATCTTCATGGAATATTTCGAAATCTATTAAAGGTTACTTTGCACTTTTTCTGCTGCTTGATGCTGGTATGATGGGTGTATTTGTTGCCCTCGACTTCTTCTTGTTCTATGTTTTTTGGGAATTAATGCTTCTCCCAATGTACTTCCTCATCGGTATCTGGGGCGGTCCAAGAAAAGAATATGCTGCTATTAAATTCTTTATTTATACTCTCTTTGGCAGCGTTTTCATGCTTCTTGTTATGATTGGTTTATACTTCAGCTGTACCGAAGTTTTGGCTAATGGAACAAGGGCCTTTACATTTAATCTTATCGCTTTAATGGATCCTAAGAATTATACAGCTACTGGTATTCTTTCTCCATTTAATCCCGGCAATTTAAGATTTGCCGCTTATATAGCATTATTTGTCGGCTTTGCAATTAAAATACCTATGTTCCCTTTCCATACATGGTTACCAGATGCGCACGTTGAAGCTCCTACTCCAATAAGCGTTATTCTTGCTGGTGTTCTTCTTAAAATGGGTACATATGGAATCATTAGAATTTGCTTTCCAATTTTCCCTGAAATTACACGCCAGGTAGCTTGGTACATTGCTCTTTTCGGAGCTATTAATATCGTCTATGGCGCTCTTTGCGCTATGGCACAAAAGGATTTCAAAAAACTCATTGCTTATTCCTCTGTCTCTCACATGGGTTATGTGCTCTTAGGTATGGCCTCGTTGACAACAGTCGGAATTAATGGTGCCATTTTCCAGATGTTTAACCATGGTACTATTACAGCAATGCTCTTCTTGCTTGTAGGTGTTATCTACGACCGCGCTCATACAAGAGGCCTTGATGACTTCGGCGGCTTAGCTCTTAAGATGCCTATGTATGCTGGTTTTGTTACAGTTGCTTTCTTTGCTGCAATTGGTCTACCAAGCATGAGTGGTTTTATTTCTGAATCTTTCGTTTTCTTGGGTGCTTTCAGTGTTAGCAGTATTAGAATAATCACTATTGTTTCTACACTCGGTATTTTACTCGGTGCAAGCTATATGCTCTGGGCACTTCAAAGAGTATACTTAGGTAAGTTTAATGAAAAATGGAGTGCATTGACAGATCTTGATGCAAGAGAATATGCAATGTTTATTCCATTAACAATAATAATTTTCATACTCGGCATTTATCCTTCATTTATGCTGAATATCATGAATACATCGGTTAACTCGCTGGTAGATTTCATGAATAAAATGCCGGCTAGTTTTTCAGCATTAAAGTTTTAATAAATATAATATCTGGTTAACATGGAATTTCACTCTATATTAAATAGTTTAACATATCTGGCTCCTGAAATAACTGTCTCTGCAGCACTGATTTTAGTCGTACTGTTTGACCTTATTTTAGGAAAAAATAAAAAGGCATTGCCTGTTATTGCTCTTGCCGGAATGGTTGCTGCTTCATTTTTTGTCTTTCAGCAGATGACCTTTAACGGTTTTGCCTTTTCCAAAGTAAGCCAGCCATGGATAAATGTTGGAATGATTACTGTCGATTCGTTTGGCGCTTTTTTCAAATCAATCGTCATTCTCGCGACTGTTCTTGTAATCTTTTTCTCATTTTCCTCTGAGGAAATTAAAAAGAGTTTCGATAGACTGGGCGAATACTATACACTAGTATTAGGTATGGTATTGGGAATGTTCCTTATGATATCAGCTTCAGACCTTTTGCTGGTTTATCTCTCACTTGAACTCGTTTCTCTTTCTTCCTATGTTTTAGCCGGCTTTACAAAACTTAGGGAAAGAAGCAGTGAGGCCGCTCTTAAATATATTATTTATGGCGCTGTCTCATCAGGTTTAATGCTCTTTGGAATATCAATTTTGTTTGGTATGACGGGAAGTACAAACTTATATGTGATCAATAGCCTCCTGCAGGCACCAAACATTAACCATTTGGCTCTTGCTTTTGCAGGAATCCTTATATTTGCTGGAATAGGTTATAAAATATCAGCTGCTCCTTTCCATTTCTGGACTCCTGATGTTTACGAAGGCGCTCCAATTACTATTACAGCTTTTCTTTCTGTAGCAAGTAAAGCTGCTGGTTTTGCTCTTCTGATAAGATTCGTTAAAATTACTTTTATCTCTGGAGTTGCCCCTTCTGGTCATTGGCAAATGATACCGGCTTTCCCTTGGAAGGAATTCTTAATTGTAATTTCAATTCTGACAATGACACTCGGCAATTTCTCTGCTTTATGGCAAACCAATCTTAAAAGACTGTTAGCTTATTCGAGTATTGCTCATGCAGGTTATATTCTTATGGGTATTGCCGTTTTGTCCAATCAGGGACTCATCGCTGTACTTATTTATTTCGGAATATACGCTTTCATGAATCTTGGAGCTTTCTTCATTGTTATGCTTATTGCAAATAAGATAGGCAGTGAAGAACTTGAAGACTATAAGGGACTTGGATATACAATGCCGTTCCTTGGCGTTACTTTCGGTATGTTCCTTGTGTCTTTAATAGGATTACCTCCTTCGGCTGGATTTATTGGTAAATTATACCTGTTTATTGCTCTTGTTGATGCCAAGATGATTGTTGTAGCTGTAATTGCTCTTCTTAATACAGTCGTCTCACTTTATTATTATATCAAAGTTCTAAGAGAAATGTTTCTTGCTAAGCCTGCTAGCCCATCTACAGCTTTCAAGCTTTCTCCTTTAAGTTTGATTTTAATTATTGTTATGCTGGCTCCTGTTGTAATATTCGGTGTATATTTTAATCCTATAGTCGAATTTGCTAAAGGATGCGTTACTATTTTAGGTTTATAAAATATCATAATAAAACTGTAGATTTTTTCATAGCCATATCTTTTTTATTAAGATATGGCTTTTTTTTATTTACCATATTTATTAACGTCTTTACTTTGGAAATATCATAGAAAGGTAAACAAATGAATTTTCCAATATATCTGGATAATCATTCAACTACCAGATTAGATGATAGGGTTTTGGAAGCAATGCTCCCCTACCTTAAGGATAATTATGGAAATCCATCTAGCAAAGGACATTCCTTTGGTTGGATAGCCGAAGAGGCTGTAAGTAATGCCAGAAGCTTAATTGCAAAAGCAATTAATGCCTCTGCAAATGAGATTATTTTCACAAGCGGAACTACAGAATCAAATAATCTTGCAATTAAAGGAATTGTAGGAGCATATAGTAAAAAGAAGAATCATTTAATTACTAGTGCAGTTGAGCATCCTTCTGTCTTAGAGGTGTTTCAACTCTTAAGAAACAGTGGATTTACAGTCTCAATTCTTCCTGTAAATAAATACGGAATTATTGACCTTAATAAATTGCGGGAAACAATTTCAGAGAAAACACTTTTGGTTTCCATCATGATGGCTAATAATGAAATCGGTACTATTTCTCCCATTGCTGAAATTGCCGAGATATGTCATGAAAGATCTGTTCTTTTCCATACTGATGCTGCTCAGGCCATAGGAAAAATTGATGTGGATGTAAGAAAAATAAATGCCGATATGATCTCTTTTAGTGCCCACAAAAACTACGGACCTAAAGGTATTGGCGCATTGTACCTGAAGAAGAAATTTCCATCAATCTCTCTTATTCCTCAGATAAATGGCGGCGGACAAGAAAGAAATATTCGTTCGGGTACATTGAATGTACCTGCAATTGTTGGTTTTGGAAAAGCTATGGAAATTACAAGTGAAGCTCTGCAGGATGAAAATAGAACTATTAAAAACCTGAGAGATAAACTTCAAATGGAGCTCTTTACTAAGCTTGATGGTATTTATCTGAATGGCCACCCCGAAAAGCGACTTCCTAATAATCTGAATATTAGTTTGGAAGGAGTTAATATAGATTTATTACTGCTTGAATTGAATGATCTTGCATTATCTACCGGCTCAGCTTGTGCATCTGCTAGTCCTGAACCTAGTCATGTTCTTCAGGCAATTGGCCTGAACAATTCACTTCTTAAATCTAGTTTGCGTTTCGGCCTGGGTAGATTCAATTCAAAGGAAGAAATTGAATTTACTTCACAAAGAGTAATTAATGCTGTAAAAAAAATCAGGGCACAGAACAAATAGAAAGGGGAAAATGATTTAGGGAGCTTTCCCCTTTTATCATATTTTCACACTATATAGTTTATTTAGTATAATTTTGCCTGAATAAGCAAAAATTATTAATTTTAACATTGGGAATTATTAAAATAGGAAATAAATATATGAACACATCATCTGAATTTACTTACTTAACTGAGAATCTGGATACATTTTTAAGCTATATGAAGGAAAAATATCCGCTCTATAATAACTCAAATGTCTTCTTGCGTGATATTCAATATGCGATCAAACATTTTTTTGAAAGAAAAAATGTAAAACTCACATATCGAAAAATCGATGTTCTTTCCGAACAGCTGATCAAATTACTTGAAAGTAAAAATATCTTCATAAAAGGACAAGAAAATACTTGGAAATTAAACTTATCCAACCCTGAAAATGTTACTAATTAAAGAATTCATAGAACATTTTTATGACTCTTTTTGTTAAGCTATTATAATCTTTACTTAAATCATTTTCAGAAAGGCAGTAATTTTTATGTCTAATTCAACATTAGAACAAGCAGAGATCAAAGTAACTACTAAAGCGGTTAATCAGATAAGACAAGTAATGCAAGAAAACAATATACCTGAAAACTATGGCTTAAGAGTTGGAGTTAAAGCTGGTGGCTGTTCAGGATTATCATATTCCCTTGGATTTGACTCAGGTGCACATGAGGGAGATAAAGTGATTGATGTAGATGGGGTGAAACTATTTGTCGATGGCAAAAGCTTATTTTATCTTTCAGGTGCAGAACTTGACTATACAGATGGATTAAATGGAAAAGGTTTTGTTTTTAGTAATCCCAAAGCTACAAAGACCTGTGGTTGCGGAAATTCATTCAGTGCATAATATTGCTTTTTACGATGCTGAGAAAAAGAGTTTTTTTATTTCTAAAAATTCTCTTCTTTCTCAGTAAATTTTTCTTCACATAATTCTCTTAACTTTAATTTAATATTTTAAGCCATAATCTAAGAAAGGATGATAATATGGCAAAATATGAATTACCTAAGTTACACTACTCTTATAATGCCCTCGAACCAAACATTGATGCTCAGACTATGGAAATCCACTATACAAAGCATCATGGGACCTATGTAACAAACCTAAACAAAGCAATTGAAGGAACTAATCTGGAAAAACTATCACTTGAAGAAACTCTTCGTTCTGTCTCTCAGTATCCTGTTGCAGTAAGGAATAATGGAGGAGGACATTATAATCATTCTCTGTTCTGGGAGGTAATGAATCCCAAAGAAAAAGGAAATCCTCCGGGATCTTTCAGCGATGCATTAAACAATACGTTCGGCTCTCTTGATGATTTAATAAAGAAGTTTTCAGAAGCAGCTATGGGAAGATTTGGATCAGGTTGGGCTTGGCTAGTACTAGACAATAATGGAAAGCTTTCAATTGGTTCAACTCCTAACCAGGATAATCCTCTTATGGATGTTTCAGAATTCAAAGGCACTCCCCTTCTTGGACTTGATGTCTGGGAGCATGCATACTACTTAAAATATCAAAACCGAAGAGCTGAGTATGTAGCTAATTTCTGGAATGTTGTTAATTGGAATGAAGTTGCAAAAAGATATGCAAATGCCCGAAAGTAAGATCCGCGTTCTTAAATAAAAAAAGGTCTGATCCTTCATTTTCAAAGATCAGACCTTTTAACAATCTATAGTACTTTATACAGTTTTGCTTAACTTGTTGCCAAGGTTAATTCTGTTCATAGCTCTTGCTAAAGCCGCCTGCGCGCGGTCTACATCAAGCTGCGCACTTTTTTCCTTTAGCCTTTCTTTAGCTCTTTCCATTGCACTTTTTGCCCTTTCGAGGTTTATCTCCTCTGGACTTTCAAAGCTTTCTGCAAGCACAAGCACCTTATTTTTTAGTACCTCAACGGTACCTCCTCCAGTTGCAAAGTGCTTTACAGTTCCACCTTCGTCAACAACTTTTATTGTACCTATTTCAAATGAGCTTAAAAGTGGAGCATGATTATAAAGTACCTGAAAACTACCAAGTGTACCAGGAATTGTAACTGATATTATATTCCCCTGGTATGCTGTCTTGGATGGTGTAATTACTTCGAGAAATAATTCTTTCATAATCTTTTACCGCATTTTTTTTGCTTTTTCAACAGCTTCCTCTACAGTACCTACGAACATGAAAGCTGATTCAGGTAGATCATCATATTCACCATTAATTATACCCTTAAAGCCCTTGATTGTATCTTCAAGCTTTACATATTTTCCTGCATACCCTGTAAATTGTTCAGCAACAAAGAATGGCTGACTAAAGAATCTTTGTATTCTTCTTGCACGGCGTACAGTAATTTTATCATCTTCAGATAATTCATCCATACCCATGATATTGATAATATCCTGAAGATCTTTGTATGTCTGTAGAATTTCTTTAACTTGTTTTGCGACCTGGTAATGTTCTTCACCAACAATATTTGGCTGAAGAATTCTTGAAGTCGATTCAAGTGGATCAACTGCAGGATAAATTCCAAGTTCTGAAATCTGTCGGCTTAAAACTGTTGTTGCATCAAGGTGAGCAAAAGCTGCTGCAGGAGCAGGATCAGTTAAGTCATCTGCCGGTACATAAATAGCCTGAACAGATGTAACAGAACCTTTATCTGTGGAAGTAATTCTTTCCTGCAAAGCGCCCATTTCAGTAGCTAAGTTAGGCTGATAACCAACGGCTGAAGGCATACGGCCTAAAAGAGCACTTACTTCTGAACCAGCTTGCGTAAAACGGAAAATATTGTCGATAAACAGAAGCACATCTTTCCCTTCTTCATCACGGAAATACTCTGCCATCGTAAGACCAGTTAAAGCAACCCTTAACCTTGCTCCTGGTGGTTCATTCATCTGGCCAAAAACAAGACAGGTTTTACTAAGAACGCCTGATTCTTTCATATCAAGCCAAAGGTCGTTACCTTCTCTTGTTCTTTCACCAACACCTGCAAAGACTGAATATCCGCCATGGTGCATTGCGATATTATTTATAAGCTCCTGTATAATAACAGTCTTTCCAACACCGGCACCACCAAACAGACCTGTTTTTCCACCCTTTGTGTAAGGCTCAAGTAAGTCAATTACTTTAATACCGGTTTCGAACATTTCCTGTGTCGTGGATAGATTCCTGAACTTTGGTGCAGGCCTGTGAATAGGAAAGCATTTAGCTGTCTTTATATCACCTAATCCATCTATCCCCTGACCAATTACGTTTATCAACCTGCCTAATGTTTCCGGACCAACTGGAACAGTTATTGGAGCGCCTGTATCATATGCACTCATTCCTCTTGTTAAACCGTCTGTAGTGTCCATTGCAACTGTACGGACTCTGTTTTCACCTAAATGCTGCTGAACTTCAACTATCAATGTATCTTCATTACCTTCGACCGATGTACGTGGGATCTTAATAGCGCTATTAATCGTAGGTAAATAACCATCCTCGAAATCAATATCGACTACAGGTCCAATTACTTGAACTATTTTACCTTCAATATTGCCCATTTTTCTTCCTTAAATTCGAATTAAATAAAGTTTAAATTAACTAAATAAGTATATCTTTTCAATAAACTGATTAAAATTTATTCCCTATGAAAGATAATTTCAGAAATAATACTGACTTAGTATATGCATAAAATAATTCTAAAATAACTCTATGCTATTCTGAATCTGTCGAAAGAATAAACCTTTTTATACAATTGTTATCGGTATCAGCCACATATACAATTTTGTTATAAACAGCTACTGCATGGGGATGGTTAAAAACCTTTTCTCCTCCAAATGACTGTAATTCTTCGCCATATGAGTTAAACTTAAATATGCTATCTTTTGCAGCATCAGCTACAAAGATATTCCCCGAATTATCAACTGCAGCCCCTTCTGGCTGCGAAAAACGTCCAATTGACATGATTGCAACATTTGGCGTTTGGAACTTTGACTCATAACCAGTATATACACTCGTTGAAACATATTTTAACCACTGTGTTCTAAAATAATTCTCCCCTACGAGAGTCACAATAAAATCCATGTTCCTTCTTGGGAAAGATGTCATTGAACTTATCTTGTTTGCTGATAGCTGACCTGTCCCATCTGCAGAGATCAACGGGACACGCCCAATGAGTGTGTCTCTCTTTGCTCCACCAGAAATGGTCTTTTGAAAAATCAGTATTGAATTATCAGGATCTATAAGACTTGTATTTTCAGTCCCCATTCTACTTACATAAAATGAATTATCATAGAACACGCAAACCCCCGTGTACTGGCGACGCTTTACTTCATCAAGAAATCTGAAATCATTATTTGCAGGAAGTATTCTACTTATTGGAGCATTTTCAATATGCTGCCCGCTTGCATATAGATTTAATTTGTAAACTGCACTTACTGAGGTTTGAGTACCTTGAATTACTGTATCCATCTGCGCACAAACTATCAGATTGAACTGATGATCTTCGGCTAAAGCTATTGGATGCTTAATAGATCTGATACCTTGAATTTGCCCTGCAGTATTTAGCATTACAATCCTGTCATTGTAAGTGTCAGCCACATAAATAAATTTATCATTGTCTGTACCTACAATTATAGCTTCAGGTCTGTTAAATCCTTTCCAGTCTTCTCCCTGTTTTATATAAACAGTATCACTAAACTTGCCAGTACTCTGGTCATTTGTCGAACTAACGACACCAAAATCAGGCTTATCTGAAGCACAGTTGAATGTCATTATTGCAAAAATGGTCATTATAAAAGGTAGTATGTATTTCTTGTATTTCATTTACAAACCTAGAATTAATGAAAATCTGTGAGCTGATCCAAGAGTAGTAAAATTTGAGAATGCATAATCAAATGTAACATCTGCTACTCGTAAAGGCATTCTTAAGCCTGTACCAAATGAATAGTTCTGGCCTTCAGCATTAAATTTGTACCCGCCACGGAGAGAAAATATATTCTTCCATTTATATTCAATACCAGTTGATACATTTTCACTATTATCATTGGGATGATTAAGCTGAATTGAGGTCGTTATCATATGCTCCTCTGACTGATATGGTTCAAATGCAAAACCGATCCTAAAGATTGTCGGAGGAGAAAATGACTGCCAATCTGATTTATTCCTTCCTCCAAATAAAACGACCTGACCATCAGGAGCAAGATCGTTTCCAAAATTACTTACAGTCACTGCAAATCTTGAACTACCTAGACCTGTCCAGTAATATGTACCAAGATCAATCATTACTCCGCGCATCTTTAATTTGTCTAATGTTTCCTCAATATATCTTACAGTACCGCCAAAGCTAAACTGTTCTGTCATCTTTCTTGAATAGGAAAGTGCAATAGCTACATCTCCATAACTAAAATATTCTCCTGTCCCGAAAGGTTGTGTCTCTGTCGTAACTGCCATATCCTTGGTATGCAGCGATGTAAGTGCAACACCAAAAACATCGTTAGCTGAGAAATGATAAAGACCACCTATAAAGTCTTGCTTTATATCAACTAACCACTCGTTGTGAGAAAATATTACCTGATCTGCCAGAGTCTGACTTAACCCAGCTGGATTCCAATAAAGAGCAGAAGCATCGTTTGCAACAGCTACAAATGCATCACCCATAGATGAAGCCCTTCCTCCAATTCCAATCTTTAAGAACTGGGCAGCTGAAATTCCCGCTCTTTGCCCACCTAATGTTGGGAAAAGTTGAGCCTTTGTTTCAACTGTCAGGATACAAATAAAAAGTATAAATAGTAATTTCTTCATATCAGAATTTTAAGCTTAAACCTAATTTAATATTTCTTCTTGTTAGATATCTTGCCGGATTAAACGGATAAGGACTAATTGGTGCCTGAAGATCCGGATAATTTGGGTCGTTCCATGAACTTGGAACTGGATCTCCACTCTCATATGCCCGGCCTGTTATTGGATTAATTATTGCAGAATTCTTAATATCCAGTAAATTATTTACTTCCATAAACACTGACATTTTTAGACCAGCTAAAGAGAAATATTTCTCAATGTTCATATCAACCCAGAACCAATTCTTAGCAATTTTACTATATCGGTTTGCTATATCAGTCTTGTATTCAGGCCTCCCATCTGCAGCATAGTCGCCCGTAAATATTTCAGCTGTATATCTTTTGCCTGATTCATAAAAGAATTTCAAATAAATATTATAATCATCAAGAATACCTGGCGCAAATCCAAACAGTGGCTCATCTTTTTCTACATAAAAATTTGTAATGATAGAACCTGTTATAGGTCTGTCCCATGGAGTATAAATCTCCTTTATTGACTCATTTAGATCACCCCTTACAACAAGGGCTCCTTCATCGGCTGATGAACTCTTTCCTGTTACTATTGCATATGAAATTGATGCTATAGCATTAAATGACTTGCCTATTCTCTTTTTATACTCAAATTCAAGACCCCTTGAACGGGCATAATCCTGATTTGTATAAGTTATAAAACTCTGCTGTGCAAATCTTGCCGATGATATAACAGCTGATCTGGTCGATATATAGTCAAAAATATCTTTATAGTACGCTGTCAAAGTCATTACATCGTTTTCCGAAAACTGTGTCTTCAGACCAAGTTCATATGCGACTGTAGTTTCGGGATTAAGATTAGGATTACCAAATTTCTGGAAGGAAGACTTTGCACTTGATGGACTAAGTTTTGCATATACATATTGCGGCTTTGGCCATTTGCTGAAATGTCCATAAGAAAAGAACAAAGTCTGATTATCAGATATTGGATGAGATATTCCAAGCCTTGGACTTAATCTTGCCTTAAACCTTCTGTTACCGAAAAACTTATATGTGTCATCATAATACTCTTTCCTGATCTGATCTGGAATAGTAATTACTTCAGGATTATTGACTGCATCATCAACATATTTCCCTGGGAACCAGTAATCCAGACGTAAGCCAAAATTTAATATCATGCCGCTAAAGTTAATATTATCCTGTGCGTAAAAAGCTCCAGTTGCCGGATAAACCTTGTAATAATCATTGTTTAGGCCCATTGTACCTATCCAAGGTTTATAAATATCTATTAACTGCATTTCAGTTAAAGAAAGATTAAAACCAGCCTTGAACTTATTCTTTTCATCGAAGAAACTGGTAACATCACCTTTTATTGAATATTCCTCGAAATAATGGTCATGCCATGTGTACGGGTTTCCTACATCCCAAAAGCCATCACCTGGGATTATACCAATCGTATCATGAGATGTATTATAGTACTGAATTGGAAATGTTATTATATCCTGCGGCTCTTTATAGTCTGTCCAATTAATGCCATTTGCATCAGCACGCAGATGTGTAAAATACTTTCCAAGTTTTACTTCATAAAATGTCTTTGAATTTAGTGTATGAGTCCATGTAAGTGTATTATAAATATTGTCGTGAGTATACACATTGGCATTATCCAATATGTTTTGGAACTCATACTGATAGCCAGGACTAGGTTCAACATATTCAAGATTCGACTGCAAAGATTGCGAGTTCTGATTTATATCGACTGACTGGTTATACGAGTAGACAAGCTTCATCGTGGGAGTAATTTTATAAGTTATTTTCCCTAGTGCCGACCAACTGTTTTCTTCTCTTGGGGCAAATCTGCTTCCATAAAATATAGATGAAACTAGCTGACGGGCTGTTGCTTTTTTATATCCCTGCGTAATACCATCGCTTAATCCCATATACATACTTCCAAAAAAAGAAATTTCTCCTGGAAGTTTTACTCCTAAAGCAGGCAGCATCATACGTGTTATTGGTTCTGGACCGCTAAGATTTGCTTCCAATATGTCTATATTGAAAACATGGTCCGATGTTTTATTACCCCAATTATCCCTTTTATATGAAACAAAACCATGATACTTATCGCCACCTTCTCTTGTCTTTACATTAACAACACCAGAGGTAGCCTGACCAAATTCAGCGTTATATCCACCTGTAATAATCTCAACTTCTTCCAAGGCATTAGAACTTAGCTGCAATCCAAAGCCTGTTCCTGAGAGTGGATCCTGCACTGAAACACCATCTAAAAGAAGAGCATTTTCATAGGCTCTTCCACCTCGAATATGTATTTCATTATCTGTCTTTACGACTCCTGCTTGTTGAGTAACCAGATCACTTATGTTTTCAACAGCAGCCATTTCAATATCATCACGTGAAAGAGTTTTCTTACTCTGCGTCTCTTCAACATCTACTAGAGGTCTGTCACCAACAATTACTACATCTTTGTCTAGTGTTAATGCTGATTCCTCCATTTTGACTTCGAGTAATTTCGTTTTATTTGGTTCAACTTTTATTCCCGTAAACTGCACACTCTTATAACCTATAAAAGTGACCTCAATAGTATAAGTGCCAGTAGAAATATTATTTATGCTAAACTTGCCGGAAGCGTCGCTCTGGGCTCCATAATAGGTGCCTTTGACAACAACATTAACACCCGGCAGCATTTCCTTCGACTTTGCATCAAAGATCTTTCCTTCAATTCTTCCCTTCTCCTGAGAGAACAACTGAATGGAAAATAAAAGTGAGAAGAAAGTAATTAGTATAATTTTTTTCATAATGTTAAACCAAAGTCCTCAAAAAAGATCTTTTCCAATAATGTTTTCACATTCCCCTGCGTACCGTCCGATTTTGAAAGCGGGAGCTCAATAAAAAATAATTTTTTATCTGTACTGCGTACTCCAATTATTTTATTTCCTGAAAGCTGCGATGTGGAAAAATTATAAATAGCATCTGCAGTTGAATTGGTCGGATAAATACACTTTATATAGTGCAGTGACGATGTCGTCTTTAGTGCTGGATATGAATAACTTCCTGTAATATTTGTATTGCTATAAAGTGTTGTTATATAATCCTTACTCGGTGAAACTCCTACAGAATCTATTGGGAGAAATGCTCTTAATAACAAAACATCCAAGGTCTGCGGCAAAGCCATTGAAAATGCAATCTTGCCTCCATTATCAATAAACTTTCTAGCAGAAACACTGGCTAAAGAAAGATTTGGATTACTATCTTCGTTGTACCAATAAACATATTTGAACAATTTCATTGTCTCAAGAAATGTAACATTATCATAAGGAACTTTGTTCTTATTAATGTCCCATACTTCATATTTATTGTTTAATGATCCACCATGCATTGTGTTGAAAATATTCTTATAAAAATCATCAGAATTATCCTCAACCTGACTGTCATCTATTACTAAAAAATTGCTAACTGGCTTTTTTACATACCATTTTTTCGATTCAGATGGTAAAGCATTAAACCTGCTCTTTGCCCCAGAGATATCTTCAGCCTGAATATAAACCTTATTATAGTCATTTAGCTTTAGACCATCTAGCTTTTCGGAAAAAATGTTGCTCTCTGATCCATTTAAAAGTATTTCCATTTTGGCACCAGGTGAATTAAAGTCTTTCATGCGCAGCATAACCAGACGGGTATTTCCTGGAAGAGTCACATAATTATTCGTATCGTTTAATGCAATATTTATCTTTACTATAGTTTCCCCGCCATCAACATCATCAGCATCCCAACCTAATGTCATTATTGGATAGGAAACCTCTGGGAGTACAGTAAGTTTATTAAACTCTATAGTTGGAGCAGAGTTCTTTATTGGATACTTCATACTAGCTGGATTTGGATCAATAAGACCTATATCATAGAATTTTTCTCCAGGGTTGTATTTCCCGTCCCCATTCTGATCAATAAAAGGTTCAGGACCGTAATCAATACCATTTTGAACAACTGAATTATCATAGACTCCATTACCTCCGTTATCTACTGCTGCTACTTTAAACAAGTAACTAACATCTGAGGCACCTATCTTCAGAGCAAAAAGACTATCGTTTTTTGTCGTAAATGTCCAGTGAACATTATCCCATGTAAAATAGTATCCAATTACTAAACCATCAGGATCATCTCCCCACCAACTAACTTTAAGTCTGCTCTGCTGCTTTGAAATACTGCTATCTGGAAATAGAGATACAAATGTATGGGGAGCTTTGTTTGTCGATAGTACATCCGTAACCTGCTCATTACATGCCGAAATTACTAATGCAAACAAAACTAATGGGACTAAATGTAAAAACTTTTTCATTTCTTTATTAAATGGTATTAAGATTTTTTTCTTTAATAATAGAATACTTATCTTCCGGGACTTCAAAAGATAGCTCTATGAAAAACACTGCAATTAAACTATTGCTGTAATTCCTGCTTCTAGTATAATTTGGAAGCAGGAATTATCAGTATAAAATACTTAACTACAACACTTATTTATGTAGATGAATATTCTTTATAAAACTTTCTACTATTGAAATATTCTTTTCTTATTTCAACAGAAGCATCTTTTTAACAGAGTTATAGCTACCTGAATTTAACTTGTAAAGATATACTCCGGAAGGAAGGCTATTTGCATTGAAACTAGCTTTATAGCTTCCGCTCTGCTGAAATTGATTAACCAATTGAGCTACTTCCTGTCCTAACAAATTATAAATTCTAAGTGAAACCATTCCGCTCTGAGGAATCGAATATTCAATTGTAGTTGTAGGATTAAATGGATTTGGATAATTCTGTAATAAATTGTAGCTAACCGGTAATTTACCACTTATAGTTTCAACACTAGTCTTGAATCCAACATAATCACTATTTTTTCTTGGGACAAGCTTATAGTTGCTTGAGCTATAAATGAGAACACCCGTTATGCTGTTAAATTTATCACCAGTCGATATTTTTGTCCAACCTGGATTTTTTACTACTAATGTATCCCAGCTATTATGATATGTACCTGCTCCATCCTGAAGTTCTACTCTAGTTCCAACTCCCGACTGGTCGGCAACTAACATTTCACCATCATTATATTTTGTATTATCATCGGCATTGGACTTTAAGACTGTGAGATTCTTAAACTTAATTAACATTCCTTCGTATTTTTCAGCGTCAAGTGTTCCATTTGTTTTTGTAGCAATGTCACTTGTTGAAAGCTCAATAGCTGATGGAATAGGATTGTTTGAAGAAATTACATTTAATGTGGTAATTGAATCAACTCTTGTAAAGGAGTAATTCTCTGTTATTGTTCCACTAACAGTGATCTTATCGCCAGCTTTTACACTATATGCCTTTGGTCCAAAAACCCAAATGCCACTCCATGGAGTTGATGCGTCCTGCATAAAGACTCTTGACATTTCAAGATAAGCTCCGCCGTTTCCAGGGATATCTGATGAATCTGCCGTTACTATACCTGTTAATGTAACCTTATAGCCTGAATATGGGCCATATCCTCCGCCAAGAGGACTATATTGAACATCTTTTATTGTCAAAGGTCTGTTTAATACCATATAAAGGTAATTACCTTTTGCTGTATCTGAGGGAAATATTGATGTTTGATTAACATTATCTTTTGCCCATACAAAATAGTCAACCAGTGCAGA
>JAUZPB010000066.1 GCA_030706145.1 Bacteroidota bacterium
AACTGAATCAAAAATAAGAGCCTGCAGCGGAGCTTCTGTATCCCCTTTTGGAGCCGGTATCCTTTGTACTACACTTTCTAGAATCTCGTCAATGCCTATTCTTGTTTTGGCACTTGCCAGAATTATACTGCTGTCTTCGCACCCAATAAGATCAATTATCTGCCCTTTTACAACATCAACCATAGCGCTTGGCAGGTCGATCTTGTTAATGACAGGAATTATTTCAAGGCCGGCATCAATTGCCAGATAAAGATTACTGATCGTCTGTGCTTCTACTCCCTGTGCAGCATCTACTACAAGTATTGCTCCTTCACAGGCAGCAAGAGACCGGGAAACCTCATATGAAAAATCAACGTGTCCAGGCGTATCTATAAGGTTCAGTATATAGTCCTGCCCATCTTTTGCATGATATTTCATCTGAATAGCATGCGATTTTATGGTTATTCCCCTTTCACGCTCCAGATCCATATCATCCAAAAGCTGTGCCTTTAGCTCTCTTTCGGTGACTGTGCCTGTCCTTTCAAGAAGACAATCGGCAATAGTTGATTTGCCATGATCTATATGTGCAATTATGCAGAAATTTCTAATTTGTTCCATTACTTCTCAAAAATATTTAGAATAGCAATATATAAATCAATGGCTGCATTTTCAACGAATAAGTTTTGTCTTATCAACTTACTCTCCTTTTAACAACTCTAATATAGAAAAGTTCTGAATATTTGCCGACTTTTTTCATTTTCGGACCTCATTGAAAGTGAAATTGCCGTTTTTTTTGTAAATTTGTAAAAAAATCATGGAGAATGATGAAGAAGTTTAATTTTACTGTTTTCTTCCTTTTACTATTTACCGCTTTATTAAATGCCCAGCCTTTCAAATATGGATGGCTAACCGACATACACATAGGCTCACCAAATTCAGAGGAATATCTCGAAAATGCCATCAATGACATAAACAAAAGAAACGACATAGAATTCGTTATCGTCTCAGGTGACATAGCTGAAAAAGGAATGGATAATGAGCTTGAAAGAAGTAAAAAAATACTCGATAAGCTAAAGGTCAAATATTATATAATCCCCGGAAATCACGATACAAAATGGAGCGAAAGCGGCTGCTCCAGATTTAAGGAATTATGGGGTGATGACAAGTTTAATTTTGAGTTCAACGGCACCAGATTCATCGGTATGAATTCCGGTATTCCATGGAGAGGCGGAGGCGGCCATTTCGCCTCTGAAGATATTTCCTGGCTAGACAGTACATTAAATACTCTTAAGGATAATCAGGAGCTTATTTTCTATGCCCACCACCCGCTGGATTCTGAAGTAGATAACTGGTTTAAGGTTACAAACCTTCTTGGTACGCGCAACACAAAAGCTGTTCTTGTAGGACATGGACATGTAAATAAGATCATGGATTTTAATGGAATACCAGCCGCCATGGGAAGATCAAGCCTTGGTAGCGCAAAAAAATCATGGGGCTATACACTGGTCGACGACCAGAAAGACTCCCTGTTTTTCTATGAGGTTAACCAGGACAGTATACCTAAGCTCTGGGGCGTAATCTCTAAGCTTAACAAAGCGCAGATCGCAAAGGTAGATTCAACTCAGTTCATAAATAATGGAGCTGAAATTCTTTGGCAGAAGGATCTTAAGACTACTCTTTCTGCTTCAATTCTTTGCTACCAGGATAAGCTTTATACATCTTCTATGAGCGGAATTGTCAGCTGCTTTGATTCGACTGGCAAAAAGCTTTGGGAGTTTAATACAAATGGGACTATTTGCAGCCGCCCGGTTGTAGCCGATAATATTCTGGCTGTTGGTACTATTCATGGTGACCTTTTTACACTTGATGCCTCAAAAGGTACAATTCTTCAGACAGTCGGAGTTGGAGAAAATATAACCTCACAGCTAATTACAATCGATTATAAAGGTGATAAGTATCTTATTGATGGCTCAAAGCCGGGCGCATCAATTGTTATTGGTACTGCAAGTGGGAAAATGCTCTGCTATGACATTCATTCACTCGACATTCTCTGGGAAAACAGTAACGCCAAAGGAATGATTGAAACAAAGCCATTGTTTGTAGAAAATAAACTTGTTTATGGAAGCTGGGACGGATTTTTATACTGCATAGATGCCCGCTCCGGAATACTTATCTGGAAGTGGTCCGGAAACAAGAATTTC
The DNA here is from genome assembly GCA_030706145.1 of Bacteroidota bacterium. GTDB lineage: Bacteria > Bacteroidota > Ignavibacteria > Ignavibacteriales > SURF-24 > JAUZPB01. Next base: position 2,181 of record JAUZPB010000066.1, read on the forward strand.
TATTATTCCCCTGCTGCCTGCACGCCCGTAACTGATGGAAAATACGTCTATGTTACTACTCCAGATAAGTTTACAGCATCAATTGATCTGCTGCTTGGAAAGATGCGCTGGAGAAAAGAAAACTTCCCAGGATGGGAATCAATCGGAATTAGTAATGATCATAAAAGACTTTTTATTAAGGGATTTACAGACAAGTTTTTTATCGTTTCACCAGATAATGCAAAGATTATCAAGGATATAAATATTAAGTTTGGATTAGATACGACTCCAAATATTCCTATAGAGTATAATAATAACATATTGTTCGGGTCTAAAGATGGTTACATTTATCTTATTAGGCCAGATTACAGTTTTCAGCCTTTGATCTTTACTGGCACGGCAAGGGTTTTATCTATCCAGCATGTAAAAGATAATGTATTTGCAGCTTCAAATATGGATGGGAAAGTTATAGTTTTTGTAATTAAATGAGGAGAAAAGTGAGTAAGAAAGCAATAGAGAAAAAATTTGCAGGCTTTTTATTTGATGTTGATGGAACACTTACTTCAACAAATGAACTGATATTTGCTTCTTTTAATCATGTAGCGGAAAAGTACTTAAATAAGAAATATACACCAAAAGAACTCATTGCCCTATTTGGCCCCCCTGAAGATGATATAATCAGGGAACTTGTCGGCAAAGATTACGATCAGGCTCATAAAGATTATTTCGACTTTTATTTCAGCCACCATACTGCACTTGCTGACCTTTATCCTGGAATAAAAGATATTCTTTTATCAATAAAAGATTCGGGTACACCACTCGGAGTCTTTACTGGTAAAGGGAAAAAAGCTACCGAAATAACACTAAAGGTCCTTGGGATACATCATTATTTTGATATGATAGTTACAGGTGATGACGTCGAGAACTTTAAACCGGCTCCGGATGGGATACTAAAATTTGTAGATAAATTTAACCTTCCAAAGGAGAAGGTACTCTTAATTGGAGATGCTCCTGCAGATATAAAAGCTGCCAGATCAGCTGGTGTTAAAATTGCCTCGGTAGTTTGGGATAGTTACGCAAAAGAAATTGTAGTTGACTCAAAAGCCGATTTTTTGTTTCACACGGTAGATGAGCTAAAAGGTTTTATTACAGATTCACTTAAATAATTATTTTTTATCTTTTTACAGGAAAATACTTTTAATCTGGGGAAAACTAATGGAAACAGAAAAACAATTGGTCCTGGATCTGGTTCAAAAGATGAATAAATGCTGGACAGAAGGCGATCCCTGCCTTGTAGATAACTATTTCCACGAAAAGATGGTTGCTATGAACCCTTCACAAAGCGGCAGAATTCTTGGAAAAGAAGCTTGCGTAAATGGCTGGGTCGGATTTAATAAAAGCACATCTATCAAATCATGGAAAGAAATAGATCCCCTGGTTGAAATTTTTAACAGTGACACGGCTATAGTTACTTACAACTTTGAGATACTATATGATATGAATGGAATTTCCTATGACATAAAAGGCAAAGATATGTTTACACTCATAAAGGAAAATGGGAAATGGTGGATCGTAGCTAATCATTTTTCTATGAATTAAAAAGCAAAAAAAAAAGCACTGCTTTGTAAAATATAGGTTTAGCAGTGCTTTTGATCTTTATAAACTAACCTGGTCTTATTTGACCAGGTTAATTCTTATAGTATTTTCAATCTTGTCTTCAACCTGAAGCTGCACAATATAAATTCCGCTTGGCAAAAAATTACCACTCATATCACGGCCGTTGAATAAAACTTCATTCCAGCCGGGAGTAAATCCTGTTATATCAATTACCATAACAAGCTGACCTAAAATATTGTAGACCCTAAGGAATTTAACTTTCCCTAAGGAATAATCATTTAAGAACAACCTTATCTTTGTCGAAGGATTAAATGGATTTGGATAATTGCCTGAAATATATGAGCTTCCCGGCATTATTAAATTTTTCTCATCTTTCAGACCAGTTGAAGGTGTCTTATAATCTGCTATATAAGCTGTATAACGGCAGCGTATATTATATTTTAGACTTAAGTCAATCAGCTGTTGTTTTAATGCAGATGTTTCGCCGTAGATCTCGATCTGCCTTTCAAGATTATCTATCATCTCCTTTGCCCAGATTGATTCAGCAAACTTATTTTCTATCTTCTGTGCAGCAAAATCAAGTATAAAATCAAAAGCAGTTATTCCGCTTGTCGAATAGCCCGCAATACTAAGAGGAGACTTTCCTGGATTTTTATAGCGGCCTGTCAGATAAAAATATGATCCTGCATATGTAGTTGGAAGCTTAGAGGGCAGAAGCTGGAAAAGATCTGTTTTCCCATATTCAAAGCGAACATCTTTTAATATTGGCTGATTGATGCGTGCAAATGTTTTTGCAGTGATATCATTAAGATTATCTGAAGTTGAAATATAGGTTGTAAAACCATAATTCAGACTTGCCGTCATCTCCAGTCTTGCACGGTTAATCTGGTCACCAATACCAATTGGAAAAATAGATGCTTTTATGGTATTAAGCTTTTCTATCTGCATTGGATCTGCATTAGACCCGCTTTCAGTAAATATGACAATTGAGTTGCTGAATGACGAGTCCTTCAATTGACTTAAAGACTGTTTAAGGGCTTCCTGAACATTACTCCCACTTGAAGGTGATATGGCAGCAAGATATTTCTTTGCATTTGCAATATTCTCAGCCGTGGCAGCAACAGGCTGAGTATTCCAGGATGAGACGTAATAATTAAACGGAACGATATTAAAGTAATCCTTTGTAGTAAGCTTGTCCAGATAGTTAGAAATTGCATTTTTCCCTGCATCTAACTGAACTGCGCCCATACTGCTTGAAAGCGCAAATATCATAGTCCTCTTCAAAATGCTGTCTGGAGCGGCCTGATTTTGAGGACGGACAAACAAAGAAAAGTGTCCACCGCTTGTATCACCTGAGACCGAATAAAAATCGACGCCTAGTTTGTTTATCTCTGTTTCATAATTAAAAGTAACATCCTGGTCGATATACAACTTTGATTTTGACAGCTGCACATTTACATTGCCTGACGAGGGCTGTGTGTACTTGTAGTCATTATACTGATCAATATTGAACTTTGTAACAGGTGTATTTGAGTTAACAATAAAATTAAACTTAACATTGTCTAATGGATATTTTACAAAATCAGAGGTGTTAAGCGGGAAAGTATATGAGCATTTGCCCTGAAGATAATTGCAAAGGCTTATATAATGGAGTTCAACCTTTTGGATCATTCCAGCTTTTATGCCTTTAAGATATATCTTTATTCCATTTTTGCCAATGTAGCTATTTACCTGAGCCGCTACTCCCCCTTCGCCTGTTCCAGGGTTGGTACTTTGCTCCTTTACCTGAAGGACGGCTCTGTAGGCTTTATTATCATACCAGTAAATGAAATTTGTTGCCCTTGCATCCTGAGGCAAAGGAAAAGAATAAACTGCATCTGTCGAATCGGTCCATTCATTCTGAAATTCCTGGTAAACGACAGTCTCAGCTACAAGGCCACTAATATTTACAGTTACTTCACATGTCCTAAGGCGGAGGAAATCTTTTGGATAGCCTTTTGCTACAGGCATCAGTAGTCCGGTTGCTTTGCAAACCGAAAGAGCTGTAAAAAACAAGACCGGAAGAATAAGTTTTCTATATAACATTTTTAATACTCCAAGGCTTACTTCAGATAAAGAATCTTTGCTGTCTCTTTAAAATTCATTTTATTACTACTGGTAAGTGTCAGTTCAGCTATATAAAACCCAGCCCCAACCAAAGTACCGGATTCATCTTTTGCGTTCCAAACGATATTAGAGATATTGTTTCCGTTAAAGCTAAATTCTTTAACGAGGCGTCCTAGAATATCGTAGATCTTTATCTTTCCTGAACTGTATTCACCCGGTTTGACCTTAAAGGTTATTTCCGGATTAAATGGATTAGGATAAAATGAAAAATGTTTAACAGATGGACTGCTGTTTCCATTATTGTAATTTGTAATTGTCTGTCCACCCAGACCAGCATACCTTATCTTTAATGTAATCTGATTTGTACCTTTCTGTGCCGCTGAAGAGCGGTATGAAAGCAAATACTTAAAGGCTGATTTTACTCTCGAAATATCGAGTAATATGTCGCGGAAGTTACCATTTATATCATAAAAATTTCCGCCTGTAGCAAGTGTGACAGGATCATAGGATTCTGTCTTATAAATAGGATCTCCTATTGCCTGTACAATGATCCCTTTTACTAAGAGCGAATCAATAACAGTCTGTTTTTTCAGTCTGGTATAACTGTCATTTTCATGATAGTTTGCATCTGTGATCCATATTACAATTCGTCTTGAATTCGGGCGGAAATTAAATCCGGAGGATTCAAGCAATGCCTGAAGTGAATTCTCTGGCGTGTCGCCGCCTCCACTTGCATTTTGCTGCCCGATGAGTTGCTGAAAATACTGTACATCTTTTGTAAAAGGATATTTATGTTCAATTACATCTGAAAATGTCACCATTCCAAGCTGGTAATCAACTCCGCTCTTTGTAAGGCTGTCGGCAAATTCAGTAATGTTCTTTTTGACAGCATCGATCTCATTTCCCATACTTCCTGTAACATCAAGTGCAAAGACTATGTCAGTCATCGCAACTCCGCCTGTTGTGTCCTTTCCAAAGGAAAAATTATCAATCTTGGAGTTATTCTCATAAAGGAAAACATTTTCATTAGTCAGGTTGTTAATTTTGAATCCCTTTGATTTATTTAACACATCAAAAACCATATTGACAGTTGGATACCTGGAAGTCATTAATGTATCTATTGTTACAACAAGTCCTGTATCGGAGACAGGAGTCTCAGGGATCAAAACATTACGATGTATCTCATCAATTAGTGTAGTTCCATTATAAAGCTTTGCTACCACTTCTGTAATTTTTCTTTCATACAATGTTTTTGCTGTAAGATCTACTCTCTGAAATTCCGGAATTGTGCTTCCATATGGAAAGCCCAATGTCCCGGAAGTCAGCTCAGCGGGCAGCTCCAGTTTCAGATTTCCATCAGTAACTGCATTTGAACCATTTTTTCCTATTTCCACGAATGTATTCATGGTCTTAGGAAACATAATATTATTATCCATAGCAAGATAAGCAGGAATATCCCAGCGTAGGAAAGCCTGCGAAGAAAAATCAGGCATCTTTAGGCTAAAACTTGCTGTATACGATTTTTCATTTCCCGCTTCAACATTTGCCTCCTTCCAGTATATCTTTAACAAAAGATCATATAGTTTACCTATAGATGAACTATCTAACGTGGGAGCTTGACTATTATAAAGCTCATTCCAATTACCTGCAATAACTTTTGATGGGCTGTCACCTTCAAATTTAATTGCCTGTGATATTCCTTTTGCACCTGTACTCTTTTCCCACAGAACTATCTCAGAAGGGATCTCACTTGCTTGAAGAAGTCTACTTTGAGTTAAATAGATTCCAAATAGCTCCATAACAGCATCGCCATTTTTTCCAAGAGCAGGATCATATATAAGACCAAGTCCGAAACTGTGAGACTTTGAATCCAGATTTTTTATTTTTTCTGTAAGCTTAATACTTTGATCTGTCGACTGATAATACATGCTGAATGTAATTGATACTACTCCGCTTTTAACAGCAGACAGTTTCAAGGTATCACCATTTTTCTGAACAGTCATATCCGATGAGCTTAAGAAATAGTCCTCTGGTTTATACCACTGACCATCGATTGAAAAAACAGGATATGATGTCATTGCATAAGGATGACCGAAAGTAAGCTGGCAGTTATCATCAAGAGTACTTGTTGATATTCCAGATGTAGTACCAAGCGTAAAATAACCGCCAGAGAGCATTGTCATTTCAATCTGGCTATTTTTATAATCAAGGTAGGACCCTGACTGCAGACTGTTTAGCATTAAAGCTTTATGCAGCGCCGGTGGATCTATATCCAGCTTTGATTTTTCCTGCGCACTAACTGCAATTGAAAACAAGATGAAAAAAAGAGCCGCAAATTTTATTTTCATTTCTAATCCTTTTTCATGGTGACTGTATTATCGTAAAAGAACCATTTTACGAACAGCATTAAATCCTTCTGCCTGAATTGAATAGATATATACACCGCTAGGTACATTCATATTGTTCATATCCTTACCATTCCATGTAAGAGTATAATTGCCCGATGGCTGCTCTGAATCTATAAGTACACGAATGAGTTGTCCCAACGTATTATAGATCTTAATTACTACATGGTAGCTTGACCTTCCAAGCGGTAGCGAATATGTTATCTTTGTTTCAGGATTAAAAGGATTAGGATAGTTCTGCGCTAGAGCAAACCTTTCCGGAATATCTTTCTTCTCCTCTTCCAAACCGGTTTTTGGATCTACATAGAAAGCAGTATATGGAGTAAGTATCTGAAAGCGCAGGCTCAGCTCAATTATTTGCTGTTTTAACTCTGCTATTTCACCATAGGCAGCAATTAATTGCAGAAGGTAATCAATTTTTGCTTTTGCCCAGAGTCTTGGAACAAACCTGTGACCACCAATGGTATCTGAAAAACAAATACTCTGCTTGAATTCAACTGCTTTTGAACGGATCATACCTTTTAATGTTACATCAAATGATCCGCCATTTTTATAAAGCCCAAGTATCATTACCTGGTTGCCCCAAAACAGATCGCTAATAGTTTTCGGATACTGATCCCATGACTGCACGCCGCCAAGATCAAGAGTTATATCTGTAAGTACTGGTTTAGAGATTCTCTTGAAGTGATCATTAACAACAAGTGCTATGCTGTCATTTGATGCAATAAACTTTGCATAACCATGATTCTGGTCAGACAAGTCCTGAAGCAGAGATTTACTTACCTCATCTCCAATACCGAATGAAAAGATCCTAACGTTTTTCTTATTGTTCTGTTTTACATGACTAAGAATAGATGCATTTGAGGTATCCCCAAATGTAGGTGTCCCGTCTGTCAGGAATATGAGATCATTTGAAGTTGAATCCCCATAGCTTTGGCTTAAAGATTTTGTAAGTGCATCATCAATATTTGTTGTTCCAAGAGCAGATAACTGAAATACAAAATTCTTGGCATCATTAATATTATTCTGCGTTGCATAGACAAGATCATTCTTAAATGGAACAACATTTGTCCCAAATTTAATGATGTTAAATTTATCTTTATCTGTCAGAAGAGAAAGGAAATTACTCAGAGTCTCTTTCAGCTGATCCATCCTCTTGCCGTCCATACTTGAGGAAACATCTGCCGTAAAGACAATATCCTTCGGTATTTCATCCCCAGCTGTTAAACTGTCTGGAGGTGTGATCCAAATCGAGTAAAAGTTATCTGTTCCTATTGAATCCTGGACTGAAGGTTTGTAAGACAAAGCATGATATTCAATTCCTGAACGCTGTGTTTCAAACTGCAGGCTTAAATCGCGATCGGGATAGAAATTCTCATCTGCAAATAAGAATGTATAGTGATTATCGCTTATCTTTGTAATCTTTGCAGCTGTAGAATTTGCATATGAAGGTGAATAGAATCTTTTGTAAGGAAACTTTGAAGTTGCATCTATACTTACAGAAACCGTTTGCAGAGGTTTTGACGAAAGTGAAAGAGTATTAAGCTTTAAAAGATAATTAACATTTCCGAAATCATAGCTTAAAGGCTCAACATAAGTAATTTCTGTCCTTACATCGGAATTGGCATTGATAGGTACAATGCTTAACCTGAAAAGATTATTACCAAGATATTCAAGTAAGGCAGGGTCAAGCCATTGCCTTAATTTTTGGTTATACTCACTTACTGCCTGCTGTCTTTCTTTTATTTCTGCTACATATCTTACACCATTTACCCAGTATACAAGCTCAGATATTGTAGCATTTGCAGGGAGTGGAAAAAGATAAATAGCTTCCACAGAAGTATTTAACTCATTGTTGAATGTCTGATCGACATGCGTTACAGCAATCTGTTCCTGGATGTCGATCTTTGTATCGATCTTCTTGATCCACATCTTCTGATATTGCTGTGTGCTGTTTCGTGGGCGAACATATAATGCTCCTACAGCAAAGATATCGCTGCTAAGAACAAATAAAAAACTAAAGAGGAAAAAAAGGGAAATACCCCAGTAACTCTTTTTCATAAACTTGCCTCCTGTAATCCAGTCAAAGTAAAACCATTTATATTCAGATTTTATATCTTCATACCTATATAATAGTAAAACTTTTCAGCTCTACGGAAAATAATTTTACTTTTTTTGCGTTAATTTTTTTTAATGCATATCCCGATAGTAAAATACCCCATGTACAAACAAAAGTAAATACAAAGTTGGGTAATTTAATAGTTCTAGTTGTCTTGTGCCGTTGGCAGAGGAAGAGTAAAACCGAAAGTGCTTCCTTTTCCTGGTGTGCTTTCTGCAAATATTTTCCCTTTGTTCATTTCGACAAACTCTTTGCAGATAATTAAGCCTAAGCCTGTCCCCTTTTCCTTTGAAGTGCCTAAAGTCGTAAAATGATGGTTGATCCTGAACAATTTTGAAAAGCTTTCACTGTCTATACCAATACCCGTGTCTGCTACTCTTATCTCAACATAATCTGGCAGCATGCTTGAACTTACCTGGATCTTCCCTCCGTTCGGAGTAAATTTAATTGCGTTTGAGATAAAATTACTTAGAACGCTTCTTATCATATTCTCATCGGCGTAGACAAATATTTCGTTTTGTATATTATTTACAAATTTAATTTTCTTTTTATTTAAGTGCCCTGTGTGAAGGTCAACAACATTACTTATTTGCTTTGTCAGTTCATAGCAGACCGGTTTATATTCCATTCTGCCGGTTTGAATTCTTGACCAGTCCAATAGCTTTTCCAAAAGGTCATATACACTCTTTGATGAGCTGTTAAGAGCCTTGGTGTATTCCTTTATCTGATCAGATGTAAGCTTATTAAAATCACTAAGAAAGGACTCAGTGTATCTAATAATAGAATAGAAGGGACTCTTCAGGTCATGTGATATGATAGAAAAGAACTCATCTTTATTTTTATTTAACTCAATAAGCTGCTGCTCAGAGTCTGACAATTCATCAAGCCATTTAGTCTGGATCTCATTTATTTTGAAGAGCTGGTATTTACTTTTTTCAAGTTCCCTGTTAATTGTCTCAACGCGTTCTTTTTCCTCCTGGAGCTGCTTTGTCCTTAAGTTAACAAGCCTCTCAAGGTCTCTTTTCTGAATTCGATTCTCCCAAAATTTGAGTATGAAGAAATATGCTCCTGACATAACAGCCAGAGTTATTAAATAGAACCACCAGGTTTTCCAAAATGGGGGTAAGATTTCAAAACTAAATTCTGCCGGCGCACCATATATAGATTCATAATATATAGATCCAACTATTGAGCATACTCTGGCTCTGAACCTGTATTTGCCTGGCGGAAGATTTGTATAAGTAATTTCATCACTATTTGTTAATTCGGACCACTTGGTATCAAGTCCTTCAAGAATATATGTATACTTTACATGTTCATTATCTCTGAAACAGACTGCTCCAAATTGAAACTTAATGTAATTATCATAATAAGGTAATTGTGTTTGTTTAGATAAGGAATTATTACTGTCATAAAGCTGTATCTGACGGTTTCTGGAAAATAGTGTTGCTGATATAAGATAGGTTTTGGGTATTAGTGGCTCAATTTTTCCAAATTCTGCAGGATTAAAACAAATCCAGGAGGTAAAGTTTGAAACCCAAATATTTCCTTTACTATCAACAAAATGACAAATAGTAATCTGATCCTTATATGAATCAGGGAATGGATACTCATAAAATTTAAGTTTTCCTGTTTTCTCAGATTCAGATATATCAAATTTTACAATTCCTTTTCCTCTTACAAAGATCCACAGATTGTTAAGTTTATCTTTGCAAAAAATGCGGATCTCATCTTGCGTCATACCATCTTTCTCACCAAAACATTTAACTTTACCATCTGACTTATTTATTATATAAAATGAATTTTTCTTTTTCTTTTCTTCCTTTTCATATGTGTTAATAATATATAGATTCTTTTCATCTTCAATAAAGTGATTCGTTTCTGAGTACTTTATATTAACAGTCTTATAGTATTGCCCATTAAAAACAGCAATTTTGTTTTTACCAGCTTCGAACCAGTTTTGTTTAAATTTTTCCCTTAGTAATCTGCAGAAGTTCAAACTGTCATTCTTTAAGGAAATATTTCTGAAACTTTTGCCATCAAATTCTTCTATCTGATCTGTGTTTTGTCTAAGAAGTATTTTTCCATTATTTCCTAAAGCTAAACCTCTTGCAGAAATATCATAGAAAAGTCTATTTAGGAATGGTAATCCTTTAAAAGTATAGTAATATGGATAAAATGACTTTCCATCAAACTTTAACAGAGCATTAGAAGAAGCTAACCAGATATTGCCATTTTTATCCCTGATACCTGCAAGGAAAGCTTTTCCACAAAAGGCTTCAGGGATATTAAAAGTCTTAACTTTCCCACAACTATACTTTAAAATTTTGTGATCAGTAAAGAACCAATAATTTCCATTGTTATCTTCATTTATAAAACGTGTTGATTTTAATTCTCTTATTTCATTTTCAAGAAATCCGAAATCATTTTTCTGCAATTTGCTTAAAGAACCCGTTGTACCTACCCATATATTCTTCTCAAAGTCTTCAAAAACTGAAAAACAAAAATTGTCGCTCATGTACTTTGATAAATTAATGCATTCGAGTTTTGATCCATTATATTTGAATAATCCCAGGTTAGTAGCAAACCAAATATTACCATAAGAGTCTTCAATAATATTGCGTGGAACGATATTACCGCTGCCTGATGGTAATTTTAATGATAAAGATCCATTGGGACCAAATTTTATTATTTTATTATTATAGGTATACCATTTATTTCCTTTTTTGTCGAAGAAGACTGCATTAATATCTTTGCTTAAGACTTCAGTTTGCATTTTTCCAGACTTGATACAATAAGAATAAAGGCCTTCCCAGGTAAGGATCCAAATATTCCCTTTCATATCGCTTTTTATAGAAGTGATCCTGGAGGAGGAAGAAAGAACTTTTCGGAACCGATCGCCATTAAAGCAGTAAAGATCCTTATCGACACCAATCCAATAAAGATTTCCTGTTTCACAGATAGTTGAAATATGCTTTGGGATATTCGTAATTTTATATCTTATAAACCTTTTGCCATCGTACTTAAAAAGTCCATCTGTATTGGTGCAAAGCCAAAGATAGTCATGCGAATCCCTGTAGAGTTCTGTGGATATGGAATTGGTAAATCCATCATTCTTTAAGAAAAGTCTGAAATTTCTTCCATCAAACCTGTAAGCCCCGCCTTTGCTTGAACTAAGCCAGATAAAACCTTCTTTATCCTGGGCAACAGAAAGTATTGCAGGCATATTATGTTCGTCATTAGGAGCATAATTTTTTATTAGATACTCCTGGGGCCAGCATAGAGTATTCAAAAATAGGAATAGAGAAAAAAGTGTGCTCAAGCGCATAGTTCGGATAATAGCACCTTTAATTTATTGCCGTTTCCAAAAACAGAAAATTAAGCTTTACTCTTTTTTATTGTGCATGCAAATTTATAAATATTTTCGTTTTGTTCAATGTATTTTTCGATAATTTTGAATAACAGATAGTTTTGAATGGCTGTTCAAATTCCTGAAATTGAATATCTGAAGTAAATTCATGTGTGATAAAAAGGGTATGGAATCCAGAGATGGCTTACAGTTCAATCAAGGGCTGAAAACTTAATGTTCAGCCCCTGTATGAAATTATTGCTTAGTATTACTTTATTTTACAAATAGAAAAGATTTTTGAATGTTTAATAGTATTTATGCAATATGATAGATTGATTTGACTATCTTGCCGTTGTGCCTTTCGGTCTTTCTCCAACTGCTGTTGTCATTTAATGAGATCCAGCGCCTTTCCTCTGACCTATAAAACCAATCTTTATCCTGCTGGAAATAGATCTGCAGACCATTTGCCTCCAAAATATTTGTGATTTCGTTACTATGGGCTCTGGTATCATCAAAATCAGTTGTAGCCCTTTGACCCATTTCACTATACAATTTATTTAATTGCAAAAGCAGTGAGTTTATTTCTCTATCAATTGCCTTCACATTAAGGCCTATCTTTTTGGCTTCTTCATAAAGTATTGGATAGCTGTGCGAAGGATACTTGGAATTCAATACCTGCGCAATTTCATCGGCTCTGCATTCATCTTCTATATGGCTTGATAACAGATCCTTACAGATCATAATTGACAAGGATTCAGCCCTGTCAACGGCTCCAATTACAAGAGGATGAACATATTCAAATAGTGATTTATAAGGATTATCTGCATGAACGGACTTTTCCTTCTGCCATAATTTTATTACCCGGCTTAATTCATCCAGACTTACGCTTACCCTATCATTATCCCTGTCAATTGGTGAAAGATCATGCGTAAGAGAAGTATCTACAGCTGTAAGATATGCCATAGGTCCCATTCTTATCTCATTTGCTCCTATTGCCATCATTGTAGCAGCACTCGCACATTCCAAAGGAACCAGGGCTACAATTTCTTTGCAATATTTCCTTAATAAATTGACAATTCGTAAAGATGCCTGCCCATGACCTCCATCTGATTTTATAAAAACATAGATCTTGTTCTGCTTTCCGATTCTTTCCAAAAGTTCAAAAAAGGCGACCACATCATTATGACAAACCTGACCTTTGGGGTTATTCCAGTATGTTATTAATAACCCGTCAAGATTCTCTTCAACCTTTTGGATCAGGCTCTGAGTTCTTGCAAAAAGGACAGGTGGCTGCTTAATCTTAATTTTCTTAATTTCTTCCATTATTATTCCGTTTTATTCTCTTTAGACTTTCGAAACTTTGGCAATTAGTTTAAGGGCAAATTTCTCCCCCCCTCCTGTCCAGAATTGTTTAGAACAGTACAAGGTCAGAAATGTATATAAGTATGGTAAAGGGATAGTATAAGATAAGAATGGTTTATAAAACTATAATAGTTTATTGGTATAGTCTATTTAGTATAACCTAAGCGTTTGGAAGTGTAAAGTAGAATGTAGTACCTTTACCCGGAGTAGATTCGACCCAGATCTGTCCGCCGTGCCTTTCAACAATTCTTTTGCACACAGCAAGACCTATTCCTGTTCCCGGATATTCAACTCTTGAATGAAGGCGCTGGAAAATATAAAAGATCCTTTCAAAAAATTCTTGCGGTATTCCAATGCCATTGTCTTTTATAGCAAATAACCACATCTCGCCCGACCTTTCAGAAGTAATAGTAATCTCAGGTTTCCTTTCCTTATCTCTGAATTTCAAGGCATTACCGATAAGATTTTGAAACAGCTGCATTATCTGGAGCTGATCACAACGGACTGATGGCATATTCTTTTTAGCTATAGAAGCCTCTGACTCATTTATAAGGAGTGAAAGATTTTTTAATGCATCACTAAGTATCTTATCTATATCCGTCAATTGATATTCTTTTCCACGCATGGAGATCCTTGAATAATCCAAAAGACCTTTTATCAGCATCTGCATTCTGGAAGCACCGTCGACTGCAAACTGTATATATTCCAGAGCAGATTCATCAAGATTATCTTTATAGCGCTTTTCAAGTAACCTTGTATAGTTTGCAACCATTCTAAGAGGTTCCTGAAGGTCATGTGAGGCAACATAAGCAAATTGTTCAAGCTCTTTATTAGACCTTTCGAGTTCCACTAAAGCTAGTTTCATCTGCTCCTCCGCATTACTTCTCTGCTGAAGCTCTGTTTCCAGCCTTTCATTAAGATGAGTCAATTCATCATTCATTCCTCTGAGGCTTTCTTCACTGTGTTTGATATCGTGGAAAAGCAGGTTCAGAGGCTGTTTGACACCAAGCTCAATTAATGATTTGTAGACAAAAAATGAGGATAGGATCTTAAACAAATGACCCATTTTATTCAAAAGATCATCTGTATATTGATAAAATGTAAAGGACAGTTCCGCAATAACAAGAAAAACAATTGATAAGATAAGGCTGTTAGTAATATACCTGTCAAACCCGGCTTGTTTCCTTGAAAAAATCAAGGCCGAAATAATAAAAATAAATGAAATGATATATTCACTAATTATCTTAAAGGCAGTTAATCCTTTACCTTCTATATAACAGGGTGGGAAAATTCTAAAAGAAAATATTGAAAGAAAAATCGCCGAAACAATTAAAACAAAGAATAATACAATAAGATTTGAATTTATTTTCCTGCGTGATATTGCTGCGAATATCAGAAACGAAACAGAGTGCAAATACCTTGCTGCGATCCAAAGCTGAGTCGGAAGATTAGCATCGCTTTCTGTAAAAATGTTCATCCCCTTGAAGGCTAACGTGTGGAACAGGTCCAAAACTCCAATAAAAAGATATGCAATTCCAAGAAATGTTAAAGAAGTATTCTCTGAAATATCCCTGGAATTCCAGGCAAGCATAAATACAGCCCAGGCCGTTCCAATACTTACCATTTCAGCAAGCGAATGAAACAAAAGATAATTATAATCGCCAACAATATACAGAGTGACAATAATTATCAAAGCTAAAGCTCTATTAATATGTTTATCTATAAAATCCGAAAGTCCGGCCATGAAATTTTTCTTTAGTTTATTAAGCCTGTTAAGATGATCTTCCTCCCTCCTTAAAAGGCCACCAAAAATAGCTTTTATCTCTTAAAGAATCAATTTTGCGGCATTTAAACCATTATTTACAATAAAATGTCTATATTATATCGAAATCAGTTCGATAGAGCTTCTTTTGTGTTTTTAATGATTTAATAAAGAGAATAGAAACACTATGTCAAAAATAACCTTCATTCTTGCAATTCTTGGACTTCTTTGGACCGGGTGCGGAACTTCAGAGATGACTATTCCAAGACGGGATAAAATTATAGCTATTGATGGAAAGCTTGACGAATGGAAACTAAGTGACTTTAAGCAATATGAAAATGGCAAGTTAAATATCAGCGCTACATACGATGAAAACTACATATATTTAGCTGGCCAGTGCAACGACAGGAGTATAGGGCGTATGTTCGCTCTTCATGGATTAAAGATTTATATTGATCCTGAGGGGAAAAACGACAAGAGCCTTGAAATGGATATATTTTATAGCGGTGAAAGAAAATTCGATTTCACTAAAGGAAACTTTTTTGCCTCTTTGACTGAAGACCAAAAAGTCAGGGCTGAAAAGGAAATTGCAAAAATCGATGACGGAGTAATAGTAATTGATAAAAATGATATTCAAAGTAAGATCTTTATAAAAGATGATTCGACTTCCTTTAGCGGTCAAATGAGAATAAGCGAAAACCTACTCACCTTTGAACTTAAGATCCCAAGAAACATTCACAGTTATTTCACTGGCTATCAAGATATTAAACTTAACTCCAGTAATCTTGGAATCAGTTATCTCGAACCTTTAAGGGCGATGTCTGGTAATTTTGGCAGAGGGATGATGAGACAAGGAAGGAACGCTCCAGGAATGGGACCTGGCAATCCTCGTTCAGGTGTGATCGAGGAAAACCCCGACCTTGAAATATGGATAAAGTTAAATACGAGGGAAAAATGAAAGTATTGAATAATATTGCTACAATAGCGTTTTTGCTTCTATTATTTTGTCTGAGCATTGTATTATTTTTTGGCTGTTCAAGTTTTACACAACTAAAAAGTAATTATGTTGAACCTCCACAGTCAAACATGCTTTATTCACTTCCACCAGGTGATTTTAGTAAATTATGGATACAAAGGACAGTAAAGCTGTCTGTAAAAAATCCTGAGTCTCCCTCCTCCCCGCTTTTTGGAGGCGGTGAATCAGGAGAAAGACCAACTTCAGGACGCATGATACCTATGAACATTGATGTGACTTTTTTTGATTCGCTGCTGATAGAGGCAGGATTAAAGGAATTTGAAGGACTTGCAAAAATGTCAGAGAGTGAAAAAGCAGAATATGAGAAAAAATACAAATCCCAGTTTGATTTTGATAACTCATATTTATTCTGGATGGAGATGAATTCCCCATATTCGGAAGACGCCCTGGCAACAGATAAGTGGTCTTTTTATCTGGAAAATGAAAAAGGTGATGTTCTTGAACCTGAAAAGATCACTCCTGTAGAAAAAGAGCAATTGCTTTCTCCAGCAGTAAAACCTGGAAATGAGCAAATAAACAGGCCAAATTCCAGGCCGGGTGGTATGCAAAGAGGAGGACTTTTAAGGCTAAACAGTAAAATATTTGTACTTAGTTTCCCCAAAAAAACACTAAATGGAATTGATATAGTCCACAGCTCAAAGTCCCTAAAACTAGTTTACTTTGAATGGTCAACAAGAGAGGTCAAAAGAGAAGGAATACTGAACGTTTCTAATTTATAATAGATTAAAAAAGGGAATAAAAAGAGGCCCATACAACAATGGGTATTTTTATTCCCTTTTTAAGAAATTTCCAAATATTCAGCACACCAAATAGAAAGAAAGAAGATTCTATATATTCTTTACAATTAAGGCGGAAGCTTCCCCGCCCCCAATACAAAGTGAAGCAAGTCCATAATAGGAATTACGTCTTTTCATTTCATAGAGCAAAGTAGTCAGTATCCTTGCCCCACTAGCTCCAATTGGATGGCCTAAGGCTACTGCTCCGCCGTTAACGTTTACATTCTTCCCGGTTAAGTTTAGCAGCTTATTTACTGCAAGTGAGACAACTGCAAAAGCCTCATTTATCTCAAAAAGATCTATCTGATCTATCTTTAGGTGTGCCTTCTGAAGCACTTTATTTATAGCGTCAACCGGAGCTGTCGTAAACTGCATTGGAAGCTTTGCCGCTGAACTCTGTGCAACAATTTCAGCCATAGGTCTGTAACCTAACTCTTTTGCTTTATCTTCTGACATAATTAGTAAAGCCGCAGCACCATCATTTATGCTCGAAGAATTTGCTGCTGTTACAATGCCATTTTTTTCAAAGACAGGTTTTAACGAGGGGATCTTATCAAAGTTTACTTTCTCTAGTTCCTCATCCTTTGAAATTATTACCTCATTTTTTTTATCCTTAACACTAACCTCAACAATTTCATCTTTAAATTTACCTTCCTCCTGAGCCTTAATAGCATTCCTGTAAGACTTTACCGTAAACTCATCTAATTGCTCCCTGGAAAAGTTAAATTCTCTAGCACACGATTCGGCGCAGCTTCCCATATGTACATTATTATATACATCCCATAATCCGTCCACTATTATCGAATCATACAAAGTAGAGTTTCCCAGGCGGTATCCATTTCTAGCCTGGGGAAGAAGGTATGGTGCATTCGACATACTTTCCTGCCCACCTGCAATTATTATATCAGCATCCCCTACTGCAATGGCCTGATGAGCAAGCATAACAGATTTAAGTCCGCTCCCACAAACCTTGTTAATAGTAAGACATTCTGTTTTTTCGGGAAGACCTGCAAATATGGCCGCCTGCCTGGCTGGAGCTTGCCCCAGACCAGCTGTAAGTACATTTCCCATAATGACTTCATCAATTGTATTCTTATCAATTCCTGATTCATTTAGAAGTGCTTTTATGGTAATACTGCCCAGCTGGGCAGCAGAAAGAGAGCTGAGAACCCCGTTAAAAGAGCCAATAGGTGTACGTTTTGCGTGAGTGATCACAACCTTCTTCATCTCGATTCCTTTCTGTTTTGGTTGGCCCGAGCTTTTTTATTGAATATATTTATTTTTTGGGAATAGTAAAATAGAAAACAGATCCCTTGCCGGGATATGATTCTATCCATATGCGTCCTTCATGCCTCTCGATTATTTTTTTACATACAGCTAAACCAATACCTGTACCTGGAAATTCCTCCTGGCGATGAAGCCGCTGAAATATCTTGAATATCCTGTCAAATTGATCCTGCTCTATTCCAATACCATTGTCCTTTACAGAAAAGCACCAATCCGTTAAAGATTCCTGAGAAGAGATTTCTACTATAGGAGTTTGACTTTTGTTGTATTTGATTGCATTGCTGATAAGATTCTGAAATAACTGCCTTATCTGTATTGGATCAGCTAAAATATTCGGTAAAGTGCCTTGTTTTATTTCTGCATGCTTTTCTTCAATAGATATTTTCAGATCATCCAGCACTTCCTGCAAAACAACGTTTAAGTCCGTTTGCTTAAGGGTATTTTTCTTTGATGTTGTACGTGAATATAAAAGCAAACCATCTATTAACATTTGCATCCTGTTCGTACCATCAACAAGATACTTTATGAAAACCTCAGCTTCATCATCTAGTTTTTCCCTGTACCTTCTGGCTATTAGCTGCGCATAGCTTGTCACCATCCTTAAGGGTTCTCTAAGATCATGAGAGGCAATATAGGCAAACTGCTCTAATTCTTTGTTTGAGTTTTCTAATTTGGTTAAAGTCTGGTTTAGTATTTCTTCTGTTTTCTTCTGCTCTGATATGTCAAACCTTATGGCGAGATATTTAGTAGGTTTTCCAGCTCTGTCTTTAAGTGGAACAATTGTCGTATCGACCCAATATAAGGTACCATCCTTTGCTTTGTTCCTTATTTGCCCTCTCCAAACATTCCCTTTACCAATCGTTCTATACATTTGCTGGAAAAATTCTTTTGGATGGTACCCTGAATTTATGATTCTATGATTTTGCCCTATTAGCTCATCCGAGCTATACTTTGAGATCTCACAGAATTTTTTGTTTACATATGTTATTGTCCCTTTTATATCTGTTATTGCTACAATAGCAGCTTCATCTAAAGCATACTTTATACTGGTAAGTTCAAATGCAGTATCGCTTAACGAATTCTTTAATTCAATAAGATCACTACTTGCTTCTTTATACATTTGAGATTTACTTTCATAGTTAATTTTAGAATTTATATATCTATAGTTCTTTACACTCTTTTCAAGGTTTTATAAATATAAATATTTATTATTTATATAAAAAACTAAAAATAACTCTTTTTTCTATCTGATTTACCAGTATAAAATTGCTTTCGATTATTATCACAACGACTTAAAATTTCTCAAATTCTACATCAAACTTACTATCATCTAAATCAATAATAAGGTCCTTCTTCTTTGAACTTTGTGAACCGTTACTGCTGCTGCTTGGAGAAGGCAATGCCTTACCAGAGGAAACAAATGACTTCTTTATTGCTTTGTTTGAAGAAACTTGCCTTAATGAAGAAGTTTGCTTGTTAACATTATTACCGTTATCGACCTTAAAGAACTCAATAGTGCCAAGGAGCTGCTCGGCCTGGCTTGAGAGTTCCTCGGCTGTTGAGGCCATTTCCTCACTGCCGCTGGCATTCTGCTGAATTACCTGGTTTAGCTGCTGAATAGCAGAGTTAATCTGCTCAGCTCCACTGTTCTGCTCGTTGCATGCAGTAGAGATTTCCTGTACAAGTTCAGCTGTCTTCTGAATATCCGGGACTATTCTAGATAACATTTCACCAGCTTTTTCTGCTACCTGAACACTGGTTCTACTTAAATGGCTTATCTCTCCGGCAGCTATTTGGCTTCTTTCAGCTAGTTTTCTTACCTCTGCTGCTACTACAGCAAATCCTTTACCATGCTCACCTGCTCTTGCTGCCTCAATTGCTGCATTAAGGGCTAAAAGGTTTGTCTGCCTTGCTATTTCCTCAATTATTGAGATTTTGGATGCTATTTCTTTCATTGCATCTACTGTTTCAGCAACTGCCTTACCGCCTTCTTTTGCATCATGAGCGCTCTTTAGAGCAATTTTCTCAGTCTGCATTGCATTATCTGCATTCTGCTTTATGTTACTTGACATCTCTTCCATTGAGCTTGAAGCTTCCTCGGCTGCTGAGGCCTGCTCTGTTGCACCCTGGGAGAGCTGCTCACTTCCAGCTGATAATTCGATACTTCCATTAGCAACATTATCTGCAGCTGATTTCACATTTATTACTATATTAGTAAGTTCATTTATCATTTTCTCTAATGCCTGCATTAAAGTATCTTTTTCCGACCTCTGCTTAGCTGTAACAAGCAGGTTACCTGTAGCAATTTCCATTGCAATCTTCGTCACATTGTTCATTGCATCAACCATCTCATTCATTGCATGTCCCAGCATACCAACTTCGTCTTTCTGATCGATGTCAATTTTTTGAGACATATCGCCTATTGCAATTTTCTTGGCAAACTCGACGCATTTGTTGACAGATTTACTAATGTTACTTGAGATAAATATTCCAAGAAGAATAGAAATAACCACACTTGCTAATAAAAATATTACAACCTGGATTCTGGTACTCGAATAAGACTGCAAATTCTCGTCATAGTTTTTCCTTGCAAGTGCATCTTTCTGAGAGATCATTTCTTTTATATCATCTTGCACTTTGTTATTATACTCAACAGCTTTTTCTCTCATCAATTGAACAGCTTCTTTCTGTTTGCCAGCCAAAGCAAAGTCGGCGATCTGCTCAATCAGCCTTTTATAATTACTAAAATCATCTTTAAACCTAAAATAAGTCATTTTTCCAGCTTCAGTTAAAAGCGTCTTCTGATACAGTTCTCCCTTTTCTTCAGTAATCCTGAACTGGTTGAGAGTACCTTCCCATAAGCTTTTCCTCTCACTAGCTAGATCACTATAGACCACTTTAGTAGCAGATACCCTTGTTTTTTGGAAATTTTCAGCAAGCTGCCCAAGGTAGCTGATAGGAACAAGCTCTTTTGTGTACATTTGGCTTGAATTTTCATTAAGTCCTGCCATATTGGATAATCCTATGTATCCTATCAGAATTGTTACAAGTGATAGGAATGAGAATCCAGCTAGTAATTTGACAGATATTTTTAAGTTTAAGAACCATTTCATAATCTTCCCCCTGGGGTTTTAGGATTTTGCTAATATTTACTATTGGAGTGGTAAACAGTGTTTTATCCAATAGTAGGTAAAATCAGTATATACTGGATTATCGGAAAGTGTTTTGGGAGAATTATATTAATTGTGATAAGCGATTATATTATGTGATAAACGATTAAATGGTTATCTAATTTGAATTTAACTTAAATAGGATTTGAGAAAAAGCTTGCAAATAAAAATAAAATGAAATAACTTTCCATATTATTCATCATATCCCTATCCAACATATATTCAGTAGCTATCTCAAAAAGTACTTTTATTCAGAAAACAGGCATTGAAATGGAAGTATTGGTAATTGAAGACAATGAGGGTGATAGAGTCCTAATAATGGAAGCCATAGCCGATGTCCTTTCCGATTTTTCCTTCAGATTTAAGATCGATGGGGAAAAGGCTTCAGAATATTTTAATGAAATTGCTAATGAAGCTGAAGCTGTTTTACCAGATTTAGTAATTCTTGATATTAATCTTCCGAAGAAAAATGGCCTCGAGATCTTAGAGGAGATAAGGCAGAACAAAAAGCTATCTGAATTGCCAGTTATCATTTTTTCAACATCTTCCAATTCCGAAGACATAGCTCATTCGAGGGCACTTGGAATCTTAGATTATGTCGTTAAGCCCATAGATTTTTTTGAATATCAGGATGCAGTCAAGAAAATGCTTCAATTAGTTTCTACATCATAATTTTATAGATATAACCCAGTCTCTGGTAAAGGAAGGGGCTAGGAATAAAATCCCCACCCCTTTTTATTACTTCTATTCTAAGCATAGTTTGGCAGGTCCATAAGGCTGGCATCAGATATGCTTTAAGCGTTTTTATTTACCCTTATTAGCAGTTTGAGCTACCATATTGGGCGCTATTGGATCCAGGACTTTGTTATGAACCGGCTTTAGGGACTTTAGATATAAAAATATTGCCCTAAGGTCCTCATCTTTTAGTGACGCTAAGCTTTGCCAAGGCATAGGTGGCAAAATTGGCCTGCCAGCTCCAAGGTGCTTCCCTTCTCTCATGGCCTTAAAAAAGACCTCTTCAGTCCAGTTTCCAATTCCTGTTTCACCATCCGGGGTCAGGTTAATAGGGAAAGATATTCCCCATGGACCAGCCCAGGCCGTAAGGTCCATAGTTGTAAAAACTCCTTTGGAATTAGTTATACTAGTATCAATAGGTGGTAATTGCCCTCCTTCCGGATGGCCCGATAGCAATTTAGTTGTATCAGGCACTGGGCCCATGTTAGTCATTATCTTTGGTGAATGGCAATCATTGCATCCTCCGAAGTTTGCAAGATATTTGCCTCTGGCTACCAGCTCTTCATTCGACATTGTCTTGTTTCCACTTCTCTGATCACTGCAATCTATTTGAGCAAAGCCAAGAATGGACAATAATAAAAAGAAATATGGTGAAACAGTGTTTCGCATATTTTAACTCCTTTATAAAAATATTGTTTAAACTACTATTATATTGAACTGGATCCATATAGCGATCCATATTTATTAACACAGTTTAAATAACGTAAAGACAAGCAGTAAAAT